>NZ_JAMCCR010000010.1:0-162378 GCF_023371075.1 Pseudomonas sp. GX19020
CGCGATCCGCGCCTGGATCAACAGGATCCGCGCCCTGCCGGGATTCATTACAGTGATCGGGCTGGATGATCCGCAGTATCGCCGCAAGGACCGCCTGTAACGATCCTCGGAAATGCCATGGGGAGCCGGAGGTCTTAAACGACGCCCCGGCGTAGCATTCGGGACCGGTGGGTCAGACCAGCGCCACCCGCTGCGCCAGACCTACCCACCAGGCCGCGCCGACCGGCAGGAGGTCTTCGTTGAAGCGGTAGCGCGGGCTGTGCAGTGCCGGCCCGGGGCCCGCACCGAGAAAGCCGTAGCAGCCCGGGCGTTTCTCCAGAAAGTACGCGAAATCCTCGGAGGCGAGCGAGGGTTTCGGCGCGGGATCGACAGAAGCGGGCCCAAGCATCCGGAGCGCGGTTTCGCGCGCGAGACCGGCTTCCTTTGCGCTGTTTTGGGTGACGGGATAGCCGCGGTGATAGTCGAGCGTGATCTTCAGATCGAGGCTCGCGGCCAGCCCGGCGCTGATGCCCCGCATCCTCGTCTCGATCAGATCACGCATCTCGGCGCTGAGACTGCGGGTGCAGCCGCGCATCACCACGGTTTCCGGCAGAACATTATAGGCCTCGCCGCCATGGATCTGGGTGACCGAGACCACCGCGCTGTCCAGAGGATCAGCATTGCGTGCCACGATCCCCTGCAAGAGCTGATGCAGCTGGCTTGCCCCCAGCAGGGCATCGCGCCCCAGATGCGGCATGGCGGCATGGCAACCCGTGCCGGTCAGGGTGATGTCAAAACGATCGACAGCCGCCATCTGCGCGCCGTCGCAGGCGAGAAAGCGGCCAAATTCCAGCCCCGGCCAGTTGTGCAGCCCGTAAATCGCCGGGATATCAAACCGCTCAAACAAGTCGTCGCGGATCATTGCGGCCGCGCCGGCGCCGGTTTCTTCGGCGGGCTGAAAGATGAAGACGACATCTCCGGGCGGGGGCGGGGCCTTTGTCAGATGCCGCGCCGCACCCAGCAGCATCGCCATATGGCCGTCATGTCCGCAGGCATGCATGACGCCTGGCACGCGCGAGGCCCAGTCAAGGCCGCTGGCTTCCTCAATCGGCAGCGCATCCATATCGGCCCGCAATCCGATCGGAGGCGCCAGCCCCTGGCCTTTCAGCACCGCAACAACGCCGGTGCCGCCGATGCCGGTGACCGGCTCCAGGCCCATCTCGCCAAGCCGTGCCGCCACGAAGGCCGCGCTTTTATGCTCCTCATAGCCAAGCTCCGGAATCTGATGCAGCGCGCGCAGCCAGGTGCGCATTTCGGCAGCGCCATCGGCAAGGGAGGCGGGCAGGGCAACGGTCATCGGTGAGGTCTCCGGCAGGAAAACAAGTGCCCCGCCAGAGTTGCGGCATCGCATCTGCGACGTGGCAACTCTGGCGGGGCGAGGGCGCGCAGGCGCGCCGCGAACGGCCGTTTGCGGCTCAGTTCAGCTCATCCAGCGATTTGGGCAGGTCGGGCATCTCGTTGCCGATCCATTTCAGATAGATCGCGCCAAGGCTGCCGTCGGCCTCCATCCCGGTGATCACCTCGTCCAGCTTTTCCACCAGCGCGGTATTATCCTTGTTCACGCCAATGCCGGCATAGGTGCTGGCCATGACATATTTGATTTCCAGATTGCGTGCGGGGTTCTGGCGGATCACTTCCATCACGATGGCCTCGCCGGTGGGGATCATGTCGACCTGGCCGGTGACAAGGGCGACCGAGGTCGTCGCATCATCGTCAAAGCGCTGGATATTGGTGCCGGCGGGCGCGCCATTGGTGATCAGCGGATCCATCATGGTGCCGCGGGTCACGCCCACAACCCTGTCGCCGATGGTTTCATTGCTGGTGACATCAAGATCCTTCGGCGCCACCATGACGGTGCGGAACACCAGATAGGGGCGGGTGAAGCCGATGGCCTCGCGGCGTTCGGGCGTGATGCCAATGGTCGCGACCACGGCGTCAACCCGGTTCGAGATCAGATAGGGCACACGGTTGGCGCCGGTCAGGACCACCAGCTCGACCTCGACCCCGAGGCGCTTGCCGATTTCCTGGGCCACATCGATATCAAGGCCGACGGGCTGGTTCGCATCGCCGATCAGGCTATAGGGCGGCAGGTCATTCTGCACGCCGATCACGATCTTTTTCTTTTCCAGAATGGCGGGCAGATCTTCTGCCACAGCCATTCCCGCCCCGAGAACCAGGCCCAGACTGACCATGGCACCGGCTGCAACCTTGCTGAATTGTCTGATCATCTTAGTCTCCATCTTCCCTGTTATTGGTTGTCAGCGGACAGCAGAAAGAAACTTCTGCAGCTCGGCGGTCCGTGGCTGACTGATCGTTGCCTCTGCCGGGCCGACCTCGTGCAACCGCCCCTGATGCATGAAGGCAATGCGGTTGGCGGCCCTGCGGGCAAAGGCGATCTCATGGGTCACCAGAACCATGGTCAGGCCCTGTTCCGCCAGCTCGCCCAGCACCGTGAGCACTTCGCCCACCAGTTCGGGGTCAAGCGCCGCCGTCACCTCGTCAAGCAGCAGGATCTCGGGCTGCACGGCAAGGGCGCGCGCGATGGCGACGCGCTGCTGCTGGCCGCCCGAGAGATCGCGCGGATGGGCGCGGAATTTGTCGGCCAGACCGACGCGTTCCAGATAGCGATGGGCAAGCTTCAGCGCCTCGGCACCGCTCGCCTTGCCGGTGACGCGCGGCGCAAGCGCCACATTGTCCTCGACTGTCATATGCGGAAAGAGATTATAGCCCTGAAAAACGATGGCGACCTTGCGGCGCAAAGCGCGCAGCTTCGCCTTTTCATAGCTGATCGGTGTGCCGGCAATTGTCAGGCTGCCACCCGAAATCTGCTCCAGCCCGTTCAGACAGCGCAGCAGCGTGCTCTTGCCAGAGCCGCTTTTGCCGATCAGCGCAATCACCTCGCCCGCAGCAATGGACAGCGTGGCATCATAGATCACCTGATGGGTGCCGTAGGATTTCGTGACGGCGTTCAGTTCGATGAGTGACATGGGCCCTCTCTCAGAGCTTCAGCTTTTCGAGGCGCTTCGCCGCGAAGGACATGGGCAGGTTGATCAGCAGATAAAGCGCCGCGACGATGCCAAAGACGCGGAAACTGTCGAAGGTGGTGCCATTGACCATCTGGCCGGCCCGCATCAGCTCGACAAAGCCGACCATCGAACAGACCGAGGTGGCCTTTACCAGCTGCACCAGAAAGCCCACCGTTGCCGGGGCCGAAAGCCTGAGCGCCTGCGGCAGGATGGCAATGCGCAGCATCTGAAAGCTGGTCATGCCGAGGCTGTCGGCGGATTCCCACTGCGCGCGCGGAATGGCAAGCAGCGCCCCGCGCCAGATCTCTCCCAGAAAGGCCGCAGCGAAAAGCGACAGCCCCACGGTGCAGGCAACAAAGGGCGAGACATTATAGCCTGTCCGGGCGATGCCGAAATAGATCATGAAGATCACGACAACCAGCGGGATGCCCTGGAACAGCCGGATCAGGACAGCCGAGGGCAGGGAGATCCAGCGATTGGGAGAACTGCGCAGGACCGCGACCAGCAGGCCCAGAATGCCGCCAAAGACCATCGCGGCGAGGGTCAGGGCCATCGTCCAGCCCAGGCCCTGAAGGATCAGGATCATATGTTTCTGGCTGAATTCACGCATCAGACAACATCCTGCATGCGGCGCTCACTGCCCCAGCTGCCGCTGACACGCCGGCTGATCAGGGCAAAGAGCCCGGCAAAGACCGAAGAGAGCGCAAGATAGATCACGGCCACGACGACATAGACCTCGAACGGACGGAAACTGGTCGAGGCGAGGTTTGAGGCTTCGTAATTCAGCTCGGGAATGGCGATGGCCGACAGGAGCGAGGTGTTCAGCATGATGATGATGAACTGGCCGCTCAGCGCGGGAAGTGCCGCGCGCAGCATCGGCCGCGCCACGACATGGCGGAATTGCTGCAGGGCGGTGAAGCCAAGTGAGTCGCCGGCCTCAAGCAGGCCTTTCGGAATGCCGAGCATGCCCGAGCGCAGGATCTCGGTCGCATAGGCCGCGGAATTGAAGGTCACGATGATGATTGCCGCGACATAGCCCGGCATCGTCACCCCAAGTTTCGCGAGGCCGAAATACAGGAAAAAGGCCTGCAGCAAAAAGGGCGTATTGCGGACAATCTCGACAAAGATCTGGCTGGGGATGGTCACCCAACGACCCCAGGCCATGCGGCCAAGGATGATCAGCGCCGCACAGGCGATGCCGATGACAAAGCCCCCCACCGCGTAGAGCACGCCGCGCAGGGCCCCGCCGACAAGCAGCGGCAAATGGTCGATGACCACACCAAATTCCACCGTCACCTCCTGGTTCATTTTTTGAAACAGAATTGTTGACGTGCCCGATCTAGTCAAGCAAAACATTACAAGAATAATTTTTTAGGACGGGAAGATGCTTCGTCAGGGCTACTACATCGTCTCGGCAGGTGGCGCAGGGATCGGTCTTGCAATCTGTCGTGAAATCGCGGCTCAGGGTGGGACGGCCGTGGCGCTGGACCCTTTCAATGCGCCTGCCGAAACGGGGGCAGGGATCCTGCATTACCCCTGCGATGTAAGCGATTCCGGGCAGGTGGAGGCGCTTGTTGCCGAGCTCTCCTCTGGCCCTGTGCCGATCGAGGGGCTGGTGAATTGCGCCGGGATCGCAGGGCCGACCGGTCTGATCGATTCCATCTCTGCCGAAGACTGGGAACGCGTGCTCGGGATCAACGTGATTTCCGCAGCAATTCTGGTCAAGAACGTTTCGCCCGTAATGAAGAAGCAACGGCGCGGGGCGATTGTGTCGATTTCCTCGGCCTGTACCCGCAACGGTTTTCCGCAGCGCGCACCCTATGTCGTGTCGAAAGCCGCGCTGGAAATGCTGTCCGAGACCATGGCGATGGAGCTTGGCCCCTGGGGCATCCGCTCGAATGTGGTGGTGCCCGGTATCGTCGAGGGCGTCAGGATCGAAGCCGTGGCCCAGGCCCAGGCCGATACCCGTGGCATCAGCTTTGACGAGGCCATCGCGGAATTCACCGCGCGCACCTCGCTGAAAACCATGGTCAGCGGGGAGGATATCGCGAATAGCGTGGGTTTCCTTCTGTCGGACGAGGCGCGTCATGTCAGCGGCCAGAAACTGGCCGTCTGCGGTAATTTCGAGGGCTATTCCAGCGAAATGGTCGCCCCCTTCGCCCGCGTCTGAGTGGTAAAACGTCTGATCCCGCGCTTCGCCGCAACAAGGAATGCCGAATGTTCAAGTTCAATAAGACCATCATCAGCTGCGCGGTGACGGGGGGCGTTCATACCCCGAGCATGTCGCCCTATCTGCCGATCACTCCGAAACAGATCGAGGATTCCGCTGTCGAAGCCCATGCCGCAGGCGCCGCTGTCGTGCATCTTCACGCCCGTCTGGATGATGGCCGCCCGACCGCCGATCCGGCGGTTTATGGCCAGTTCGTGCCGGGGATCCGGGCGCGTTGTGATGCGGTCGTCAATATCACCACCGGCGGCGCACCCGGCATGACCATGGACGAAAGGCTCGCCGCCGCGCGTGCGATGTCACCCGATATGGTCTCGCTCAATATGGGCTCGATCAATTTCGGCTTTCACCTGATGGCGGGCAAGAAAAAAGACTGGCAATATGACTGGGAAGAGCAGTTCCTGCTTGAATCCAAGTCGAAATATTCGGTCAATTCCTTCCAGGTGCTGGAAGATATCGTGACTGAACTCGGGGCCGAGGGCGTGGTCTTTGAATGTGAATGCTATGATATCGGGCATCTCTACAACCTGAAATATCTGCGCGATCAGGGCATTATCCGCGGCCCGATGATGGTGCAGTTCATCTTCGGCTTCCTTGGCGGTGTCGGCGTCCATCCGAGCCATCTTGAGCATTTCTACGAAACAGCCGAGCGGTTGTTCGGGGATGATTACTATATGTCGGTGCTGGCCGCCGGCCGTCAGCAGATGGCCTTCGGCACGGCTTCGGCCTGTCGCGGCGGCGGTGTCCGGGTCGGGCTGGAGGATGCGCTCTATATCCGCAAAGGAGAGCTCGCGAAATCCAATGCCGAACAGGTCAATCTGATCGCCGAGATCCTCGATAAGCTGAACATCAAACTGGCCAGCTCGACGGATGTGCGCGAGGCCTTCAATATGCGGCCCCGGATCGGCGTGGTGGCATGACCGCGGCCCGCCATAGCCGCGAGGCGTTACTGCGCTTTGCCGACCGCGATGCGATGGGTCATGTCAACAGCCTGAAACTGGCGGAGCTGATCGAGGATGCAAGGCTGGATTTTCTGGCCGGCATTCCGCAGGCCCCGGATGTCGAATGGCGCCTGGTCTCTTTGCGTGTCGATTTTCACGCCCAGCCGGTCGCAGCGCGCCGCCTTGTCACCCGTTCCGTGGTCAGCCGGATCGGCAACAGCTCTTTTGACATGTCGCATGAGATCTTCGAAGATGACCTTCTGGTCGCCTCGGGTCTGTCGGTTCTGGTGCAGGTCGATCCGCGCAAAGGTGTTTCATCAGCCCTGCTAGGGGCACAAAAGTCCTGTCTGACCTGACACCCGGAAGTGAGTATGGCACCGCGAAAGACCGAAAAGGCCCGCCCGCCCCAGCTGCGAAGCCTGATGACCCGGCAAAAGCTGATCGACGCCGCCATCGAGCAGCTTTGGGAAAGCGGCTATCAGAAAGTCACCATTGCCGCGATTTCGGCCCGGGCCGGTGTGACCCATGGCGCCCATCTGCATCATTTCGGCACGCGCGAGGATCTGCTGGCCGCGTCGGTTGATGCCCTGTTCCAGCGCAGTGTCGCGGAATATGAGGTGCGCATGGCGGAACTGCCGCGTGATATGCCCGCCCGTGCCGATGCCGCGCTGGAGCAGCTGCGCCTTGTCGCCATGGGGCGCATTTTCGAAGTGGTGGGGGAATTGTTGCTGGCCGCTCGCACCAATCCCGAGCTCGGCACACGGATGCATCACTATGCGATCTCGCAGCGCGCTTTGCAAAAACGGATGTATGAACTGGCCTTCGGCGCGGCGGCCTTGCAGGACAAGCGCATCCTGCTTCTCCTCGACGGGACTTTTGCGATTTTCCTGCGCGGTCTGGCGACCCTGAAAAAGACCCGCAGCGCGGCAGAACTGGAAGAGGCCTGGCTGGCCTGGAAGACCACCGCTTTGCCGGTTCTTCTGGCGCATCTTGCCGAAATCGGGGCGGCAGAACCGCAATCCGCTCAGATCTGACGCCAGCGGCATATCTTCCCTGCCGGGATCCGCCTCTCGCGCGCAGTGTCTGGCATCTGTCGCAGGATGCAGGCCCTAGGCGCGGTCTTCGGGGCAGGGATCGCACTCAAAGCAAGAATGCGACGTGATCCAACTCTGCCCGCGTCGCGTATTCCGATGGATGCGGTTGACAGCACGGGGCAGACCATGGGCCAGGCCATACTTCTTTATGCGGTGACGGCGGTGGTCTTTCTGGGCCTCGATATGGCTGGCATCCGCTACATTATCCGTCCGATATTCGAGACCCATATCGGGCATCTGCTGGCCGCGCCGCTCCGGCTGGGGCCTGCGGTGGTTTTCTACCTGTTCTATATCGCGGGGTTGTTGTTCTTCGTGTCTTTGCCCGCGCTGAAAGCCGGGGCACCGTTGCAGGCCCTGGCATTTGGGGCGCTGCTCGGGGCGATGTGCTATGGCACTTATGAGATGACGAATTACGCCACGCTGGCAGACTGGTCCTGGCAACAGGTGCTGGCCGATGGGCTCTGGGGCACGGTTCTGACCGGCTTTGCGGCCTGGGCCGGGGTGGCGGCGCTCAGCGGTCGCCTGGCCTGAGCCGCCCGGTCAACCGCAGCGAGAGCGCATAGGGCAGTGCCCTCAGACATTTGATCGCCCGGGTGAACCTTTTGGGAAAATGGATCTCAAAGGCACGCCCCTTCAGACCACGGATCACCTCCTGCGCCGCCTCTTCCGCTGTGAGCATCGCGGGCATAGGGAAGCTGTTCTTCGCGGTCAGCCGGGTCGCGACGAACCCTGGGCAGACAAGCCGCACGTCGACGCGCGGCGCCAGTTCGGTCCGCAGGGTCTCGGCCAGGTTGTTTACCGCAGCCTTGGTAGCACTATAGGGCTGCCCGCCCGGCAGGCCGAAATATCCCGCGACCGAACCGAAGAGGACCAGTTGCCCGCCATCACGCAACAATGGCGGTGCGAGGCGGGAGACCTCGAAACTCCCCAGCAGATTGACCGCCACCAGCCGTGCCGTGGCCTCTGGGTCCAGATCGGAAACCCGGCCCGGATCATAAAGCGCGGCGGTGCAGATCACCGCATCAAGGCTGCCGGGTGCGAGACCTGCCACCACATCCGCGAGCGCCCCCGGTGTGGCCAGGTCAAGGGGCAGAACCTTGGCCTCGTGGCAACCGGCTGCCAGGAATTCCAGCGCGGCCCGATTGCGCGCCGACAGGATCAGTCGCGCGCCCTCTTGCGAGAGCGCCCGGGCAAGGGCCGCGCCGATGCCCTCGCTCGCGCCGATGATCCAGACCGTCTTGCCGGCAAAGCCCATCGGATCAGATCCTGAACAGCGGTTGCAAAAGGCGCGGGATCATCGCGCGAAACCGCAAAGGCGCATCGGTCGCGGCCAGACAGACGCAGGGCCCGTCCGGCCCGGCGACCGGCTGATGGTCGATTTCATCATGCGCAATTTCCACATCACCGGGGCCGAAACGGCCCTCACTGTCGGAAAAATCACCCTGCAACACCAGGGTCAGTTCCAGCCCGCCATGGCTGTGTGCGGGCACCGCCCGCCCCGGCGGGATATAGAGCAACCGGAGCGAACCCTGGCTGTCGGCAGACAGGATCTGCTGGCGGATCCCACCGCCCAGCATCCGCCATTTTGGCGGCTGGCCACCAAGCGCCTGCATGACAGCAGCGGGAAAAATACCTGAGGCCGTCGACTGCGGTGGCGGCGGCGAAACCTCGTCCAGCGCGGCCAGCAGGCGATCCTGCGCCCCCGCACTGAGGGTTGCGGGGGCAAGGCGGTCAAGCAGGCTGCCCCCCAGCATCTCGGCGGCCTCCGCCCGCGCCCGGCAGGTATCGCAAAGCGAGAGATGCGCCGCCACAACCACGGCAAACGGGTGGCCAAGACCGCCCGTCACATAGGCGTCGAGCAATGCGTCTGAAATATGATGCGTGATGGCGGTCATGGCTGCCTCAGATCGTTCAGGTCGCGCCGCAGGCGGTCCAGCCCCAGCCGGATCCGCGATTTTATGGTTCCAAGGGGCAGCCCGGTCATTTCGCTGATCCGGCTATGGGGTATATCCTCGAAATAGGCCTGTTCCAGCACCCGGGCCTGATCCGGTGACATCGCATCAAGAGCCCGGCGCAAAAGCGCAGCCTCCTGCCCGAGGGCGAGGATCTGTGCGGCATCGGGCTCAGAGCCTTCGGGTTCGATCAGCGCATCGGGTTCGGGTGGCGGCTTGCGACGGATCAGGTCGATATGGCGGTTGCGCGCGATGCGGTAGATCCAGGCGCTGGCCTCGGCCCGGTGCGGATCGAACTGCGCCGCCTTGTGCCAGACCGCCAGCATCACATCCTGTACCACATCCTCGGCGCTGCCATCGCGCAGTCCACCACGCATCAGCATCGCTTTCAGCCGGGGGGCAAAATGCTGGAACAACAACAAAAAGGAGGCACGGTCGCGCTGGTCGCGCACCGCAAGCAACCACAGGGTCGGGTTGGTCTCGCCCCCCGTCCCTAGTGCAGTGTCTGGTGCCGTATCTGATGACAAAAGCCCGCTCTCCTTCGCGGTCGTCCGGGCGCCTCCATACGGCACTGCAACGCCCGGATCGGGCGCGGTGATCACATTCAGGGTGCTGCGGCTCTCTGACATCATGGGTTGGATACGCCCGCGCCGGCGCAACAGATCACTGTGCAGTGAAAAATGCAATTCCGGCCCGGCGTAGTGATCCGGGACCAGCGCGGCTGCGTAATCACAGACAGACAAGCTGAGGGGGCGGATGTGCCTTTTGACCTGACACGCAACGCACCGCAGAAGATCGCCATCATCGGCGGCGGGATTTCTGGCCTTGCAGCCGCCTGGCTGCTGTCGGGGCATCATCAGGTCACCCTGTTCGAGGCCGCACCGCGCTTTGGCGGGCATGCCCGTACGGTGATGGCGGGCAAGCGGGGCGATGTGGCGGTGGATACCGGGTTCATCGTTTTCAACTATGCCAATTATCCGCATCTGACCGCGCTGTTTCGTGATCTTGATGTGCCGGTGCAGCGCAGCGATATGAGCTTTGGCGTCTCGCTGGGGAATGGCGCGGTTGAATTTGCGCTGCGTTCGGCCAATGCGCTGTTCGCGCAGCGCTCAAACCTGCTGCGGCCGGGCTTTCACCGCATGATCCGCGATATTCTGCGCTTTAACGCGCGGGCAACGGAGACGGCAGCGGGGCGGGCTGACCTCACCATCGAAGCTCTGATCACGGAGCTGGGCCTCGGAACCCGCTTCCGGGACCATTACCTTTATCCCATCTGCGGCGCGATCTGGTCGACGCCGGCGCGCGATATCGGTGCCTTTCCGGCGGGGCCCCTGTTGCGGTTTCTGGGCAATCACGCGCTGATGTCAAAGGGCGGGCAACATCAGTGGTGGACGGTCTCCGGCGGCAGCGTGAGTTATGTGACCCGGCTCACAGCCGCGCTGAAGGCGCGCGCTGTGGACCTGCGCCCGGCCACAAAGGTGCGCGCCGTGTCGCGCGGCCCTCTGGGGGGCGCCGTTCAGACGCAGGGCGAGGCTGAGCGCTTTGATCATGTGATCCTGGCCTGCCATGCCGATCAGGCGCTGGCCCTGCTCGCCGATCCGTCACAGGAGGAAAGGTCTGCACTCGGCGCGGTGCGGTTCCAGGACAATCGTGCGGTTCTGCACGCCGATCCGGTGGTGATGCCACACCGCCGCGCCTGCTGGAGTTCCTGGATTTACCGCGCGGATGAGCCGCAGACAGAGCAGGCGGTCGGCGTCACCTACTGGATGAACCGCCTGCAATGCCTGCCCGAGACCGATCCGCTTTTCGTCAGTCTCAACCCGGGCGCCGCGTTAGATCCGGCACGGATCTATGACGAGACCACCTTCCGCCACCCGGTTTTCGACCAGGCCGCCATCGATGCCCAGGCCAGGATCAGGGCCATGCAGGGCACACAGCAGACCTGGTTCGCCGGGGCCTGGCTGCGGAATGGTTTCCATGAGGATGGTTTTGCCAGCGCCGTCCGCATCGCGCGGCAGCTGCTGCCCACAAAGGTCTGAGAAATGGCGGGCGGGCTTTTCACGCAGCTGGCGCAAGGCGAGGTGCTGCACCTCACCTCGGATGTGACCCATGTGCGGTGCGGTGCCAGGCGCCATGCCTTTCGCTACCGGGTCGATTATCTGCTGCTGGTGCCCGACCTGGCCCGCCCGCGCGGGCTTTTCCGCCTTGGACGGGCGGGCCTTTTCAGCTTTTGCGCCATGGATCACGGCGGCCCCAGGGGGAATGGCAAAGGTGCTGCCTGGGCCTGGGAGGTGCTGGGGCAGGCCGGTCTGCGCCGCGAGGGCGCGATGACCCTGGCGCTGATGGCGCAGCCGCGGTTTTTCGGCTTCTGGTTCAACCCGGTCAGCTTCTGGATGGTGTTGCGCGGCGAAGACCTTCTGGCCGTGATCGCCGAGGTCAATAATACCTTTGGTCAGCGGCACTCTTATCTTTGTCACCATGAGGGGTTCACCCCGATCGGGCCGGAAGATCTCATGACCACCGAAAAGGTCTTTCACGTCTCGCCCTTTCAGGACGTGGCAGGGTGCTATGAGTTCCGGTTTCGCGTGACCCCGGCCCGGCTTGCCATCCTGATCCGCCACACAGATGGCGAAGAGGGGCTGATCGCCACACTCAATGCCGCCCCCCGGCCCCTGCGCCAGGCTGGCCTGCTGGCAGCCGCCTTCCGCCGTCCGGGCGGTGCGCTGCGGGTCCTGGCTCTGATCTACTGGCAGGCCCTGCGTCTGCGCCTCAAAGGCATTGCCTATCGCCGCCTGCCCCCTGCGCCCCCTGAGGAAATCAGCCGATGAGCTTGCTACAGACCCGCTTTCTCGCCTCGCTTGAGGGTATCCGGCACGGGCGCCTTTGCCTGACCTCCCCCGCGGGCCATTGCTATCATTTCGGATCAGAAGGCCCCGAGGCCGTGATCCGGATCACCGACTGGGCGCTGCTTGCGGCGCTGGCGACGCGCGGCGATGTTGGGTTTGGCGAAAGCTATGTCGCGGGCCATTGGGACAGCCCGGATCTCGAAGCGCTTCTCAGCCTTGCCATCCGCAATTTCGATCTTCTGCAGGGCCAGGGCAAACCGGGCTGGCTTGCCGCCCTCGGGTTTCGCCTGACCGACCGGCTGCGGGCCAATTCTCTCTCGGGGTCGTCGCGCAATATCCGGGCGCATTACGATGTCGGGAATGAATTTTACCAGCTCTGGCTTGATCCGGGCATGAGCTATTCCTCGGCTCTGTTCGACGGCACTGATGATCTGGAGACCGCCCAGGCGCGCAAGAATGATCGTATCCTGTCGTGCCTCGCCCCAGGCGAACACATTCTCGAGATCGGCTGCGGCTGGGGCGGGTTTGCCGAACGCGCGGCCGAGACCGGCCGCCATGTCACAGGGCTGACGCTGTCGCCCGCACAAAAGGGCTATGCCGATGCACGGCTTGACGGGCGAGCCGAGATCCGGCTGCAGGACTATCGCCATGCCGGCGGGCAATATGACAATATCGTCTCGGTCGAGATGATCGAGGCCGTCGGCGAACGCTATTGGCCCGCCTATTTCGCCACGCTGAAAGCGCGCCTTGCCCCTGGCGGGCGGGCTGTCTTGCAGGCGATCACCGTGCCGGATGCCGAATTCTCGATCTATCGCAAACGCTCTGATTTCATCCGTCAGCATATCTTTCCGGGCGGTATGCTGCCCAGCCCGGCGATCCTGCGCCATCAGGGCGCCAGGGCCGGGCTGGAGCTGCGCGCGAGCTTCTCTTTCGGGCAGGATTACGCCCGCACCTGCCGGATCTGGGCTGCGCGTATGGCCGGGGCCGCTCAGCGCATCCGCCGCTTTGGCTATGACGAGCCCTTCCTGCGCAGCTGGCGCTATTATCTGGAAAGCTGCGCCGCGACCTTTGCGACCGGGCGCTCTGATGTGGTACAGGTCGAATTCGGCCATATCGGCCAAATGGCACAGGCGGCATAAGATGACTTCAATCCTGTGGCTGTGCCGCGATTTCCGCTTCGACGACAATGCCGCGCTGACGGCGGCAGTCAGGGACGGACCTGTTCTGCCGGTCTTTGTGGTCGATACTGCGACGCGCGCGCAAGGCGCGGCCAGCCGCTGGCGGCTGGGGCGGGCCCTGGCCAGCTTCGATGCCGAATGGCAGGTGCGGACGGGCCAGCGGATCACAGTGCTGGAGGGTGAGGCGGCCGATCTGCTTCCAGATCTTGCCGCCCGCATCGGGGCCGGTGCCATCCATCAGAACGACTGGCCGACCGCCGCCACCAAAACCGCGCAGGACGCCCTGCACCGGGCAGTCGGGTCAGGCTCTGTCAGGCTGCATCTGCATGAAGGCCATCTGCTGATCCATCCCGGGCGGGTGAAAACCGGTGCGGGGGGCAGCTTTCGCGTCTATACCCCCTTTGCCCGGGCCGTGCGGCTGGCGGGGCCTGACCGGCCTCTGCCTCCTCCCGCCATCATTTCCGCGCTGCCGGCCATCGGCGCGCTGCGGGCAGGAGACCTGACCCTCGCGCCGGATATGTATCGCGGGGCGGTGGTTCTGGCGGAACAGGCCCTTCCTGCGGGCGAGGCGGCGGCCTTTGCCCGGCTCGGGGATTTTATCGCCCATGTGCCGGATTACCCGGCCCATCGCGACCGTCCCGATATCGACGCCACTTCGGGTATGTCAGAGCATCTCGCGCTCGGCGAGATCAGCCCGCGCCGCATCTGGGCCATGGCGTCGCTGCGCGCCGAGATCGACCCCGCGCTCGCCCCCGGGGTTGAGAAGTTTCTTTCGGAAATTCTCTGGCGCGAATTTGCCTGGCATCTGTTGCTGGCCTTTCCGCAGATGGCCGAGACCCCCTGGCGTGCGGACTGGGCGCGCTTTCCCTGGCTTGGCTCCAATCCCGCCTCCCTGGCCTGGAGCCGCGCCGAAACCGGCATCGCACTGGTTGATGCGGGCCTGCGCGAAATGCGGGTGACCGGGCGGATGCACAACCGTGTTCGTATGGTGGTGGCAAGCTGGCTTACGAAACATCTGCTGACCGACTGGCGCATCGGTCTGGCGCATTTCGAAGACAGCCTGACCGATTGGGATCCGGCCGCGAATGCGATGAACTGGCAATGGGTTGCAGGCTGCGGGCCCGATGCCTCGCCGTTTTTCCGCATCTTCAACCCGGAAAAGCAGGCGGCAAGTTTTGACCCGAAGAGCCTGTACCGCGATCACTGGCTGACGGGTGAGGGGGCACGCGCTTATCGCGAGACTGTGCCTGCCTCCTGGAACACGCCTGAGCACCGGGCTCTGCCGGACAGCGCCGCGCTTCTGGATCAGGGCCGCAAACGTGCGCTGTCGGCGCTGGAGGCCTTTAACCGTAAAGCCAGTGAGGGGTCCATGCCCGGGTCAGATCAGGGTCCGGGCTGACAGACTGCACGACATCCCGCCCTTTCTTACCAGGGCTGGTGTGCCGGGCCGATGGTGAATTTGCACACCATCGTATCCGCCGGAAAATCAAACACACAGGCCACAACGCTGGTGATCTGCGCGGGCGCGATGCCATATCACTTCTAAAGCGCGCGATCCCAACGGAGGTGCCTTCCATCGCGGTTTCCATCCGCAAATCCTCGATGAAAGACTGGACATACCATTTGGTGCCGCCATACAGGGCCCGGTTCGGACAGGCTCCGGCGCCTCAATCCGGTCGCCATGGACCAGGGGTTGCGGCGGCGTTGCGCCGACCCGCATCGTGGTAAACCTATTGAGGTGAAAGCCGGCGCGATCCACCTGAGGCCGGGTACCGGGCGGCTGTCCGAGCCGGTGCATTGCGTCTGGCCTTCCGCGAAGATCTGCTGTCGGTGCTGGAACCTGCCTGCGCACCTCTCCGGCAGCCAGCAAGGCGCCCCGGCAACACCGGAGCGCCCGCCCCGGATCACATCGTGCCGATATCCATGACGAAGCGGTATTTAACGTCGCCTTTCAGCATTCGTTCGTAAGCGGTTTCGATTTCGTCGGCACGGATCATTTCGATATCCGAAGTGACGCCGTGTTTCGCGCAGAAGTCCAGCATCTCCTGTGTCTCCGGGATGCCACCGATCATCGACCCGGCGAGGCTGCGGCGACGCATGATCAGATTGAACACATTGGGCATCGGGTGCGGTGTGGCGGGTGCGCCAACCAGCGTCATCGTGCCGTCACGCTTCAACAGCACGAGGAACGCGTCCAGATCATGGGGCGCGGCCACCGTGTTCAGGATCAGATCGAAGCTTTTGGCATGGACAGCCATCTCGGCCGCATTGCGCGATACCACCACCTGATCCGCGCCGAGCTTCAGCGCATCGGTCCGTTTTGACTCTGAGGTGGTAAAGGCCACCACATGCGCGCCCATGGCATGGGCCAGTTTGATCCCCATATGGCCAAGACCCCCGATACCGACGACGCCAACCTTCTTGCCCGGGCCCGTCCCCCAATGGCGCAGCGGCGACCAGGTGGTGATCCCGGCGCAGAGAAGAGGGGCGACGGCGGCCAGCTGATCCTCGGGATGCGTGATTTTCAGCACATAGCGCTCGTGCACCACCACCTCCTGCGAATAACCGCCAAGGGTATGGCCGGGGGCATCCGGTGTCGGCCCGTTATAGGTGCCGATCATGCCGTCGCAGTAATTCTCCAGCCCGTCATTGCATTCGGAGCAATGCCGGCAGCTGTCGACGATACAGCCGACGCCGACCAGATCACCGGGCCTGTGGCTCGTGACATGCGCGCCGACCGAGGTGACGCGACCGACGATTTCGTGACCCGGAACACAGGGATACAGGGTTCCGGCCCATTCGCCCCGGGCCTGGTGCAGGTCGGAATGGCAGATACCGCAGAACAGGATCCCGATTTGCACATCATGCGCGCCGGGCATGCGGCGTGTGATGTTCAGGGGTGCCAGCGGCGCATCGCCCGCCGGGGTGCCATAGGCTTTCACAACCATTTCAGCTCTCCTTTTGTGGTGGGTCCGGCCCGGTTCTCGCTGTGGCCGGCAGCATTCCCGACCCGCAGGGGCCGGCCCCGGATTCCGATCATACCCGTTTCAGCCAGGTCAGACGCCGTATTCGGCGTCACTTACATGTTCCAGCCAGTCGACGACCTTGCCGTCCTTTACTTCCTGAAGGGCGATATGGGTCATGGCGGTGGTGGGGCCGGCACCGTGCCAGTGGCGTTCATCCGGGGCGAACCAGACGACATCGCCGGGGCGGATTTCCTCGACAGGGCCGCCATCCCGCTGTACCCGGCCGAGGCCAGCCGTGACGATCAGTGTCTGACCCAGCGGGTGGGTGTGCCAGGCGGTGCGGGCGCCCGGCTCGAATGTCACACTCGCGCCCTGCACGCGGTCGGGCGCGGTGGGATTGAACAGGGTGTCGATACGGACCTGTCCGCTGAACCAGTCGGCGGGGCCTTTGCGCGAAGGCACCTGTCCGGCGCGGAATATTTCCATCGGTTTTCTCCTTAAGACATATCATCAGGGCGCAGCGGATACATGGCCCTCACCCGTAGCGGCGCCACCCTGCTCCAGCTGCGAAAGTAGCACAGATCGCCCGGCGCCTCATCACTGATCGGATGACCGCTGGTCAGCCGCCACAGCATAGAAGCAATCAGGAGGTGATCCGATGAGGCAGCTCCGGCGGCAGGTTGCGGGTGTTGCGGCGTGGCGGGGAATGCGCGGGTGCCGGATCTTCAGGCCGCAGACCGGGGCCGGCTTGCGCGTTTGCGGGGTTGGGTTTCCGGTAGGGGCAATGCGGGCACATCCTGCAGGGCTGCTTCCACGGCACGTTCCAGAGATGTCTCAACAAAATCCGCGCCCAGGGAGCGGGCTTCGGCCAGCTTTGCGGGATCAACCGGCGCCGGGCCCGCGGCCCCTTCAAGGATCAGATCTTTTGGCATCTGCCAGATCACGATGCCAAGACGCAGCCCCTCACGCAGCCGTTTGATCCGCCTGATATGCAGCAGTGACGCACGTGTGGGCGTCGAATCCAGGAAACACAGGATCACACAATCGGTTTCCGTAAGGTTAAGGGCCGCAAGCCCACCGGGCGTAAGATCCATATAAGATCTGTGGCGGACCTCGGCGCCTTCCTCCTGCAGGGATTGGGCAAGGATCGCCGCCGAGACATCATCTATGGGCCAGCGCCCGCCCAGACAGGTGATGCGCAGCTGCGGCTCAGCCCGCGCTTCGCCGGAGTCTTCGGCCAGCAGGGCCGCGATATCCGACACCACGGCCATCCCGACCCCGGCAAGCCTGCTTTCCTGTCCGGGCGAGAGCACACCACGGTCGCGATCATCCTGGGCCATCAACAGGGCCGGAAGCGCAACATCACGGTGAAATTCGGCAGCGGTCATATCCTCAAGCAATTCTTCCGCACGCGAGGCCGCCTCGATACGGTCGCCTGACAGCAAACGCTGATAAAACCTCTGGTGACTTGCCAGGACCGGCTCATCTCCGAACAGGATATCGAACAGCTCGAATTGTGGGATGTGACGGCCAAGGACAACAAGACACACGGTCAGCGGGGTCGACAGGACAAGGCCTAGCGGCCCCCAGAGAAACGTCCAGAAGATGGCAGAGACGATGATCGCCAGAGAGCTCACGCCGGTATTGGCCCCGTAGAGCCATGGTTCGATGATATTGGAGGTGATGAGTTCCACGACTGCAAAAAGCGCGGCGGTGTAGAGAACCGCCGACCAGTCTGAGGAAACCGCGAAGGCGAGAAACAGCGGGAAGGCCGCCGCAAGAACCGAGCCGATATAGGGGACGAAGCGCAGCACCAGCGTCAACAATCCCCAGAGTGCGGCATTCGGCACCCCGATCAGCCAGAGACCAATCCCGATCGGCAGCGCGTAGATGGCATTGACCAGCAACTGCATCAGAAGATAGCTGCCAACCCGGCCGCCCGCTTCCTCGAGAACCTGGGTCGTCCGGTGCAGATCGGCAGTGCCCACCAGACGGATGAACCTGTCACGCAGCCTGTCGCGCTCCAGCAGCATGAAGATCACCAATACGATCACAAGGCCGGTGGTCGCGATGGGGCTGACGAGCGGGACCACCAGGCTTTGCAGGATTTCAAGCGGGTTGCTGGGCTGCACCACCTGCACCGGCATGGGCTGGGCCGTGGCGGCACCTTCTCCCGGCAGGACGCCACTTATTTCAGAGTTGATCGAGGCCGCCATCTCCATCAGGCGCGACATCAGGCTGGCCTCGCCCGAGGCGCTCTGGATTGCATCAAGTTTGCTGATGATATTTGCCTGGAAGCTCGGCAGCTTAACCGCGAGATCTGCCAGCTGATAAAAGACAACAAGGCTGAACAGGCCGATCACGAAGAAGGCAAGTGCCGTGGCCAGCAGGACAGAGGTCAGCATCGGCAGGCCCATCCTGCGCGCCCCCGAAACCAGTGGTGACAGCGCGAAGGCGATCAGCATCGCGACCGCGATGGGCAGGAAGACATCCTGTGCCACATAAAGGACGGCGGCGACGGCGACGATGGTCGCCATGCGGGGCAGCGTGATCCTTCCGACCGAGGAGGATGCGCTTTCAGTCAGAGGTGGTGTTTCCGACATTTGTCACCTGCACTTACATAGCCATGCGTCACATAAAGCAAGACAGGTCCGGGCCTTTTGACCTGCCAGTCTCGCTTTCGGGCGTGTCGAAATGCGCTGTCACAACAAACTGTGCCTCATGGCGCGGGGATGCGTCAGTCATGCACGGTTTGTGCCGATAGTCACCGGCGGTTTGCAGTCTGGCAAGGCAAAAGATCTGCGGATCACCTGAAGGAATGGGCCGGCAGAGGGCGAAGTCGGTCGCCGCAACTTGCATGGTTGCTCCAAGGAAGCGATCGCATTTCGGCGCAGCTTCTGGCAGGTGTCGCCAGGCAAAGCCGTTATTCTCAGCCTGCCGCGCGCCTGCTTTCGCCGGTCTGCAGTTTAAGCACGATCTCCAGCAGCTTGTCCTGATCCACCGGCTTGGTCAGCAAGGGGGCGTCCTGAAAGTCACGCGGCAGTTGATCCCGGCTGTAGCCGCTGATGAAACAGAACGGCACGCCGCGCAGCCGCAGGGTATGGGCAACCACATCCACCGGCGCGCCGCGCAGATTGCCGTCCAGCAGTGCGACGTCGAAATCCAGCGTGCGCGCCGCGACTATCGCCTCGTCAAGACTGGCCGCGATCTTCACGACCCGGGCACCGGCATCCTCGAGCACGTCGGAGAGCTCCATCGAGATCAGCGGCTCATCCTCGACCAGCAGGACCCGGCTGTCTTTGATGCCATCGCGCTGCGGCACGCCCGGCCGGTCGACCCTGGTCTCAGCGCTGCGCTGCGCGCCGTCAAACCCAAAGCCGGAATGGATCATGATCCGCCAGATCACCCCGGCCCTGTTCCAGTCAACCTCGACCCGGCCATCGCCGACGCCGTTCTGGATCAGATCGGAGCCGAAGCCACGCCTTGTGGGCGTGCTGACCGGGGGGCCGCCGGTTTCCTGCCAGGTCAGGCTCAGCCCTTCGGCATCAATGGTCCAGGACAGGTTCACCCGCCCCAGGGCGCGACCTGAAGCCTGCGAAAGGGCACCATATTTTGCCGCATTGGTCCCCAGTTCATGCAGGATCAGCGCGAGGCGCAGCGTCACTTCCGGCGAGAGCGCCACATCGGGCCCGCTGACGTCGATGAGGTCGCGGTCGAGGGTGCCGGCTTCGATCTGATCTCTGACCAGCTGGCCCAGAGACGCTTTGGACCAGGTGACATCCGACAGAATGGAATGCGCGCGGGCCAGCGCCTGGAGCCGGCCTGAAAACCGCAGGTTGAACTCTGGCAGGGTGGTCGAGGTGCGCAGCGTCTGGCGCATGATCGCCTGCACATTGGCCAGCGTGTTCTTGATCCTGTGGTTCAGTTCACCGACCAGGAGGGCGCGGACCTTTTCGGATTGATGACGCTCGGTTGTTTCGAGCACCTGCAGGGAAAGCGAAGGGCTGCCGGTTGCCGGGTCGATTACCACCGAACCATAAATTTCGCAGTTGATCTCGCCCTTCGCGCCGGTGGCGACGGCCTCGGCACTGTGTCTCGCAACCGTTCCGGCATTTGCGATCCAGTCTCTGAACTGCGCCAGGGTCTCGGGCCGGAAACAGCCGGCCTCGCCCAGATCGCGGCCCAGCACCCGGCCCGCACCGATGCCGAAAATTCGCTCCGCACCGCCCGACCAGCCAAGCAGGTTCAGGCCGGCATCGCACTCGATCACCCCAAGCGGCGAATTGTCGGCATGGGCCCGCAGCGTGGCAATCGCAAGGTCGCGCGCCTGGGCGCTTTCGCGCAGCTCGTCGCGCTGGCGCTCGAGGTTGATGGTCTGTTGGGCCAGCCGATAGAAAACCTCGGCTTTCGAGCGCAGGATGATCGGGTCAATCGGCTTGTAAATATAGTCAATCCCGCCGGCCTCATAGCCCTGGAAGTGACGGATCTCATTGTGATCGGCTGCGGTGACGAAGATGATCGGGATCTCTCGGGTCCGCGCACTGCCGCGCATCAGTTCGGCCAGTTCATAGCCATTGGTGCCGGGCATCTGGACATCAACAAAGGCCAGACGGAAGTCATAATGCAGCATCAGCTCCAGCGCTTCGGTGGCCGAGCGCGCCTGGTGGATTTCCAGCCCGTCGCGGCGCAGCAGCGTCTCCAGCGCGAGAAGGTTCTCGGGGAGATCGTCAACCAGCAGGAAACGGATGGCTTTATTAGGCATTTTCAATCTTTTCGATATTCGTGCGGCGCCAGATGCGCTCACCCTCGTCATGGGCGCTGAAAGCAGGTTTGATCTTCGAGAACCGCAATGTCTCATGCGAACCAAGGCCAAGGAAGCCACCACGCACCAGCGATTCCGCGAAAAGCCCCAGAACGCGGTTCTGGAGGGTTTCGTCGAAATAGATCAGCACATTGCGGCACGAGATCAGATGCATTTCGGAAAATACCTGATCGGTCGCGAGGTCATGTTCGGAAAACAGCGTGCGCTGGCGCAGATGACGGTGGAATGCCGCGCCGCGATAGGCTGCGGTGTAATAATCTGACAGCGTCGTCTTGCCGCCGGCCGCGCGGTAATTCTCGCTGAACTTTGGCACGCGTCCGGTGTCATAGATCCCGGCCGAGGCCTTGCTGAGCGCGCGGCGGTTGATTTCGGTCGCGTAGAACATGGTGCGATCCAACAGACCCTCTTCGGCGAAGAGAATGGCCAGCGAATAGAGCTCCTCGCCATTGGCGCAGCCCGGCACCCAGACCTTCAGCGAGGGGAAGGTGTGCAGATGCGGGATAACCTTCTGGCGCAGGGCGAGGTAATAACCCGGATCGCGGAACAGATCGCTGACCTGGACCGTCATGGCGTCAATCACGTCATGCAACAGCTCCGGCTCGCGCAGCACCCGCGCCTGCATCGCCGAAATGCTGTCACAGCCGAGACGGGTCCGCGCCACCTCGACCCGCCGCACAAGCGATGAACGGGCATAAGCGCTGAAATCATAGTGATAGCGCCGCCGGAGCGCCTCGAGAAACAGATCCGTTTCAATGTCACTGATTTTGTCGCTGACTGAAACCGGGGTCGTCATTTCGGCATCCAGACCCGGATCAGCGACAGAAGCTTGTCAACATCCAGCGGTTTGGCGAGGTAGTCATTCGCCCCGGCGGCAAGGCATTTGGCCTGATCATCGGCCATGGCTTTCGCCGTCAGCATGATGATCGGCAGGGCCCGCCATTTCGAAATGCGCCGGATCTCTTTGGTCGCGGTCAGCCCGTCCATCTCGGGCATCATCACATCCATCAGCACCAGATCGACCGGAGGCTCGGCGCCATCCGTCACCCGGCCCAGCATATCCAGCGCCTCGCGGCCATTGCGGGCGATGCGGATATCGACGCCATGCGGCTCCAGCACCCCGGTCAGGGCGTAGATATTGCGGACATCATCCTCGACCACAAGAATGCGGCGCCCGTCCAGTTCCGCATCGCGGTTCAGCGAGGCCGCCAGCATTTCGCGCTGACGCTGCGGCAGATCCGAGACCACCTGATGCAGGAACAGCGTCACCTCATCGATCAGCCTCTCGGGCGATTTTGCACCTTTGACGATGATCGATTGCGAATGACGGCGCAGGCGCTGCTCCTCGGCTTCAGAGAGGGCGCGTGCCGTATAGACGATCACCGGCGGGAAAGAGGCGGTCTCGTCCTGGCTCAGCTGTTCGAGAAGATCGAACCCCGTCCCGTCGGGCAGGTTCATATCCAGCACGATACAGTCGAAGGTTTTGTTGCGGCAGGCTGCCAGTGCGGCGGCGGTTGTCGCGGCACCGGTGACCTCGACCGCATCCGAGCCGAGAAGTGCCTTGATCCCAGACAGCTGCGCGGGATCATCCTCGACCACCAGCAGGCGGCGGATCCGGCTGTTGGCCTGGAATTCGATACTGTCGAGCGCCTCGATCAGGGATTCGCGTGCCACCGGCTTCATCAGGTAATTCACCGCGCCCTTCGCCATGGCATCGCGGGTGTGATCGGCGGCCGAGACGACATGGACCGGAATATGCCGGGTCGCGGGCGCGCGTTTCAGGCGGTCCAGCACCGTCAGGCCGGAATGATCGGGCAGGCCCATATCCAGGATCACGCCCACCGGCAGATAGGTCTGCGCAGCCCGGACCGCATCATCGGCGCTGCTGACCACAATCGCGCGAAAGCCGCGCTCATGCGCAAGATCAAGCAGGATACGGGCAAAGGCCGGATCATCCTCGACGATCAGCAGGCTGCGGTCCTCCTCGCCCAGCTCGCCGCGATCGTCACTCAGGTCGATGATCTGGCCCGGACCGCGCTTGGGTATGGGCTGCGTTTCTGCGGCGCGCGGGGCGGCGGGCTTCAGTCCGGGCCGCAGCTCTGCAGGCGGCAGTTCATCGATCTCTTTCAGGGTTTTCGGCAGCGAGAGCGAGAAGACACTTCCCTTGCCGGGCGCACTTTCCAGCGTGATCTGCCCTTCCAGAAGGTCGGCGAGATCGCGCGAGATCGCAAGGCCAAGTCCGGTGCCACCAAAGCGGCGCGAGATCGAGCCATCCGCCTGGCGGAACGCCTCGAATACAGCCTTGTGCTGTTCGGGATCGATGCCGATACCGGTATCCTTCACCCGGAAGCGCACGCCCTCGCCCTCACGCGTCAGCGACAGCGTGACCGCGCCGTGATCGGTGAATTTCAGCGCATTTCCGACGAAATTGCGCAGAATCTGCTCGACCCGCGCAGGGTCGGTGATGATGCCGGGAATATCCCCGGCAATCTCGGTTTCAAGCTTCAGACCTTTTTCCGACGCCGCGAAGGTGAAGGCGCGCGCGATGCGCTGCACAATCTCGCGCGGATCGCTGGGCTCGGGCGAGATCGCAACCTTGCCGGCTTCGATCCGGGCCAGATCCAGGATGTCATTGATCAGGCGCAGCAGATCCTTGCCCGAGCTTTCCACCGTTTCGGCCCAGCGGACCTGTTCGCCCGTCAGATTGCCACCACGGTTTTCGCTGAGCAGCCGCGCCATGATCAAAAGAGCATTCAGCGGCGTGCGCAGCTCATGCGACATATTGGCGACGAATTCGGATTTGTAGCGGCTTTCGCGGGCCAGTTCCTCGGCCTGTTCGGCCAGCTTGCGCCCGGAGGCCGCCAGGGTGTCGCGCTGCTCTTCCATCTCGGCGGTCTGCTGCTCAAGCTGGGCGTTCTGTTCTTCCAGCGCCGCCTGCTGATCGCGCAGCAGCCCTTCGCTGCGCTTGAGCGCCTCGGTCTGTTCCTCAAGCTCGGCATTGGTGTCGGCCAGCCGCTCGGAATGGCTGCGCAATTCCTCTGATTGCTGGCGGGTCTCATCCAGCAGCTGCTGCACTTCCTCGCGGTACAAAGCCGAGCGCAACTCGACCCCGGCCTTGTCGCCAAGGCTTTCGATCAGCTGCCGTTCCGCATCGGTCGGCTCGCGGTCAAGGCCGATCTCAATCACTCCATTGACCACGCCATTCTCGCGGGTGGGCACGATCACCGAACAGGCAGACCGGCCCCGCATCAGCCCTGATCCCCAGTCAAGCGCCGCCTCTCCCGGTGCCTTAAGCACCACGGTTTCATTACCCTGCAATGCCCGGCGCAGATGGCCGGCCTGCCGACCGGGCTGGCCTTCATGCAGAGCCTCGGCCGTGTTGGCGGTTCCCCAGGAGGCGACGGGGATCAGGCTGTCCTGCTGCTTTTCCCACAGGACCGCCGCCCGTGCCCCAAGCGCCCCGGAGACCAGCCGCAGCGTGTTCTCGCCGATCTGCACCCGGCTCAGATCGCCCTCGAGCGCTTTCGCCAGCGCCATCTCGATGCTCTTTCGCCAGTCCTCGGCCGCAATGCGCAGACGGTTTCGCACCATGAACGTCCCGGCAACGGCCAGAAAGACCAGCGAGGCCGAGGCCAGACTGCGGTTCGAAAGCGCGATTGCGACGTTGTTTTCGCGCTCATCCAGCACATAGCCGAGGATCAGCATCACTATGCCCGCCACCGCGATCGCCGAGGGCAGCCAGAGGAACCGCAGCGAGAAGCTGACCGCGAGCGCCAGCAGATAGCCCAGCCAGACCGCATGGCCCAGAGGGATGTTCAGGTCGGCGATGAAGCTGGCCAGCATAATCGCCACGACGGCGACCAGACCGAGAACGTTGAGATACTCTTTGCTGTCAGTCTTCATCCTGCTCTCCCCCAGCAACCTGATCCGGCAGCGCCATAGTTACATGATTATTCCTTAGCGGGTTCATAATAACAGACGATCACGCTATGGGAGTAGGCTGACAGGCCCTGAAAAGCCAGCCCCGGGCGCAAGGATAGTGATGGCCTGTTGGATGAGCGGCTGCGCATTGCGTGCGCCGTGAAAGCGCAGGGGCCAGTTCATGTGCCTGTTCCGCAACGGCAGCGCGCGCTGAATGCCGTTCCTCGTCAGAATGATCGGGCAGCTTCCCTGAGAGGGAGGGGCCCGGACAGCTCGGCCCGGGCCGCAAGGACTGCCACGCTCAGAGCAGGGCTTTTCTCTTCGTCTCGGGGGCCCAGAGGATGGACATCACCAGCCCCAGAAGCGGGAGGCCCGCCATGATCATCAGCGCCGCCGATGCGCCGAGGGTCTCAAGCGCATAGGGCAGGAGATAGACCGCCGCTGCCGCCGAGATCCGCGAGAAAGCCGCCGAGAACCCAACCCCGGTCGAGCGCAGATGCGTGTCGAAAATCTCGGCGGGATAGACGTATTGAATGTTATTGGCCGCAGGCGCAACAAACATATAGACCGCGAAAAGGCCGACAATCACCCAGATTGGCGCCTGCGGGAACAGACCGATCGCCAGCAATGTCACGAACATCACCGCGAAGGTGGAAATGACGAAATGGCGGCGGCTGAGCCAGGCGATCAGGAAGAGGCCGAAAACCGCCCCCAGGATCTGCATGAGGTTCAGCCAGATATCGACCGTGGTCTGATCCTCGATCCCGAGCGAGTCGAACACCGGCCCGATAAAGGTGAAGATCGCGAAGAACGGCCCCACCTGGCAGAACCAGAACAGGCCGGAATAGAGATGCTGGCGGACATTGGGCCCTTTCAGCAAGTCACGCGCCGAGGGCTGGTTGAGCTTCAGCTCCACATCGGGGATCGCAAAGCCCTTGCCGAAATGGCGTTCGACCACAGCCTGAGCCTCGGCGTCGCGGCCGCGGGCCTTCAGCCACATCGGTGTTTCCGGCAGGCCTATGCGCAACAAAAACACCATAAGGGCCGGAATCGCGCTGGTTGCCAGCAAGAGCCGCCAGTTGTCGCCGGAATAGATCAGGTTGCCATAGACAAAGGCGATGGTGAAACCGACCTGCCAGCCCACCGCAAAGCTGCCCAGCAACACGCCGCGCCCCTTGCGGCGCGAGAATTCGGCAAGAACCGAGGTGCCGACCGCATATTCCACCCCGACCGCCAGACCAAGCGCAAGGCGCAAGAGCACCAGTTGCCAGACCTCCTGCACGAAAAGCTGCAAAAGCGAGAGCAGGACGAAAGCCAGCAGGTTCCAGGAGAATACCGGCCTGCGGCCGAAGCGGTCGGCCAGATTGCCAAAGAACAGTCCGCCGATAAAGACGCCGATCAGGGCACTTGCCGCAATCAGCCCCTGGCCCAGGGCGGAAAGCTCCATCTCCTGTTTCGCAAGTGCCAGGGCCGGTCCGACAATCCCCAGCACATAGCCGTCAAGCGCGGCGCCCCCAAGAACTGCCGCCGCCGCAAGGATATGGACAGGCCGCATGGGCGCCTCATCCAGCCGCATCAGGCCAGGCCCGCCCGTTTCAGTTTGAGAAGCCATGTTCCCCCCAGAGAGTTGATTGCCTTGCTGCCTCTCCCGTGGACTGTCTGCCGCCTGTGTCCGTGACAGAGTGTCGGGTACATGGGCCGGTGTCCTGCCTCAGCCAGGCCACAGGTATGGGTGCTGCCTTTTTTGGGCATCACAGCGGAACTGACCGACCAAAATGCGACCACCTGCAACAGCGGACGCCATTTTTGCCACCCGGATCCCGAGCCTGCGGGTGCATCGTCGAAAATCTAGCGCGCCTGTCGCAACAGTCTGAATTGAAAAACTTCGTATTCGGGGATGCCGATGTCTCGCGGGGGGATCGCGCAGGCTGTGAATTCAGTCAGGCCGCTCTGGCTGCCCGTTCTGGCAGCCCGCCGGTTCCGCGAAGCCCGTATCGATCGCACCAGGCCGCGTTGACTGCGTCTAAACGCAACCCGACGCCGATTATGGCTGCCACCGGTCACATCGCGATCAGAGGCCCGTTAAGCAGCAGCCTTCCATTTTGTCGGACTGACATAGAGAACGCTGCCATCGACGCTGACCATCACGTCGCCATCCTGGATATTGACCTGCAGCTTCATCGAGCGGTTTGCCTCCTTCGCCAGCCCGGCCGTGTCTTCCTGTGTCAGGTTGATCACCTGCAGATTGTCGAAGCGCGCGGAGCTGCCCTTGATTTTATCCCACCAGATCTCGGCCTGCCTGCCACCATAGGCGTAGACGGTGACCTTTTTGGATTTGCTGCAGGACTGGCGAATGACCTTCTCGCTGGGCAGGCCCAGTGCGACCCATAGCTCAAGATCGCCGCTGAGGCTCTTTTGCCAGATGTCCGGCTCGTCATCCGTTGAGAGGCCCCTGGTCATCTCCAGCTCGGCTTCGGCGTTGAGGGCGAAGGCAAGAAGTCGCACCATCAGCCGCTCATCCGTCTCGGAAGGGTGTTTTGCAACGGTCAGCTTGTGGGTTTCGTAATAGTGGCGATCCATATCGGCCACGGACAGCTCGACTTTGTAGATGGTGGCATTCTGCGCCATGACCGGACCCCGGATATGTAAGATGAGGGTGCATAGAGCCTTTGGAGCCGTTGGGTAAGCGCGAAAACCTTCGGGGCAACGCTCCACCGCGTATTTCCGATTCCGGTTGCCTGGATTTCGTTGATCAGGGATCGAATGCCTGCCCTGTGATCGGTTTGGCCGTGGCGCGCGATGCGCGCCCCCATCAGGCCGCGACCACGTCTGTACGGCGCTTCCGGACCTGCATACCGCAGCCCTGCACAGAAATGGGCTGATCCTCAGACAATGGGAATAAGCCAGGCAGCCAATGCACCTTTCGGGTCGAAACCTGTGCGACCCGGTTTCAGCCGGGACCATCCTGCAGAAAGACCCGCTGCTGATCTTCCTCCCCGAGCAGCCTCCAGGCACCGGCCTCCAGATCCTCAGGCAGGCGCAGCTGCCCCAGGCGCTCACGATGCAGCGCCTCGACATGATTGCCACAGGCCGCGAACATGCGGCGCACCTGATGGTATCGCCCCTCCGTGATCGTGAGCAGGGCTTCGGTCGGGGACAGGATGTCCAGAACAGCGGGGTCCAGCGGCTTTGTCTCGCCTTTCAGCATCAGATCGCCAGAGGCAAACAGCGCTGCCTCGTCGCCGTTCAGCGGTCGGGCAAGGGTGGCGCGATAGGTCTTGCTGACCTTGCGTCGCGGGCTGATGATCCGATGCAGAAGAGCGCCATCGTCGGTCAGGAGCAGGAGACCCGAGGTTTCTTTGTCAAGCCGGCCGACCGTCGAGAGGACCGGATCACGCTGCCGCCAGCGCGGCGGCAGCAGGCCGTAGACCAGGGGCCCCGCTTCGCTGTGCGAGCAGGTCACGCCGGTGGGCTTGTTCATAAGGATCACCATCCCTGCCACGGGATCAAGCGGCGCATCGTCGACACTCAGGCGCGCCGGCAGATCCGCGTCAACCGTGATGCGGCTTGTCACATCGACGGGTTTTTCCCCATCCAGCGTGATCCGCCCGGCGCGCGCCAGCCGGCCAATCTCGCTGCGCGATCCATAGCCCATAGAGGAGAGCAATTTGTCGATCCGGGCGGTTACGGCTTTCGGCATCTTGTCGGTCTCCGTTCTGGTCGGATGGTGGGGGCCTGGCGGGATCTTACGCCAGAACATTCCCCCATGGCTTCAGGCTGACGCCATTTTCGCGCAAGGCCGCGTCGATCCGGCTGAACAGGTCGTTGCCGCAGGCCATCTCACGATCCTGCTGCGACACCCAGTATTTTACCCGACAGGGGATGCCAAGTGGTACGACCCGGACGCCAGGCGGATTGCCTGTGGCGATGGTTTCCGCCCCTGCCAGAACCTGTGTGATCAACGCCTTCGCCTGCGCAACAGGAGGGGCGGGGGCTTCGTTGCGCGCCTTCGGGGCAGGGCAGTCCTCCTGCAATCCCCACCCTGCAGGTTACCGGGTGCGTGCAACATGGTCATGGCCCTGGAAAGGCAGGAGGAAGAGGTCCGGACCTGGCCCTTTACTCCACGTAAGCCCGCGATCCCGCATGGGATAGTGATCACGATGCCGACAGACTGGCCGGTCGTGACATTGCTCCGAGGCGCCTGAGAGGGCAAAAGGCAGGGTCACCCTTTCGCAGGCAAAACCGGCAGATGAGAGACCAAGATTATGCATAACCTCTGGGCCTTCGCGGTCGATACTCCCTGGGTCGAAACCCTTTTCTGGCTCAGTGCGCTGATCCTTGCCGCAATCCTGGTGAATATCGTTACTAAGGCCGTGCTGGTGAAACTTCTTCACCGCCTGATCGAAGGTGTCCAATATATCCAGGGACCCGAGGTTGTACGGTCCGGGGTAATCGCAAGGATCGCCAATGCCGCGCCTGCCCTGGTGATTTCTGCCGGTATCATGCAGGTACCGGGCTTGCCCTTTGCCATCGCCACAATCGTCCGAAACGTCGCGAACGCGTTCAATATCCTGGTTTTTGCGATGGCCATCTCGGCCGCGCTCGGACTGTTCCACACCATCTGGAACCGGCGTTCTGCGGGCAATGGCAGATCCATAAAGGGCTATGTTCAGGTAGCCACAATTCTCGTCTATGGCATTGCCGCGATTCTGATGGTTGCGGCTGTCATCGACCGCTCACCCCTGATCCTTCTCTCCGGGCTCGGTGCGCTGACCGCCGTTCTGATCCTCGTTTTTCAGGATACGCTTCTGTCGCTGGTCGCATCGGTTCAGATCAGCTCGACCGACATGGTCAAGGTTGGTGACTGGGTGGAAATGCCGGCCCAGAATGCCGATGGCGATGTGATCGAGATCGCGCTCCATACCGTAAAAGTCCAGAACTGGGACAAGACGATCACGACGGTTCCGATCCGGAATCTCGTAACCCAGCCCTTCAAGAACTGGCGCGGGATGCAGGAAACAGGCGGGCGCAGGATCAAGCGCTCGCTCTACATCGATCAGAATACCATCCGATATCTTTCGGATGACGAGTTGCTTCGACTGCAGCAGATGAAGCCCATCAGAAGCTATATCGAGCGAAAGACCCGTGAACTGTCGGACTGGAACGCGGTGCTTGAGCCCGATGAAGTCAGCTCTAACCGCCGCCAACTGACCAATATCGGCACCTTCCGTGCCTATGTGGAAAGTTATCTCAAAGCGCATTCGCAGCTTCGTCAGGATATGACGATGATCGTGCGTCAGCTTCCCCCCGAGGCCGACGGGCTGCCGATCGAGATCTATTGCTTTACGAACACCATCGCCTGGGTGGCCTATGAGGGCATACAGTCGGATATTTTCGACCACCTTTACGGCGTCCTGCCAGAGTTCGGCCTTTCTGTGTTTCAGTCACCTTCGGGGAGTGATTTCAGAAGATTGCCAATTCGCGACGGTGCCTGAAAGCGCACCCGCTGCGTATCAGGCCTGTGTGTTTTCCGCCTGGATCTCTGCCCCGCCGTCGGTCGACGGTCGGGGCAGCAGTCTTTCTCGTGCCGGGCGCCTGCAAGCCATAGGCGGGGTCAACTGCCTGTCGTAATCTCGCAAAAATGCACAGTGCCGCGCGTCAGGGTCAGACTGGCACCGCGCGGATGAGGATCGGTGACCAGATGGTTGATCTCCTCAAGGCGACAGATCGAGACCCGGCTTTCCGCGCCGATTTTTCCGGAATCGCAAAGCAGAATATTCGACTGGGCGCGACGCATCATCGCCCGTGCGACCTCGGCCTCATGCAGCTCGTAATCAGTGACGCCGCGGTCGGCATGCAGGCCCACCGGCGAGATGACAGCGAAATCGGCAAGGAAGCGGTCGATCTGCGATAAGGTCATCTCGCCATAGGTCGCTGGCACATCGCGATGCGGCCGCCCCCCAAGCAGAAGGATATCGCATTCGCGCCCCGAAGACATGATGCGGGCAATCTCGAAGGAATTGGTGATCACGCGGATATTGCCCCGCGCCGCCAGTTCGCGCGCGAAAGCGATGGTGGTGGTGCCGGTGTCAATGAAGAGCGTCGATCCCTCGGGGACCAGGGTCAGGGCCTTGCGCCCGATGGCGATTTTCTGGGCCACATTCTCGGCGCGGCGCATTTCATAGGCCGGCTCGGGTTCGATCCCGGATCGCGCCAGGGTTGCCCCGCCATGGACGCGGTTCAGAAGCCCGCTCTCCTCCATTTCCAGAAGATCGCGCCGGATCGTCTCGCGCGAGACATCGAATTGTTCCGCGAGCTCGCCGGTCGAAACCTTCTGCCGGGCGGTCAGCTGACCGAGGATCTGCGCCTGCCGCTCATGCGACCACATGTGTCACCTCATTCTTCACTGGCTTTAAAGCCACAGAAATTCCACACAAAACCAAATCCATGTGGCAATCCACTCTAAAATGCGTCGGTTTGGTCCAGTATCTTCATCAATCTGTCGCGTGACCGCACGCAATTTGCTCAATATCGCAAGTGAATCCACATTTTTTCACGGCTGACAAACTAATTTTGTTGCGCGCTTCGGCGAATCTCTACTAATTTGCCGAAGAAATGCCTCGCAGGTGCAACAAATGCCACGAGATTCCAAATCAGATCCCGGTAATGACCTGCGTTTCCTGACGCAGGCAGCTGAGGCTGCGAAGGAAATTACCCTGTCCTGGTTCCGTCGCCCGATCGAGGTCGAGGACAAGGAAGACAAGTCGCCGGTCACCATCGCTGACCGCGCGACCGAAGCCATGTTGCGCCGAATGATCGCGGAAAAATTCCCCGAAGACGGGGTTTTCGGCGAGGAAGAAGCGCCGAGCAATCTCGGCAGCCGTCGTATCTGGGTGGTGGATCCGATTGACGGCACCAAGAGCTTTGTGACCGGCCATCCGCTTTACGGCTGCCTGATTGCGCTTCTGGAAGACGGCGTGCCGGTGCTGGGTCAGATCGACATGCCGGCGATCGGCGAACGCTGGCAGGGTTATGCGGGCCAGCCCAGCACGTTCAACGGGGTGACCTGTCAGACGCGTGCCTGCAAGACAATCGCCGATGCCTGGATTTATACGACCAACCCGTTCGCCTTCCCTGACCGCTCGAAACCCGCTTTTGACGCGGTCAGCGCAAAGGGGCGGCTGACCCGCTATGGGGGTGACTGCTACAATTACGGGCTGCTGGCCTCGGGGCATTGCGATCTCGTCATCGAAACCGGGCTACAACCTTTCGACTATCTGCCGCTGGTCGCTGTGGTTGAAGGCGCCGGGGGCGTGATCACCGACTGGGACGGCCGCCCGCTCACCTTGCAATCTGCCGGTGATGTCGTCGCCTCGGCCACGCCAGAGCTGCATGCCGAAGTGTTGCGCCATCTGTCGGGACAAGCGCCGGAGCACCCTGGCTGATACAGAAAAACCCCGCACGCATGGGGCCAAATCATCATGCGGCGACAAATAACCAAAGCCCGGAAAAGCCAGAAATTGGCACCGGGCATCCAACATGGAGAGAAAAATGATCAGCAGACGGAAGTTTATGAACTATTCAGCGGGATTTGGCGCGCTTGCCGCCATGCCGCAGATCAATACGAATTTCCTGTTTGGCCCGGCCATGGCCCAGACGACGAAGCCCATCACCTTCCTTTCGGCCGAGAACATCACCGGCAACTGGGATCCGACCGCGCATACCACGCTGTCGCAGACCAATATCGAAGGCTTCGTGATGGGCTACCTGACCCGCGCGCCGATGACGCCGGAAAAGCCCGACGAAGTGGTTTATGAACTCGCGACCGAGATCAGGGAAATCGACGCCCATACGCTGGAGATCAAACTCCGCGAAGGCGTGACCTTCCATGACGGCAAGCCCTTTACCGCGAAAGACGTGAAGGCGACGCTGGAATATGGTTCGGGGCTGGATCGTCCGAAGCAGGTCTATCCGGGTGCGACCGACACGTTCGAAGTCACCACGCCGGATGATTTCACCGTCGTGATTGACACTTCGAAAGGCGGCTACGGCGCGTCTTTGTTCATCTTCCTCGCCTCCTACCTGCCGATCCTCGCGGCGGATGACGTGGCGGGCGGCCCCTCGGGCCCGCTGTCGCAGCGTCTGAACGGCACCGGACCGTTCAAATTCGTCGAACAGCGCGGCAATGACACCGTGATGGAGGCCTTCCCGGGCTATTTTAAAGGCGCGCCGACCGTGCCGGGCGTCAATTTCTCGTTTGTCGGCGACGGCACCACGCGGATGCTTTCGCTGATGTCCGGCCAGGCCGATATCATCGAACGGCTGGAGCCCGAACAGGCCGAAACGCTGGAAGCTGAGGACGGCATCGTCATCAAGCGCCAGGTCTCGGTCGAGAACAAATATCTCTGGTTCCGCTGCTCGAAAGCGCCCTTCGACAATCCGCTGGTGCGCAAAGCCGCCTGCCACGCCATCGACCGGGAGCTGATCCTGGAAGTGATGGGCTCGGCCGGTCACGCCTCGGCAAACTTTGTCTCGCCGATCAAATTCGGCTATATCGACCTTGAAAACTACCCGGAATACAACCCCGAGGAATGCCAGCGCCTGCTGGCCGAGGCCGGCTACCCGAATGGCGAGGGCCTGCCGGAGCTGGAATATATCACCTCGACCGGCTTCTACCCGAAAACCAAGGAATATGGCGAGGTCATCACCGCGCTGATGCAGGAACAGGGCTTCAAGGTCACGCTCAATGTGATGGAAGTCGCGGCCTGGAATGAGCGTCTCTATGACCGGCCGGGCGGTGGTCCGGGCCATATGGTCGATTGCGGCTGGTCCACGGGTTCGCCTGAGCCGGATCTGGTGCTGCGCTCGCATTTCCATTCCTCGTCGAAACGGATCTGCGGTATCGAAGATGCCGAGATTGACGCGGCGCTGGATGAGGAACGCAATTCGCCTTCCCTCGAAGCCCGCAAGACCTCGCTTCAGACCAATCTGATGCCGATGCTGGCCGACAAGGTTCCGGCGCTGTCCTTGTTCACCTCGGTGCTGATGCACGGGATGCGCGAGAACCTCTCGGGGCTGATCATGTATCCCGACGGGCAGATTGACGCGTCCCAAGGCACCTTCGGCTGACAAAGCCTCTGGCAGAGGGCGCCCGCGCTCTCTGCCAGCCCATCCAGCAACACTTTCTGCCAGAACGTCCGGGGTTTGAATGTTCATCCTTAGGTTCCTTGTGCGCCGCCTTTTGCAAGGCGTCGTGATTGTCTTTCTCGTATCGGCGCTGATCTTCACGCTTTTGCGCGTGGTGCCCGGCGATCCGGTGCGCCTCATGGCGGGCGGCATGGCCCCCGAGGCGCTGATTGAGGAGATCGCGACCGAGATGGGTCTGCGCGACCCGATCCCGGTCCAATTCACGCGCTATATCACCGGGGTGTTCCAGGGCGATTTCGGACAGAGCTTTGTCCGTCCCGCCTCGGGTGCGGCGGTGGGGGGGGCGAGTTTTGACGACTCGACCCGGGGAGAACGGGCAAGGGTGCTGGACCTGATCGCCCAGACCGCGCCGATGACGATCCAGCTTGCACTGCTTGCCATGGTCTTCGCGCTGATCATCGCGCTGCCGATTGGCGTGGCAGGCGGGCTTTACCCGGGCAGATGGCCTGACCGGATGGCACTTTATCTTTCATCGCTTTTCGTCAGCCTGCCGAATTTCTGGCTCGGCATCGTGCTGGCGCTGGTGGTCTCCGTGAAATGGCAGCTGGTGCCCTCTATCGGCTATCACAACTTCGCCTATACGATCCTGCCGGCCTTCGTGCTGGCCATCGAGATCGCGCCCTTCCTGATCCGCACGCTGACGGTCTCGGTCGCGGGGGTGATGGCACAGAACTTCATCGACATCGCCCGGGTCCGGGGGCTGTCGCGCAACCAGATCGTGTTCCGCCACGCGCTGAAAAACGCTGCGGTGCCGCTTTTGAATCTGCTCGGCGTGCAGTTTTCGATGCTCTTGGGCGGCGTTCTGGTGATCGAGTTCATCTTTGATTACCCTGGCCTTGGCCTTCTGACGATCAATGCGGTGATGCAGCGTGACTTCCCGCTGATCCAGGGCATCGCGATCATCACCGCTGCCGCCTTCGTCCTGATCAATATCGTGGTCGACCTTGCTGCGACCGCCATCGACCCGAGGCTGGATTACTGATGAGCGTCACAACACTTGACCCCGCCGCCCGCGTCGCCGCCGCTCAGACCGTATCCTCGCGGATCTGGCGCGAGGCCTTCGCCTCGATCGAGTTCCGCATCGGTCTGATGGTCTTCGTCCTTCTGGTGCTGGCCGCCGCCCTTTACCCCGAACTCAGCGGGCTGGACCCGACGAAGCTCTCGGTGCGCGAGAAGCTGATCCCGCCCTTGTTCCTTGGGGAAGGCTGGACATGGAAACACCCGCTCGGCACCGATCAGCTGGGGCGCGACATGCTGTCACGCTCGCTGACCGGGCTGCGCTATTCGCTGCTGATCGGCGTCGCAACAACGGTTCTGATGCTGATCGTCGGCGCGTTGATCGGGCTCTTTGCCGGCTATTATGGTGGCCGCGTGGATATGGTGCTGATGCGGCTCACAGATGCGCAGCTGGCGATCCCGATGATCATTCTGGCAATCACCATTCTGGGCGTCTCGCGACCAACCATTCCCTCGATCATCCTTGTCCTCGGGCTGGCGGGCTGGCCGGTCTATGCACGGGTGATGCGCTCGACCGTGATGGCGGAAGCGAAAAAGGAATATGTGCGCGGCGCCATGGTGCTGGGCGCGACAAACCTTCGGATCATGTTTCTTCTCATCCTGCCGCTTCTCTTGCCGCCGATGGCATTTGTTGCGGTGCTGGATATCGCGCGGATGATGATCTTTGAATCGGTGCTGGGCTTTATCGGCCTTGGGGTGCAGCCACCGACGCCTACCTTTGGCAATATCATCTCTGACGGGCGTAAATACATCATGAACGCCTGGTGGATCGCCACCATGCCCGGCGTTTTCCTTGTGATCACGCTGACCAGTATCAACCTGATGGGCGCCGCACTGGAGCGTGCCCGCAACAAGATCTACGGGGGGGCATGAAGATGGAAGAGGCGATGAAATCTGCTCCGGTCCTTCAGGTCTCGAACCTGACCGTTGCCGCCGGAGAGCGCGAGATCCTCTCGGCTATTTCCTTTGAGATCCACCCGCGCGAGATCCTGTCGGTCATCGGCGAAAGCGGGTCGGGCAAAACCGTGCTGGCCCGCGCAATTGCCAGCTGGCTGTCGGATCCCCTTCGGATCACCGGCGGCGAGATCCGCTTTCGCGGCGATGATCTGGTGAAGAACCCCGGTCTTGCGCGCAGGCTGGCGGGACGCGAGATTGCCTATGTCGGCGGGAACCCCGCCGGTGCCCTGGACCCGACGATGACCGTTGGCGCGCAGCTGGTGGAGAAACTCCGCGCGGTCAGGCCCGATATTTCGGCGACGGAAGCGAAGAAAAAGGCGATCCAGCTGCTGAATGCGGTGCGGATTCCGTCTGCCCATAAGCGGTTCGAAGAATATCCGTTCCAGTATTCCGGCGGCATGATGCAGCGCGCGATGATCGTCGATGCGCTGATCTCGGACCCGGCTTTGCTGATCGCCGACAATATCACCCAGCCGCTTGACGTGACGGTGGCGGCGCAGATCCTGAAACTGATGCGCGACCTGAATGCGCAATTCTCGACGGCCGTGCTGTTCATCTGCTCGTCGCTGCCGGTGGCCTGCGATGCCTCTGACCGGGTTATGGTGCTCAATGCCGGCAAAGTGGCCGAGATGCAGCCACCCCGCGCGCTGATCGAAGACCCGAAAAGCGCCTATACCGCCAAACTGATCCAGGAACTGCCTAAGCTCTGGGATGAAAGCACCCGCGCGCCGGGGGAAGAACGCGATGCTCCGGTGCCGGTCCTTTCGATCCGCGATGTCGCGAAAGCCTATAAGATCCGCCGTCGCGGCGAGGCCGGGCTTTCTGTGGTTCAGGCCGTCCGGAACGTGTCTTTCGATGTCTTTCAGGGCGACAACTTCGGGGTCGTGGGTGAATCCGGTTGCGGTAAATCCTCGCTGATGCGGCTTCTGACCGGGCTGGAACGCCCGGATCATGGCCAGATCATCTTTGACGGCGAGGATGTGGGCGCGGCCAGCGCCGCCACGCTGCGGGGAATGCGCAAGAAATTCCAGCTGGTGCTGCAGGACCCCTACGGATCGCTGCCGCCGCAATGGCCGATCGGCAAGATCCTGGAAGAGCCGCTGAAAATCCACGGCATCGGATCGGCCACGGAACGGCGCGACCGTGCGCGGGCGGTGATGAACGAGGTCGGGCTGCCCGACAGCTATTACAACCACCTGACCGGCGGGCTCTCGGCAGGCCAGCGCCAGCGTCTGAACGTGGCCCGCGCTATGATCCTGGAGCCGAAGCTTCTGATCATGGACGAGACGCTTTCGGCGCTTGATCAGACCGAACAGGGCAAGCTGCTGGATTTGTTCGAACGACTCCAGGCCCAGCACGGGTTCACCTATATCTTCATCTCGCATGACCTGACGATGGTGCGCCGCGTCTGTTCGCGGATCGCGGTGATGTATCTGGGCGAAGTGGTCGAGGTAGCGCCGAATGAGCGACTGTTCTTTGACCCCGGCCACCCCTATAGCCGCGCGCTGCTGTCTGCCGCGCCGACGCTGGAGACAAGGCGCTATCGCCCCGAGGATTGCCTCCTTGAAGGCGAGCCCCCGTCTCCCATTGATCTGCCGCCCGGCTGTGCCTTTGCCAGCCGCTGTCCGCATGCCTTTGACCGCTGCCGCCAGGAAAATCCCGGCCTGACGGATCGCGGCGGGCGGGCATTGGCGGCCTGTTTCCTGAATGACCAGACCCCGGCTTCAGCCGCTTCGGAGAAGACCTATGCCTGACACCACAGTCCCAAGCAAAATCGACGCAGGTCTCCTGAACCGGCTGATGGACAAGATCTCGGAATTCGGTGCAACGCCGATGGGGGGCGTCGACCGCCCGGCGCTGACCGATGCCCATGCGGCAGCCCGCAACTGGTTCAAATCCGAGATGGTCGCGCGTGGCTATACGGTAAAGGTCGATGCCATCGGCAATCTCTTCGGCCAGATCGACCTCGCCGGCGAAGACGCGCCCTTGGTGATGATCGGCTCACATATCGACAGCCAGCCGCTCGGCGGGCGGTTCGATGGCGCCTACGGCGTGATGGCAGCACTGGCGGCAATCGAAAGCTACCGCGCCTGGTGCACAGAGACCGGTACAAAGCCGCAATGCAATTTCTGCGTCGCCGACTGGATGAATGAGGAAGGCGCGCGCTTTACCCCGAGCCTGCTCGGATCGTCGGTCTTCTCGGGCGAATATACCCTCGACTTCGCGCTGGCCCGCCAGGACCGCGATGGCAAATCGGTGGGCGATGAGCTCAAACGCGTGGGCTATGCGGGCACCGATACCGCGCCCGAGCCGGTCGCCTATCTCGAAGTTCATATCGAAGGCGATGCCGAGCTGGAAAAGGCCGGCAAACATATCGCCCCCTTCGCCCGCCACTGGGGCGCGCTGAAGGTGAAGATCGAGGTGACGGGTGAACAGGCCCATACCGGCCCGACCAAAATGGCCGACCGCAAGGATGCGCTGCTGGGTGCGGCCTATATCATGGCGGAACTGAAGCATCTCGCCGATACCGCACCGGACACGCTGTACAGTTCCTGCGCGCGGCTCGATATTTCCCCGAACTCCGCCAATATCATTCCGGAAAAAGTGATCATGTTCTGCGAATTGCGGTCGCCGGAACAGGCGATGCTTGACTGGTCGGAAGCAGGGCTGAAAGCGGCGCTGCCCGGGCTGATGGCAAAGGCGGGCGTGGCCGGCGAGATCGTCTCGATTGACCGCCGCATCGCCGGGCGTTTCGACAAACGGCTGGTGAAGCTGGTCGAAATGGGCGCCGACGAAAACGGCTACGGGCGCATCGAACTTGATACGGTCGGTGGCCATGATGCCGTGACGATCCAGCGCCGGATTCCGTCGATTGTCTTCGTGGTGCCCTCGGTCGATGGCGTGATCCACCGTTACAACGAATATACCAGCCCGGAAGATCTGGCGAAGGGCGGCGATGTTCTTGTCGGGATGATCCGCCGGATCGACGCCGCCAGGGGTGACCTCGACCTCGCCGTCACGATCAATTCCTGAGGGGGACGCATGAGTCAGATTGTCACGGATGCCGATGTCGCGCGGGTGATTGCCGCCGCGCCGGGGCTGGACGGCGCGCAGGCGCTGCCTGGCCCGGCGGCGCTGGCTTCGCCCTCCTGTCGGGGGCTGGAAAGCGCGGCGGTTTTCCTCGATCTGCCTGATGGCGAAAGCCGGTTTCTGAAGATCATCCATCCCGAGATCCGGGATTTCCTTGACCTGCCGACCGGTTTCGCTGCGGCCAAGACGGCCGGCGAGGCCGGGGTCGCGCCCCGGGTTCTCTGGTCCGATCCGGAGGCAGGGGCGATCCTCTTCGCGGCGGTCGGTCCTGGCTGGCGCGAGGCGCGACTGTCCGACTGCCTCGATGCGGATTTTCGTAAGAACACCATGCAGGCGCTGCGGCGGCTGCATGAGGCCCCCGCCAATGTTGCGCGGTTCGAGCCTTTCGCACGGCTTGAGGCGCTGATTGCTGAGGCAGGCCGGTCGGGCGTTTCCCTCCCTGCGGATCTTGGCTGGATCATGTCGCTTCTGAATGCCGCCCGCCCGGTGCTGGAGGCAGCGCCGCTGGCGCTGTGCCGTAATGAAAGCACGGTCTCCAACCTCATGATCGGGCCGGATCAGGCCGCGCTGCTGGTCGATTTCGACCGGGCGGGCCTCAATGACCCGATGTATGATCTGGGCGCGGTCCTGGCCGAGATGCACGAGTTCGAGCGGGATATGCAGGCGACATTCCGCGGGTATGGCGGCGATGAGGCGGGCTTTGCCCGCGCGCGGCTCTGGTCGGTGGTCGATGACATGATCCAGGCCATCTTCTGCCGGATCTTCGGGCAGGTCTCGGTGCGCAAATCGCTGGAATGGCTGAAATTCGGCGAATGGCGACTGATGCGGGCGCGGCTGGTGCTGCATCATCCCGGTTTCGAGGAAAAAATCCGGATCGCGGAGGGTCGGGCATGATGAAAGCAGTGGGGAGCGCAGAGAGCCAGGCCGAGCGCGATATCGAAGCGGCAATGCTGGATGCGAGGGCGCTGTTCGGGGAAGGCGCCCGCTATGCGCCGGTCTCGGGCGGAATTTCGAATTCGAACTGGCGGGTGCAATCGGCCTGTACCAGCCGTGACTGGTTCGTGAAAATCCCCGGCAACGGCACCGAGATGTTCATCGACCGTGTTGCGGCGATGGATGCCTCGCGCAAGGCCGCAGCAGCCGGGCTTGGCCCGAAGATCTACGAGGATCTGGCGCATCAGGGGGTGGAGATCAATGATTTCATCCCGGACCGGCGCCCCTCGACCCATGCCGATTTCAGCAATCCCGCCAATCGCGCGGCGGCGATTGCGGCCTATCGCCAGATGCATGCACTGCCCGCGCTCGGGCTGACCAAGACGGTCTTCGACATGATCGACGAGCATCATGTGCAGATGGCGGAACTCGGCGCGCCGGTGCCACGCCATGCCGAATGGATCGCGCTCAACACCAAGATGGCGCGCGATGCGATGCAGGCCTCGGGCCTTGATCTTGTGCCATCGTTCAACGATCCGATGCCGGGGAATTTCATGATCGGCGCGGATGGCTCGATCATGCTGATCGATTATGAATATGCCTCGATGAACGACCGTTGCTATGATCTGGGCATCTGGTTCGGCGAGATGTTCTATACGCCCGAGGTCGAGGCCGAGCTGATCGAAGAGTATTTCGGCCGGGTAACACCCGAGATCGTGGCGCGGGTCACCGTTCATAAGGCGCTGGCCGATGTGAAATGGGCAGCCTGGTCGATGGTGCAGCTGAAAGTCTCGGCGCTGGATTTCGATTTCTATAAATATGGGGTGTGGAAGCTGATGCGCTTTCAGCAGATCACCAGCGATCCGGCCTGGAAAGAACAGTTGCGCAGGCTGTAATCGCCTGCGCAAATCGGCTGGCAGTTCAGGTGATGAGCCTGGAAGCGCTGGTCCTGATATCACGCCCGAAGCGGGATCGGGGTCAGGCTGAGTTGCCTCAAGGCGTTTGGGGGAACGCATCGCCTCACTTGCTCCAGATGAACCGCCTAATGCGCTCGGCGTTGCCGGGATCCAGCGCGTGGTCTGGAGTACAACAGGGAAAGGAGTAAATCCGCCCAACAGCCGACCTTCGCAAAAATGCCTCTTTGGCTCCGGCGAAGAACACAGGTGACTATGCAGGGGTGATAAGCTAACTTGTCGCATTGACCTGTCGGCGAGAGACTCTGATGGCCTCCGTAGAACGCAGTGTATCGTCGAGATGGTTCAAACTCGTCCCGGCTCTTCCACCGAATGCGCTCGTCGTCGGTCTCGTGGTGTTTGCCGCATGTACATTGGGCATTCTGACAAGACCGGTCGGGTATCTTGCGATGATATGGCCCGCAAATGCGGTCATGCTTGGATTGCTCATTCGCCTGCCCGATACGCGCCGTCCCTCTGTGTGGCTGTTGGCGGCGATGGCCTATATGGCGGCAGACCTGATCGCGGGCACCAGCCTTGCACAGGCCTTACTGCTCAATACCGCAAACCTGTGCGGCGTCGGTACAGCTTGCCTTGTTTGCCGCTATCTTCCCAGGAATGCGCTGCTGATGCGGGAGCCGGCATCCGCACTGTATATTGTCCTGGTCTCGGTGTCGGCTGCCGCAGCTGCGGGACTTGTCGGCGCCATTGCCGACCCTGTCGTGCTGAGGCTCGGTGCTGCCAATGCGGGGACATTCTGGTTCACGACGGAACTCGTCAACTATATCGCCTTGTTGCCGGTCATACTTTCCGCGCCGGCGCCTCGTAGCCTGGGCGCAAATATCAGGTCGTTAAACCTGGTACCGGGCGCGTTTGCAGCTGTTCCTGTCCTGGCTCTGGCAGCATCCTGCGCCCTGGCGATGGTTGTGGGAGGGCCAGGCGCCTTCGCCTTTGCTCTGCCAGCGCTTTTGTGGTGCGGCCTGGCCTATTCCGTCTTCACTGCTTCCGCCCTCGCTTTCCTGTTCAGCTGCTGGTTGCTGACCGTCATATGCGCGACCTATCTTCACGGTGCCGAAGGCGTCTATGACGAGCATGCGATTGTTTCCATGCGATTGGCGGCCTTCATGGTCGCATTGGCGCCGATCACATTGTCTATCGTGATGCGCAATCGCGATGACCTGATCAGCAAGCTCTTGCTTGCCCGACAACGCGTCGACATTGCCCTTGAGGCCGGAGGGATCATCGCCACATGGGACCTGAACCTGGCGCGGCGGGATCTCAGCGTGGAAGGCACGTTCCTGGAACGTTTCGGAATTGAGGCGCAGGCCGGGACCGGCATTCCCCTTGAGAGACTTTCGCAGATCCTTCACCCGGATGACCGAGAGCGGGTCCTCGATGCCCTCGGTGGCGCGATCGCGACCGGCTCTGACTATCACTGCCGCTACAGGATTTCGACGCCCACAGGTGAAAACCAATGGGTTGCAGCCTTTGGCAAAGTGGCGCGTGACGGGCAAGGCGCGGCGTCCCATCTGAGCGGCATCCTGATCGATATCACCGAGTTAACAGACGCCGTCGAGACACTTGAGCAAAGCAACAAACGTTTCAATATCGTGAGCGAGTCCATCCCTCAGATCGTCTGGAGCACGGACGCCGATGGGCGGCACGACTACTTCAATTGCCGGTGGACTGAATTTACCGGCGTCGCCCCGGAAGAGATCACGGCAGAAACCTGGAAAAGCCTGGTTCACCCTGAAGACAAGGCGCGGGTCGATGCAACCTGGAAAGCCTGCCTTATGACAGGGGAAACCTACGCGATCGATTATCGCTTCCGGTATCATGACGGCAGCTATCGCTGGCTTAAGGTTCTTGCCAAACCGCTTAGGAACGCCGAAGGCGCGATCACGCGCTGGTATGGAACTTCCACGGATATCGATGCCGTCAAGCAACTGGAAGCCGAGCGTGAGATCATCGCCCGGGAACTGGACCACCGGATCGGCAACCTGTTCGCACTTGTGAATGGCCTGGTCAGCCTCACGGCCCGAGACGGCACCGACGTAAAGGCGGTGACGGAATCACTTAGGGGCCGACTGAGAGCGCTCCACGATGCCCATGGCCTTATCAGGCACAACCAGGACGGAACAGTAGCCACGATAGCGGAACTGTTGCGTCGACTTCTCGCGCCTTACGATAAAGGGGACGACCACATTACGATCACTGGCGATGATCTGCCGCTCGACCCGTCAGCCATGACCGCGATCGCTCTCATATTCCATGAGCTGGGGACGAATGCCGTCAAATATGGGGCCCTCAAGGACAGCCAGGGCCTGCTCCGTGTCGAACTCTGCCAGATCGAAGATCGCTTCAGCATTCGCTGGGTGGAAGTGACGCATTTACCTGCCTCGACTGACAAGGGCACAGGCTTTGGCTCGAAACTGTTCAATTCGATCGTCGAAGGGCAGCTTCGGGGTCACGCGGTGCGGTCATCCACTCAGGACGGCCTGACCATCGAGATCAATCTGCCCGTCTCGGCGCTAACTGGCTTCGGCAAGCGGCAATAACACTGAATAGTCCCGTATTCGTGAACGCCATCCTCGCTGGCGTTGAGGTAAGAAAGCGATGACTCCGGCGTCGAAGCAGGCGCTGCGCCGATTATCTCAGGCGCCCCGACATCCTCCGGGCGATCAGCAAGACGCCCTCCCATGCCAGCCCGAGCAATCCGCCTCCGAGAAAGAAAAGCGAAATCAGCATCAGCCAGCCCATGACGGCCATCGTGTAAAGCACGCCGCCGATATCGGTTCCCAACAGGATACAGGGCTGGGCAAAGCCCTCATGCAGGGCGCAGCCGTTCCAGTCCGCAATCAGCCCGGCCAGGGCAACCGAAGCGAGCGGTGCGATCCCGATGACGACCATCAGGATCAGCAGCCAAATCCGGCGCGAGGTCTTCACCCCGGCACCCGGATCATGCGCGGCGGCGGTTCATGGCCGCAGCAGCCGCCAATGCGACAAGGCCCGCGCCGATCATCGCCCAGTCAACGAGATGCGCCGTCAGGTCGCCCTGATTGGCCTGCGAGATCCGGCGTGCTGCCGCCTGGGCATCATCGCCCGATGCCTGGGCATCCATCATCGCCACCATGCCGGCATCGCCGCATTTGGGCAGCAAAAGCGCCAGGGCCTCGGCATCGTCACCGCTTTGCGCGCGGACCTGCGCTTCGCAGCGCGCCTGGTCTGCCGCGCTGACGCCTGCACCGGCAAATTGCCGATAACCGCCAAAGCCCAGCAATGCGAGGCCAATGATAACAAGAAGAAGTTTCCGCATGACGCAGTCCATTTGGTATGTTTCCACGCCCTGTAGCACAGATGTTCTGCCGGAACAGTCACTCCCGGATTTGGGCCGGGCGCATCCCCTGTCTCTCGGCAGGATCACGCCGGATGCATTGCGTCCCTGCTTGGAACCGGCCTCCTTCCGGTCCATCCTGCCCGGCATCGGCAGCCGGCCTGTGATCGTGGCCCGGGACGTCACCATTTGTGAGTTTTGATGATCAGGATCACCTTGCCCGCCCTTGCTTTGCTTGCGTCCGGGGTCTGCTCTCCGGCCCTGGCGCAGGAACCTTTGCCCCATCAGCCGCTGGAAACCCGCCATATCTGCGCTGCCCAACCGATTTACGCGGCACCTGCCGGGGCGGCAGCACGCGAACTGGCGGCGGGCGAAGCGGTCACTTTACGCGACGTGACCTTCGGCCCGGATGGTGCCGCATGGTTCGCTGTGGATTACGCGACCGGAAAGGGGCTGGAGCGGGCAGTGGGCTATCTGGAGATTGCCGGGGTCACGCATTTCTGCCCTCCGACGACTGCAAGTGACAGCCGCGACCGGATCTACCTCGCTCCGCCGAACACCTGCCATCTTGTTGCAGGCCATGCCGATACGCTGTCCGAGCTGAACAATCTCGCGGCCTCCCTGCCTGCTTTTGGCCCCTCTGCGTCCGGCTATCGGCTGCAGGCGGGGGGCTATGCACTGGTATTGGGTCTTCTGAGCACCGGGGCCAGCGAAAGGACAGTCCGCCTTTCCGATCGGCTGCCAGAGGGCAGTTCCTGTGTCTCCGGTGCCGGTTTCAGCGCGGCGCTGATCCGGGATGATGCCGGATTTGTCGAAGCAGGGCAGGGCGGATCGCAGGAGGCTGCGGCCTTGCTGGCCGAAGCCCGTCTGGCCGGGGATCCTGCGGGGATGAAACAGGCCTGCGATCTGGGCCTCGGCACGGCCTGCACCGCATTTGCCGGCCTGATCTATGATGCGACGGAAGGGCCGGGCCGTGGGCCCGCCGTGGTCACACGCTATGCTCTGTTGGGCTGTATGGCCAGTGACCTGGAAGGGTGCCGGCTGGCGATCAACCGGCAGGACAATACGACAGAGCTTGCGCAGGATCAGGCGCTGCCGGGCGGGGTGACTGCGGATAATCGCGTGACGGTGGAGCTGTCGAAACTGCTTTGCGATGCGCAGGACCGCGTGGGCTGTATCCTGCTGGCGCGGAACACGGCGGCAGATCGCAGCCCGTCCCTCGTCGAGGCGGCATCGAATTTCGCGGCCAATCTGACCGCCTGCCAGCAAGGGATCGGCTGGATTTGCGAGGGGCTGGAAGAGGGCTTTCGCGCGGTGACAGTGGCACGGGGCGCGACCGGTCTGACCCCGGACGAACGGTTCGCGCTGGCGGGCATCGAGGCGGGCATTTGCACCCAGGGCCCCCGCGATCCAAATCAGCGCAGCTGCAAATCCGCCTATTATCTTTACCGCGATTTCCTTACCTATGGCGATCCTGATGCGCGGGGTCCGGCGCGTGTGACCCGGGCCAGTGCCTTCCTGACTGAAGGCTGCGCAGCCGGCGATCCGGCGGCCTGCGCCACCCTGTCAAAGCTGCCCGATTTCTGGCCGGTGTCCGAGCGGCAGGCCGCGGCCGCCCGCGCGATTGCGCTCTGTGACGCTCAGGAAAACAAGGACAGCATCTGCGAAAGCCTTGGCGCGGCCATGGACGTGACACTCTCCGAGGCCCGTCCGGCCTTGCGCGCCCGATATGATACCCTTGCCCTATCCTGCCTGTCCCCCGAGGACGGATCCTCGCAGGATTGCAATCAGGCGCTGTATGTCTATGCGGCGCTGGAGGCCGCGGATGGTCTGGACACGGTCGAAGCGATGCTGAAAGAGGCCTGTTCGCGCAGCAATATCAAGGGCTGCGCGCCGCTGGCGGGCCTTTACGCTAAGGTCGGATATGAAACCCAGGGCGTGACCATTCCCGCCCGCGACGATCCAGAGGCCTGGCTTGCGACCCTGCGCATGGGCTGCCGGGATGCACGCGATATGGCGCGGGCCGCCAATACCTGCAGCCAGCTTGCGGATGCCATGGCAGAGCGCGATGACGGGGAAGGCGCGCTCTATATCCGGTCGATGGCCTGCGAGGCGCTGATGGCCAGCGGAAATGATCAGGACAGCCGGGCCTGCTATGATGCGGCAAAGCTGGCGCTGGCGGATCAGACGCGTTTGCCCGAGGCCCTGCGATGGGCCCGGTTCACCTGCAACAGCGCCGACGTTTCGGTGGCGCCCTATGGGTGCAGGCTGGCCGGGGATCTGCTTTCCGGCGGGGCAGCCCCGCCCGCTGATCCGGCTTTTGCCCTGGCCGCTTATCAGCGCGGCTGCTTTCATGACCGCGTCAACACCACCGATGGGGCGGCCTGCCTGATCTATGGCGGGATGCTGACTGACAGTGTGCGCCGGGGCGAGACACTGCCCGTGCCGCTCGCCTTCGCATCTTCCGCAGAGGAAGAAGATCCGCCGCCGCCGTTGGTGCTGTCAGAGGCCTCGCGCGCCTTTGACATGGGCTGCATGGACAATATTGCGCAGGCCTGCGCCGCCAATACGCAGCTTTTGGAGGAATGGAGTGCGGGCGATCTGCCCTCTGACCCGTTCACCTGTCAGGTCAGAGCTGTGAGCGGCGAGGTGATCTCGGACAAACCCTGTCATGGCTTTATCTTCTGGCAGGCTTCAACAGAGATGCAGAAGCTGCGGGAGCAGATCGCGCTGAACGTCTATGTCTGGCCGGACGGGGATCGCAGCGTAACCTATGTCCAGGACGGCATCTGGCGCCTGAACGAGGTCAGAACCGATGGTCCGGTGACCGAAGCGACGGGGCGCTGCTGGCACAACCCGATCTCGACCCGCAGTTTCTGCGTGGCGCCGGCACAGTGAGGATGCGGCATCGGCGGATCGGATGATGGTGCGGTTTGCAGCGCCCCAGAAACACGGGATGCAGATAATATATTATAGACAAACCGGAATGCCCCTGCCGCTCGTTCCAGGTGCGATTTTTAATATAGATATTTGATTTTAAATATTAATTTAAATTCAGATCTGGATCGAATAATAGATAACTTTGCAAATTGAGCGCGCGCCCGGTTCCCTGTCTGCTTGATCGCAGCCCTGCCGGAGGACCCCGATGCAAATGCGTGCGAGCCCTGTCTATAATCTGCCCCTGATGGATCTGCTGTTCCGCGCCCAGAGCGTGCATCGGGAAAATTTCGACCCGAACCGCATCCAATGCGCGAAACTCCTGTCGATCAAAACCGGCGGCTGCCCGGAAGACTGCGCCTATTGTGCGCAATCGGCGCGCAACGGATCAAAACTCAGCGCCTCGAAAATGATGGAGGTGCAGAAGGTCCTGGCCGAGGCTAAAAAGGCCAAAGACGCGGGGGCGACGCGCTATTGCATGGGGGCCGGGTGGCGCTCACCGAAAGCGCGCGACATGCCGGCGGTCATCGCCATGGTCGAGGGGGTGAAGGCCCTCGGGCTCGAGACCTGCATGACGCTGGGGATGTTGGATGATGACCAGGTGGTTCAGCTCAGGGCGGCGGGGCTTGATTATTACAACCACAATATCGACACCTCCGAGAGCTTTTACCCCTCGATCATCACCACCCGCAGCTTTGCCGACCGGCTGGAGACGCTGGAACGCGTCCGCGTGGCCGGGATCAATGTCTGTTCCGGTGGGATCATCGGCATGGGAGAGAGCCCTGAAGACCGGATCTCGATGATCCAGACCCTGGCCGATCTGCCCGAGCCGCCGAAATCCATCCCAATCAATATGTTGATGCCGATGGCAGGCACACCCCTGGCAGATGTGGCACCGCTTGATCCGATCGAGATGGTGCGTACGATTGCCACCATGCGTATTCTGGCGCCGAAATCCTATGTCCGGCTTTCGGCGGGACGCAGCGCGATGTCGGATGAGCTGCAGGCGATGTGCTTTTTTGCCGGTGCCAATTCGATCTTTGTCGGCGATACGCTGCTGACAGCGGATAATCCCGGCGACAGCAAAGACGCGCAGCTTTTCGCAAGGCTCGGCCTGCGCGCCGAAGAACTGCGGCTTTGTGGGGCGGCGGCGTGAGCCTTTTTCCCCGACATGCCGAACGGCTTGCGGTCACCGCAGCGCGAGGGCGCGCCCGCGCGCTGTTGCCGGCACTGGGGCGTGACTTTGCCTCGAATGATTATCTGGGCCTGAGCGCATCCGCCGTCCTCGCCGATGGGGTGCAGGCGGCCATCGCCCGCGGTGTGCCCGTGGGGTCGGGCGGATCGCGGCTGTTGCGCGGCAATGATCCGGAATTTGCGGCGCTGGAGGCCGAAGCCGCCGATTTCTTCGGCACCGAATCCTCTCTGTTCATGGGCGGTGGCTTTCAGGCCAATCAGGCGATCTTCTCGGCCCTGCCGATGGCAGATGATCTGGTGCTTTATGATGCAAGGATCCATGCCAGTGTGCATGAGGGGATGCGGCTCGGCCCGGCGCAAAGCCTGGAATTCCGCCATAACGACGCGCAGCATGCAGAGGATCAGATCCGCGACTGGCGCGTCAATGGCGGTCGCGGGCGGATCTGGATCGCGCTTGAGACGCTCTGTTCGATGGATGGGGATTTCGCGCCACTGGCCGATTTCATCGCACTGGCGCGGGCTTACGATGCCGTACTGGTCCTGGATGAAGCCCATGCCACCGGGCTTTACGGGCCGATGGGGCGCGGGCTTGCCGATGTGCCGGGCGATATTGCATCGATTGTGGTCCATACCTGCGGCAAGGCGCTCGGGGCCGGTGGCGCGCTGATCTGCGCCGGGCGCATCGTGACCGAGACGCTGATCAACCGCGCGCGCCCCTTTATCTATGCCACCGCCCCTTCGCCGCTGGTTGCGGCGGCGGTACGTGCGGCGCTTTTGCTGTTGCAGACACGGCCCGCACTGATCGGACATGCCAAAGACCTGCGCCTTCATGCCCATCGCGCCGCCAGTGGCGCGGGGCTTAAGCTCGGCCGCAGCCAGATCCTGCCTCTGATCATAGGTCAGGACCATGCGGCGCTCAGGGCCGCGCATGACCTGCGCGAGGCGGGGTTCGATCTGCGCGCTATCCGGCCGCCCACTGTCGCGAAAGGCTCTGCGCGTCTGCGCATCTCGATCACCGGTGGGCTGCAGGTCACGGATATCGATGCGCTTTTCGCGGCCATCGCGGGGATGAAAACAGAGTATCCGACATGAGTTCCGCCATCATCATCACCGGCACAGATACCGGGATCGGCAAGACCGTGTTCAGCGCCGGGCTGACGCTGGCGTTGCAGGCAAGCTATTGGAAACCCGTCCAGGCCGGGCTTGACGAAGAGACTGACAGCGAAACCGTCGCCCGCCTGACCGGCCGTCCCACCCTGCCCGAGACATATCGGCTGAAGCTTCCCGCTTCGCCGCATCATGCGGCGGCGCGCGAGGGGATCAGGATCACAGCGATGCCGCTGCCCCCGGTCGACGGCCCGCTGGTGGTCGAGGGGGCGGGGGGCGCGCTGGTGCCCCTGGACGGCAGTTTCCTTTACGCCGATCAGATGGCGAAATGGCAGGCCCCGGTCATCGTGGTGGCACGGACCGCACTTGGCACGATCAATCACAGCCTGCTGACCATCGAAGCCCTGCGCGCGCGCCGCGTGCCACTGCTGGGCATCGTCTTTATCGGCGAGGGAATGCCGGACAGCCAGCACAGCATCTGCCGGATCGCCGCCCTGCCATCCCTTGGCCGGTTGCCGTGCCTCGCGAATGTCACCCGCAGCGCGCTGGAACAGGAATTTTCGGCTATCGACCTGGCGACCGTAAAGGCTGCGCTGTGATGGAGGATCTGGCCTTTGACCGCAGCCATATCTGGCATCCCTACAGTTCGATTGCGCATCCGGCGCCGCAGCACAGGATCAGGCGGGCCGAGGGTATCTGGCTGACGCTCGATGATGGCCGGCGGATGATCGACGCCATGTCCTCCTGGTGGTGCGCGGCCTTTGGCCATGCGCCGCCCTCGCTGGTCAAAGCGCTGCAGGACCAGGCGGCGCAGCTGCCGCATGTCATGTTCGGCGGGCTGACCCATCAGCCGGCCATCGACCTCAGCCGCCGGCTGACAGCTGTACTGCCGGAGGGGCTCGACCGGATCTTCTATGCCGACAGTGGCTCAGTCGCGGTTGAGGTGGCGGTGAAACTGGCCATTCAGGTCCAGATCGCGCGTGGCCATCGCAGGCGCACTGCCCTGGCGACCGTGCGCGGCGGCTATCATGGTGACACATGGAAGGCGATGAGCCTTTGCGATCCCGAAACCGGCATGCACAGCCATTTCGGCCGTGCCATTGCGCCGCAGCACTTCGCCGCCCGCCCGCCGGTGCCCTATGGCGCCGACTGGCCCGAGGACCCGGCGCTGAACGGCCTGGGCGAGGTCGAGGCGCTGCTGTCCCGCCATGACGCAGAGATTGCGGCCTTCATAATCGAACCTGTCGTCCAGGGCGCAGGGGGAATGTATTTCTACCATCCCGCCTATCTCAGGGGCCTGCGGGCGATCTGCGACCGTCATGCCGTTCTGCTGATCTTCGATGAAATTGCCACCGGCTTCAGCCGCACCGGTGCGCCCTTTGCGGCTGATCTGGCGGGGGTCAGGCCCGATATCATGTGCCTCGGCAAGGCGCTGACCGGCGGCATGATGAGCCTTGCCGCCACCATTGCCACGCGCGATCTCGCCTGTGAGGCGGGCATGTTGATGCATGGCCCGACCTTTATGGCCAATCCGCTGGCCTGCGCCGCTGCCGCCGCCGCCATGGATCTGTGGCAAAGCGCGGACTGGAGCGCCCGGGCCCGCGATATCGGCGCGCAGTTGCAGCGTGACCTCGCACCCGCTGCCGGTCTGCCTTCGGTGGCCGGGCTGCGCGTTCTGGGCGCAATCGGGGTGATCGAGATGAAAACGCCCCTGCCGATGGACAAGGTGCACCGTTTCTGCGCCGAAACCGGCGTCTGGCTGCGGCCCTTCGGCAAGCTGCTCTATACCATGCCGCCGCTGACGATCCGCCCGGACGAGCTGACGCAGGTCAGCGCGGCAATGCTTGCCATCGCAAGGGGGCTCTGATGCGGGCGCAATGGCTGCAAAGATCCGGCAGCGAGGATCTGATCCTGTTTTATGGGGGCTGGGCCGTCGGCGCAGCCGCTGTTCACCATCTGCAGGGCGGAGATGATGTCCTGGTTCTGGACGATTACCGCGATGAAACCCTGCCCGGGCTGCTGTTGCGCCCCTATCGCCGGTTGCATGTGATTGCCTGGTCGATGGGCGTGGCTGTCGCCGCGCGCCATCTGGACCATCTGGCACCGGCGCGGGCCACAGCCATCTGCGGCGCGCCCGATCCGCGCGCGACCATCGGCTCCCAAACTTATGACGCCACGGCAGCGTCGCTGACTGCAGAGAGCCTGCAGCGCTTCGCCTGTCGCGCCGGGGCCGACCTGCCGGAACAGACCGAACCCGGCGCCCTCGCGCAGGAATTGCAAAATCTTGCCCTGCGCGAAGCAGCGCCCGCCGCTGCATTCACCCATATCATTGCCGGACGGCGCGACCGTATCTTTCCGCAGGGCCGGATGGTTGCGCGCTGGCCGGAGCGGCAGATCACCTGGCTCGACTGCGGCCATAATCCGTTTTCGAACTGGCGTGCCTGGAGCGAGATCAGATGATGATGGCGCGGATCGCCACGGAATTCTCGCGCCACCATCACAGCTATGAGGGGGCGGCGCTGGCGCAGGCCCGGATCGCCGGACGCCTGGCCGAAGGTATCTTCTCCCATATCAGCACCGCCCGCAGGGTGCTGGAGCTTGGCCATGGCACCGGCCTTCTGACTCGGCAACTTGCCCGCCTGAACCCCGGGGATATCTGGCTGAACGATCTTGTCGCCCCGCTGCCGCAGCTGGCCTGGCCGGGGCAGGGGCGCGTATATCCTCTGCCCGGAGACGCCGCCGCCTGTGATTTCCCGCGCGATCTGGATCTGCTCGCCAGCGCCTCGATGCTGCAATGGATCGCCGATCCGCGTGACTTGCTGGCCAAAGCGGTGCAGGCCCTGCGCCCCGCAGGCCTGCTGGCGCTGTCAGGCTTTGGCCCCGACAATTTCCCGGAATTTTCCGGCTGGGGTCTGCCCCGGGGCGCGCCCTCCTATCTGAACGCTGCCGGCATATGTGATGCCCTGCCCGCCGGGATGGAGGGTCTTGTCTTGCGCGACGAGACCATCACTCTGCAGTTCGAAAGCGCCGAAGATCTTTTTGCGCATCTGCGCGCCAGCGGCGTGAACGGCTTTGCCGCAGGGCGGCTTTCGCCCGGTCGGCTGCGCGGCCTGCTGCGAGAGATCAACGCGGCAGGGCCGCCCACTTTGACCTATCGCCCGTCTTATTGTATTGCGCGCAGATCATAGATGGCCCTTAACGGCGCCCGCCACGCTCTTTCCCACCGTCCACCAAGGTTGATCGACGTCATGCCAGCCGTCCCAACGCCACAGCTGATCGCGGATGAACTGGCAAGACGCATCATCCGCGGTGAACTGATGGCGGGTGAAAAGCTCCGACAGGATTACCTCGCCGCTGAATTCGGAACCAGCCATGTCCCCGTGCGTGAGGCGCTGCTGAAACTGGTCGCGCGCGGCCTGGTCGTGTCACAGCACAACAGGGGCATGCAGGTCGCGCCGCTTGACCCTATGGCCCAAAGGGAGCTGAAGCTGATGCGGCTGGCGCTCGAGCCGCTGACCTTGCTGCACTCCGTGCCCAATCTCACCCCCGGCCAGGTGCGCGAGGCCGATGCCCTGCGCCAGGCCTGTGACCAGGCGCAGAATATCTTTGACTGGGAAGAGCTTAACCGCGCCTTCCATATGAAGATCTATGAGGCCTGCGAGATGCCCCGGCTGTTGGAAGCAGTCGAGAGCATGCAAAATCTGGCGGCGCGTTATATCCTTGTCCATTACAGCAAACGGTGGAAACCGCGCGTCGACAATGATCATTATGGTATCATGGTCGCCATCCGCCGCCATGACACCAAAGCTGCCTCAGCCATTCTCGAACGTCACCTGAACCGCCTGAACTGATCGCCCCGGCCTGGCCCACGGCTCAGAGCTTTATTTCAGGCAACATCTCCAGCTCGTGGAGTGTCAGTCGCGTCTCGAGCATGATTGCTCCGTTTTCCTCCCGGCCAATCCGCATGTCGGTCGCGCCCAGTTCAATGGTCTTGCCACCGGCGCAAAAGAGCCCGCCGAGCTCCACAAATATTACCGCGGACTTGCCGGAGCCGAGAACATCGCTGACTGAGCCGACGGCTTCGTTTCGTGAGGCGAAAACCTGTTTGCCGACCAAAAGGGCGCGGGTGATTTCAGCCGGCTGCAAAGGGGTCATCATGGGTCATCCTCCACCCGGTCCGGCAAGCCGTCATGCGGGGTGGAGGCGAGCGCTTCCAGCTCGGCCTCGGTCATGCTGTCAAACAATTCCTTTGACGCGCCAACCAGATCCTTGCGCGCGGTTTCCCCCCGTTTTGCCGACAGGGCAGCCCCGGCCGCCTTTTGTTGAGCTTTCGATTTTGCGGGCATCTTTGCCTCCTTCCCGTCAGTGATTTTCGTCCGCGGTGCTGGCTTCACAGCTTCGCGCAATGCGGCGCGACACGCGCCCGAGCACCCACAGCACCAGGATCGAGAGCACCGTCGCCATGATGGCAAGCGGCAGGAGGCCACTGCCACAGGCGAGGCCGATGGCTCCGGCCATCCACATACCTGCGCCGGTCGTCAGCCCGGTGACCTTGCCGCCCGAGGTAATGATCGAGCCTGCAGCGAGGAAAGCCACTCCGGCGGTGACCGCCTCGATCAGGCGCAACGGGTCAGTCTGCAACCGCGTGGCTCCGGGGAATTCCTGCGCCATGATCTCGGCTGCGATCAGGGTGAACAGGCAGGCCGCCATCGAGACAATAATATGGGTCCGGAGCCCTGCTGCACTGGAGTGAAGCTCGCGCTCCAGGCCAATTGCTGCACCCAGAAGTGCGGCGAACAGCAGGCGCACCAAAGCTGCTTCGGCGCTGACAGCTTCGAAAGGGTCGCGGAACTCGTTACTTACAAGGCTGACTATGCTCTCCATCACCTCTCCTCATTCAAGGCGAAATTATTGCGGAAGCTGCAAGGTGACATTGGGCGCTCCTGTGCAGCGACATCCAATCCTGAGCCCCGCTCATTTGTTCCCGCACGCCCCTGGTTGCGGCGAAAATCCCCGGTTCTTGCCGCGCCGGGCGGCAGCAGACTGCCGATGCAGTCACAATGTGCCGGCGACCATTCATGGCAGCGGGCTGTTTCCCGGCCCTCAGGCATAGATCTTGGTCTATTCCGGGGTTATATCGGCGGGTGTATTGCAACCGGATCGAGGCCCTTGCGGATCAGTCCCGATCAGCTGAGCCTGATGCGGGACGGGAATGGCAGGGGGCACGGCAAAACCGCCCGCACGAAAGAGAAGATGCAAGACCTGCCAGAGCATCTGCACGGACCAGTCTTCGCGGCCTGGCGCCGCCAAAGAAAGCGGCCAGAGAAAAGGCGCCTGCAAGTGCAGGCGCCTTAACGTTTTTAACGGTACATATCTGAATGGAGCCTTGCTTCAGCTATGGTCCCGCGCGGGATAACGCCCGGACGCGGGAATTGTTCCCCGCAGACGGTGGGTCAGACAAAGAACTGCGCGCTCAGAACAGGGCCTCACCAAGCAAACGCACCATCCAGACCAGGGCGCCAAGGCACAGACCTGCCAGTACCAGCAAGGCGCCGTCCCGGGTCAGAACGGCCGCAGCCACGAGGGCAATCAGACCAGAGGCAACGGTGCCGGTGCCCGGCACCAGTTCCATGAAGGGCATGACGAGAGTGAGCGCGAGGATCAGGAAGAGCCAGATATAGAGACAGGGCTTTTCTGTCAGAAAGCTCAGCCTGGGCTGCAGGATCTGGTCCACGACCGCAATCGGCCTGCGCAGCCAGGAAACGGCAGACCGCAGGCGTTCGCCCGGAATTTCCCGGTCGGAAAGCAGTTCGGGCAACCAGATATGACGTCTGCCCGCAATCATCTGCGCCACAAGCAGAAACTCGACCAGCGCGACCACCGTCGTCACCCCGGGCACGATACTGGCCGGAGAAACCGCAATCAGCGCAAAAATCAGCATCAGCGTCGCGAAAGACCGCGCGCCGATCGCCTCGGCCACCGCGCCGATGCTGACCGTACCGGTCGCGCCAATCTCGTCCAGCTGATCAAGCACTGCACTCAGAACGTCCTTGCGGTCATCCATATCCTTGCCGGTCCTTTGCCATGCAGGGAGTCGTAAAACGCGTTCGCGGCAGCACTGTTCCGGATTATTTCGGAGCAAACCGCCCCACGCCCGGTTCCAGGCGAGGAAGCGACATGACCGCCCCACTGTAAAGCCCGCTGTTCCGCACCGGGCATATCCCTTGCCATCCCGACCACCATCCGGACCGGGCCAGTCCCGCAGGGTCTCTGCCGCCAGTCTTGCCGCAACCGGGCTCTGGCCTGACCGGCGGCCCCCTTTTTTTGAAAAGACATGGCGAAAATTTGGAGCGGCCCGTTGCAAGGCGGGCCGCAGGGCGTTGCGAAAATACGGTCTGTCGATGTTTTCCCGCCGTCCTGCAGGGGCCTGATAGGCAGGAAAACCGGCAGAGCCCATTCCGGAAGTCCCACCAGAAACTGCATGATTTAAGGGCCGCCCTTGTCGCGACTGCAAGGCTGGCCACGCCAACGCCTCCGGCAAATATCTGGGCCTCGTCTACCCGGGTGTCAGCTCCTGCGGCGCGTTGGGCACCGGCGGGCTTTCGCGGGTGGTGGGCGGCGTTGCTGTGCCCCCGGACGCTCCGGGCTGGGCCCCGGGCTCGATCACCTCGGCAGGTATGGTGGACTGCGCGGGTTCGTTGACGGTTCCGGCATCAAGACCGGCGGGCGCGTCCGGATCGGCTTCCACGACCTCTTCTCCGACCCAATAGACAATCAGCAGGACGCCAAACAGGGCGGCTGCGGCGATCCCCAGCAAAGGGGCCAAGTGACGCTTTCGCTGCTTTTCGAGGTTGGTATTTGGCGCAGACATGGTGCTCTCCTTTCTGTGCAGGTTCCGTGACAAACCGGCGCCGGGCGGTGATGTTCCCGCGCTGAGGAAATTGGCTGTAACGCACCCTGATCAACCTGCTGCCCGCCGGGCCGGCAAAAACGCAGCGCGGGCGGGGCGGCACTATCGGGTGGCCGCGCCTTGCGCCTGGCCAGCCCGCGCAGGACAGCGGCGAGCAGGACAGAATCCGCCTGGCAATCAGACGGCGGGAAACCACAGGGGTCGCCAAGTGTTCAGATAAGACCGACCACTGATGAGAGGATCGAAGATGCCTGTCAAAACACGACACAAAGGCGAAGTGCCCCGGGACGCTGCCAAACCCTCTGTCCTGGATGATGAGACATATCCGGCGGATATGGAGGATGAGCGCTCGGAGCCTGATGGGCAGGGTGATGGCAAATCAGGGCCGAGAAATCCAAAGACGATACCGAACCCTGACGGATAATGCCTGACGCTCCGGCCGGGCCCGCCGCCGTCGGACCTCCGGGTGCAACAGGCGAAGTGTGTCTCACAAAGCAGATCCCCTGCATCACCAAGACACCGGGAGTCTGGCTTGCGGATTGCGGCGATCCTTATGCAGGTGGCCATCGCATTTTTCGGCGTATGTTCTCAAACGCCGGGATGCCGGCGCCTTACCTTCGGAGCCTTGAGCCCCCTGCCAGGTCAGAAATGGGGGAGGTTCTGCCCCGGCTGACCATTGCCGAAAACACTGACAATCTCCTCGCCAGGACGGCCCCGCGTCAGCTGCGCGCAGGTGCGCCGGAACAAAGGGGAATCCGATGCACAGCGCCTGCGGCGCGGAACGGAGGCTGAGGAAAGCCCGGCGGCGGTGCCATCCGGACTGACCCTGCACCAGATTTGTCTTGATTCATTTGTGGAAGCCCACAACTATCCCGGCACCAGATGCCTTAAACGTCTGAATTCAGGCATGGGTTTCCTTCTGTGGACAGCAAAACTGATCGGGCCATGAATGCCCAGGTTCGTGAATTTGACTGGAGCATAACGCCGCTCGGGTCGCAGGCTGGCTGGCCGGTCGCCCTGCGCATCACATCGGATCTGATCCTGCGATCCGATTTCCCCAAATGTCTGTGCTGGGGCCCTGAGATGATCACGATCTACAATGATGCATTTGTGCCGATCCTCGGGCGTAAGGCACCCTGCCTTGGTCAGCCGTTCAGTAAGATCTGGGCCGAAGCCTGGCATGAGATCGGGCCAATCGCGGACCGGGCGCTGCAAGGACATTCGACCTTCATCCGCAATTATGAGCTGCAGATCGAACGCGGAGAAGGCAATGAAACCGGCTGGTTCACCTTTTGCTACAGCCCGGTCGCTGATGAGAACGGCGTGATTTCGGGGTTCATGAACACCGTTATCGAGACGACTGGCGAGGTTATGACCGCCCGCCGTAGCAGCATCCTGAACGGGGAATTGCGCCACAGGATCAAGAATGCCTATGCCAAAGCCATTGCGATTGTGCGGCTGACCTTCCGTCAGGCCAGATCGGTCGAAGAAGCAAAGGAAGCCGCTGTCAGACGGCTGTGTCAGCTTGACCAGGCGCAGCGGGCGCTTCTTGCGGATGCCTATGGCACGCTCGACATCCGCACGCTTATTGTCGATGCCCTTGCCGGCAGTCTGCCTGAAAACCGGCTTGTCATGCGCGGTCCGCCTGTGATGATCGAGGCCGACCAGGTGTTCGCGCTGAGCCTTGCTTTGGGAGAACTGGCGACCAATGCTCAGAAATACGGGGCCTGGTCGGATGACCAGGGTCGCGTGCTGATCGAATGGACGCAGCGGCGTGGCCAGTTCGAGCTGGTCTGGCGCGAAGTAGGTGGCCCCCCCGTTATCGAGCCCGCAACCAGCGGCTTCGGGCGGGAGCTGATCGAAGCCGCGCTCAGTCATGAGTTCCGGGGCGAGGCGCTTTTGAAATTCGACCCCGCAGGCGTGGTTTTCACGCTGCGATCCTCCGCCATCGGGCTGGAGCCCGCAGATCAGATCAGCGGTCTGCCACCGGTCACGGCCAGGGTGGCGCCCGAGATATAGCTCGACATCGGTTCTGCCAGCATCACATAGGCCGAGGCCAGCTCCACCGGCTGTGCCGGACGCTTCATCGGGTAGTTTTCACCGAATCCGGAGACTTTGTCGGCGGATATGCTGGCCGGTATCAACGGGGTCCAGACCGGGCCGGGTGCGACGCAGTTCACCTGGATCCCCTTTTCCGCCAGCAATTGCGCCAGGCCGCCGGTGAAATTCTGAACAGCCCCTTTGGTGGTCGCGTAGGCCAGCAGTGCCGGATCTGGCATATCGGCATTGATCGAGGCCGTGTTGAAGATGGAACTGCCACGCCGCATATGCGGCACAGCCGCCCTGGTCAGCCAGCACGACATCTGCCCCTTCGCGCGCATAGGCAAATGGCAACCGCCCGACCGATACCGCTGTCGGCGCCAGTGATCACCGCTACCATGCCATCAAGCCGACCGGCGCGGATCCAGGTTTCTTTGCCATGATCCGGCGGGGGCTGCATCATCCGAAAGCTGCCGGGCAGATCCTGAACCTGTTCCGGGAAGGGTGGCCCCGGGTAATCGAAATATTTCGGCAGCTTCCCTTGTCCGTCCCCTCGCCGGTTTTGTCACGTCAGGGCGCGTTGGCGATAATGGTGGGCGGTTCCGTCTGGTCAGAAGAATTGCGCATGTCATATCCTCCGCTTTACAGATTGCTGCGTGAACATTCAGAACAGCGGTTTGTTCCCGCAAGCGAGCGACCTGGAGTGTGGCTTCACGCGATTACTGTCTTACGCAAAGCGAAGGAGTATGATCCCATGAGGAACCCGGATCTGAGCTCACTTCTGCCTGCATTGAGTGGAATATCTGTCCTTGTCGTCGAGGATGAATATCTTCTGGCCACCGATCTTGCACAGTTTCTGCAACGGGGCGGGGCCTGTGTGATCGGCCCCTTTCCGACGCTGAGCGAAGCACTGAGCAGTGTATGCGCTGGTGCAAAACCGGATTTTGCCATGCTCGACGTCAATCTGAGGGGCGAGATGGTATTTCCGCTGGCCGATCACCTCATTGCTGCGGGGATCCCATTCCTTTTCATGACCGGATATGACACAGCCTCTTTGCCGGCGGCCTATGCCGAAATTCCCCGTCTTAGAAAACCAGTGGATCTCTGACCCGTCTTGCAGGACAGGCAGATCTTTGCCAGGCGGATATCCGCAGATTCGCCGCGCATGGATCATAACACATTGATAAGTATAATATGTTATGAATTATGAGAAGGTTGCGACAATTTCATCTTGCGTCATACTGCAGGCATAGTCCGATCCGTGCCGGGCCCGCTGCATCTGAACAGCTGAACCAGCCGCGAGACCGATAAGACATGCAAAACCTTTCTGGCCGCACAATCATGATCGTCGAGGATGACTACTATGTCGCCTCAGAACTCGCTGATCATTTCCGGGCGGCAAAGGCCAGGGTGCTTGGGCCGTTTCCATCCATCACCGCGGCCACGGATTATGTCGGGGACACCGATCTTGCGGTGCTGGATGTCAATTTGCGGGGACAGAAGGTCTATCCGCTGGCCGATCTTTTGATGGGCGCGGCCATTCCCTTCGTGTTTTACTCGGCGCATGAGATTGCCAGAATCCCGCGACGGTTCGCCCATATCGCGCGCCTGCCCAAACCACATGAAGCCAGCAAGGCTGTGGCGCTTTTGCAAAGCCAGATCCATACGCAAACGCTGATCGCCCTTCTGCCGAGGCTCAGGCTCTCGGCGCGGCTTATGCTCTCCGACGCGATGGCCGCAGACCGGCTGGTCGAGGCGACTTTGAGGCTCGCCTTGCGGGAACATCACAGCCTGCCAACACTGCCTCCACTGGAAAAATGGCTGCAACGGCTGATGGAACGTGTTCTGGCAGAGCGAGGCCGTGAGTTCCTGCAATGACGGGAGTGCGGCAGGAACCGGGATCAGCTGCCGCTGCCTCGGAGAGTTGTTGCAGCCCTCTGCGCGAGACGACCGGGATATCCGATGAACGATGCTTCCCTTCCTGATCCGACGAAGGATCCTGCAGATCTGCCCCCTGAGGTTGCGGCAGTAGTTGGCATCGGAATCTCCGCGATCTCGCTCGCCTCGTTTCTGGCTGTCCTTTCCGCGATAAAGCCTGGTCATGGTGGCGCTTACCTGGTTGCGGTTGGCGGCGAAGACCGCAAATCCTGTGCCGACATCCTTGCCCGGGCTGCGGCTGTCACCTCCCTGAAGGTCGCTATGGCCGAAGACGGCGCTCCCCTTTTGCCTGAGCATGTTTACATCGCCAGCCCTGACCACATGCTGACACTTGAGGCCGGTCACCTGTCTCTGCGCGATCCCCCGGCAGGTGAGACGACCGGGGCCGTCGATACATTGTTCGCTTCCATCGCGCGGGCTGAGGGGCGTCATGCGGTCGCTGTCCTGCTCAATGGGCTGCATGCCGAGGGCATAGTCGGGCTGAGGGCCGTGCAGGACTGCGGCGGTCTGACAATCGGGGAATGGGATCCGGGCTTTCCTGACATCCGCGGCACTCCAGGTCGTATCGCCGCTGAAATCGACCGCTGTATCGGCAGTCCTGCGGGCCTGCCCAGGGCGGGCCCCCGCAAAGCCGAACGCGCGCGGCAAGACAGCGCGGCGCGGCTGCACAGCCTGATGGAAGGGTTGCCACAGCTGTTCTGGCGTGCCGATCCGCGCGGCTTATGGACCTGGGTCTGCCCGCAATGGACCACCTGTACCGGTCAGCCTCTGGAAAGCGCTCTGGGCGAGGGCTGGCAGATACAGGCGCATCCCGACGATCTGGATGCTCTGCGGAAAGCCTGGGCCGCTGCCACAGGCGCGGCGGAAACGCAGGGCTTTGCGGCTGATTTCCGGCTGATGGATGCCACGGAGGGGGGATGGCGCTGGTTTCGGACGCGCGCCACCGCTGTGCGCGACTGCGACGGGAAGATCATTGAATGGCTGGGGACCTCGACAGATATAAACGAATTGCTCAGCCTGGAGGAACAGCAGCGGGCGCTGGTCGGGGAACTTCAGCACAGGACACGCAACCTGCTTTCCGTGGTGCGTCAGGTTTCACAGCGCACCCTGAAATCCGCGCGCGATCTGGAGGATTTCGGGCGGCGTTTCCGGGACCGGCTCGAGATGCTGGCGCGGGTGCAGGGCCTTCTCTCGGATCTTGACGGGAATTCAGGCCTCGGTTTCGACGCGCTGGTGCAGGCCGCGCTTTCGGCTGTCGGCGCGGATTCTGGCGAAAGCGTGAGCCTTGAAGGCCCCGCAGATGTGTCACTGCGGCCTTCCGCAGTGCAGTTGCTGGCCATGGCCCTGCATGAACTTGCCACCAATGCGGTACAGCACGGTGCTTTGGGATCTGCGGCGGGACATCTGCATATTGGCTGGCGGATCGAAGGAAAAGATCCATCACGGTTGCATATCCTATGGCGTGAAACGGGTGTCTCTCTGCCCGGGGCCGAGCCTGCCTGGGGGCAGGGGCGCGAACTGATAGAGCGCGCATTGCCCTATCAGCTTGATGCTGCCACCACCTTCCGGACCAGTCCGGAAGGGATCCTCTGCACGATCTCATTGCCAATCTGATCTGCGGACAGCGCCGAAGAGCAGTTCTATCCGGAGGATCGCCGTCGCAAGTCGGTTCCCGATCCGACTGCCCCCAATGTCGCAGGATCCTTGACCTGGCGGGCAGCGTTTCGCAGAGGACTGGTCCGCCGGCAGCTTATGAATTGCAGGCTTAGTAGTTGACGGCGATCAGGTCGCGCAATTCAGTCATCTGCAGATCATCCATCAGCATTTGCCGGCCGCGGCTGATCCGGCTTTTCACGGTGCCAACAGCGCAATCGCAGATCCGCGCCACATCCTGATAGCTCTCGCCCACCAGAAAGACGAGTACCAGGGCTTCCCGGTACTGCGACGGCAGCCGCCGGATCGCCTGCATCACCCGGCTGCAGGCAATATGTGCGTCATGCACAGGAAAAGATATCACCTGGCCTGAGACGCAGTCCTGACCACCAACCGGCTCGCGGGTTCTTTTCATGATGCCAGTCAGAAAGCTGTTGCGCATGATCGTAAAAAGCCAGGCCCGAAGATTGGTGCCTGGCTGAAAGCGGTCAATATTTGCAAGCGCCTTCACAAGCGTTTCCTGGACGAGGTCGTCGGCCTCTGGTCCGCCGCGTGTCAGGTTGCGCGCATAGATGCGGAGAAACGGGATCATTTCGACCACATTCTCCGAAGCTGCTCCGTCCTGCGGTCGTGTCTGCTTCGAGATGGTCATGATCGTCTCCCTATTCTTCTGCATGAAAGGGAAACGGGACCGGGGAAGTTAAGTTCCCCGCAACTTCAGCGCGCGGCGACAATCCGCCGTTTTGCTCAGGTGGTTCAGGCGGTATCGTCTGTTGCCGCACCCTGACCGGAAGAGAGGTCCGCTGCACGCTGGTCAAGCGCCCTGCCGACTTCGGCAGCAAGCGCATTCAGCCGATCCGGAACCGGTTGAGCCATAACCGCTGACAGCAGTTCCTGACGTGCGGCCCGTATCGGGTCTTCCTCTTCGGAAATCCGCTCCGGATCGGAGCCAGGGAACGGAATTACAGAGTTACTCATCGTCACAATCCAGCATGCAAGCCTCGACAGTCAGTTTACCCGGTTCCACCATTTATAACAGCCTGAATAAAGCATCTGCCTGACCTCTGTGGGACCATTGCGATACAACCGAGAGACCCCTCGGGCGGTAAAGCTACCAGATACCGCGTCGGCGGCCGTGGAATTGCGGTCACAGTGCTTTCTGCCGCCTCTTCGCGGTGAGAGCTCTCACGCTGACCTCAGCCGTGACATTGCCAGCCTCAACCCGAATGTGAGGACAGTGGCAGCGAGATCGTCAGGCCCCGCCAGCCTGTCGCATCGGCCCTCAAAGGTCCGGAGATCCCGACAGGCATATTTCCTCACCCCGTTTTCCCCGCCATTTCCCATCTCATCTGCTCCTCGCAATGCGGATGCGCCTCCCGCCCCGCGATCAAAGTCAGGCTGATCAAACCGGGAATGTCGCCGGATTGTTCCACAGAACTGGCGGGGAACAGCATGGGCGCGGGATGCCGCAACCGGGAACATTCTTTGCGGTGAGGGGTTCATGCAGCCACCTGGTCGCAGCGGTTCCGGCAGTTCCGGACCCCGCAAAGTGGCCGCACACCGAGGAGGACGAAATGAAACGCCAAGCTTATGCAGTCCTGATCATCGCCGCGCTGGCGGCACCATCCGCCATGATGGCACAGGAAGAAATTCCCGGAATGCCGGATATCTCTCCGGATCAGCAGGAACAGACCACGCAGGGCCTCGCGACTGCTGACTGCGAAGAGCAGCATCGCCTTTTTGATATCAATGGGGACGGCTTTATCAGCCAGTCGGAATCCGAACGTGACTTCGCCCGCGCCGGGATTGACGGCGTGACAATCGGACCCGATGGGCTGACCCGTGACCAGTTTCTGGCCATCTGCGCAGCGGACAGCTGGTCGCAACATACGCCCGAAGCCGGCGCCCCGCTGGAAGGTGCGAACAGTTTCACCGAAGAACAGGCAAGGCAGCGCGCGATCGCCTGGAATGTCACCGATGTCTCGGCGCTTGCCCTCGACGACCAGGGTATCTGGCGCGGCACTGGCAAGGTCGGCACTGACGCGGTCGCGGTGGCCATCGACTACAGGGGCAATGTCGTCACCACGCCTGCTGCTCAATAACACAGTAATCCGACAGAAGGAGCTATAAAATGGCTGTTCTCACAAGAGTTTATGAAGATATCAACACGGCAGAGCGTGCCCGGGCGAGCCTTGACTCGCTTGGCTGGAGCGATGTCGAGGTCTCGGTCCTGGGCAATGATCGGGTGCGTGAGCACTACGGGTCGGTCGACGCCGCCCCCAGGGACTTGTCGGGGACCGCAACCGGCGCGGGGATTGGTGCCGTTGCGGGTGGAGGTGCCGGATTGCTGGCCGGCCTCGGGATGCTCGCCATTCCAGGCATCGGCCCGCTGGTTGCCGCGGGCTGGCTTGCGGCGACAGCCGTGGGTGCGGCTGGTGGCGCGGCCGTCGGGGGCACGATTGGCGCACTGGCGGATATCGGCATCAGTGAGGCCGATGCCCCGGTCTTTCACGAGGCAATGCAGCGCGGCAATGTCGCCCTGACCGTCCGCTTCCCCGAAGAGCGCCGCGCAGAAGTGACCGCAGCGCTTGCCAAGGTCCCCGAGGTCGGCATCGGCGATCTGCGCTCGCGTTTCGAGGTCGGGGGCTGGCGCTATGATGAGGCCGAGGCCGAGCGCCAGGCGCGTCTGCGGGAACATGATCCGTCGCGCTTTCCGCCTCTGTAACCGGTCCCGCCGTTTCCCGCACCCTTGTGACAAGGGTGCGGGTCTTTTTGCCATTGCGGTTTGTGCCGGGTGTCCAGGTCTAACCAATCCGATATTGCCCTGCGGCGGCGGTTCTGACCGGGCCGCATTTTGCGGCGCTCTGTGCCGTCTGCTTTTCAGCCGCGCTTTCTTGCAGGAATGGCCCCATCAGATGCGAAACTATCAGTCGATGGCAGGCTCATCGCCGGGTTTCGGATGTGCGATCAGGCGGCCGCTGTTCTGGCCGCGCAGATAGGTCCAGAGCCAGTTCCAGGCCACAGATGCCCGGCTGCGGGTGCCGATCAGAAAGAAGATATGGGCGATCCCCCAGATCCACCACGCCAAGGCCCCCTTAAGGCTCAGCCGCCCGATCTTCACGACAGCGGCGCGTTTCCCGATGGTCGCGAGATCTCCCTGGTGGCGATAGTGGAATGGTGCGGGATTTACCTCGCCCTTCAGCCTTGCCCGGATGATGCCGGCGACATGGCTGCCCTGCTGCTTTGCCGCGGGCGCGATGCCCGGCACCGGATCGCCATTTTCCTGCACCACCGCTGCGGTGTCACCGATCACAAAGATCTCGGGGCGGCCCGCGACTGTCAGATCCGACTGCACCCGCACGCGCCCCGCTTTATCCCCCTCCACCCCCAGCCAGTCTGCCGCAGGCGATGCGGCAACACCCGCCGCCCAGATCAGGGTGCGGCAGGGCAGGAATTCATCCCCGATCTGAACGCCGTCTTCGGTGCAATCTGTGACCGGGGTGCCAAAGCGCAGGTCTACCCCCCGCCGCTCCAGCGCCCGGGCGGCATAGGCAGAGAGATCCTCGGGAAAGGAGGGGAGAATGCGCTTGCTCGCCTCGATCAGCAGGACGCGCGTCTGGCTGGTGTCAATATTGCGAAACTCACCCCGGATCATGTTGCGGGCGAGGTCGGCCAGCATTCCCGCCAATTCGACCCCGGTCGGGCCACCACCGATGACGCCAAAGGTCAGCAGCGCCTCGCGCTGCGCGGGATCGGGTTCGGTCTCGGCCCGTTCAAAGGCCAGGAGGATGCGGTTGCGGATCCGGGTCGCATCTTCGATCGTCTTCAGCCCGGGCGCATTCGGCTCCCATTCGGGATGGCCGAAATAGGCATGCGTCGCCCCGGTGGCGATGACCAGCATGTCATAGCTGATCTGCGCCCCGTCATCGGTGATCACCTGGCGCCGGTCGGGATCGATGCCGCGCACCCGTGCCATCAGGGTTGTCACATCCGGCCGGTGCTCCATCAGGCTTCGGATCGGCCAGGCGATTTCGGATGGGGCAAGGATGGTGGTCGCCACCTGATAGAGCAGCGGCTGAAAAAGGTGGTGGTTGCGCTGGTCGATCAGGGTGATGCGCAGGCCGGCGCCTTTCAGTGCCTGCACGGTTTGCAGCCCGGCAAAACCGGCGCCGATGACGACGAGGTGAGGCGGTTGCTGGCTTGTCATGGGCGGGGTGATCTCCTTTTGAGGGCAGGGGCCGGTGGTGTCTGGCCGCGTTATGGCCCGGTGCCGCAGGTCGTCAGTCCGAGGACCGGGAAGAGGGTGAGTAATGTTGCCATCAGACCGATCCAGCCGCCGGCGCGGATCAGGCGGTCGGGAATGTCGCTGCCGCGCGGGGAGCACCAGAGGATCACACCCGCCGCCGCGACGCATATCAGCCAAAGCGATATCAGCGTGAAATGATGCAGATCGCCGACAGGGGCAGGGCGCCCGGGCCAGCCACGCGCGCAGCCGACCCCATGCGCTGCGTAGATTGCGCAAAAGGCTATGGCCCAAAGGGTCGGGCCAAACAGGGCGCGCAGGGGCCAGCTCATACGACTATCTCCTGCCCGGTGATCAGAAGCATGAGGATCAGCGTGGTCGCAAGCGTGAAATCCTGCCAGGCGCGCCAGATCGGCCAGGCCGAAAGGCGGGCCGGCGCGATCCTGCCATCCCGGCGTTGTGTGAGACACAACCCGGCAAAAAGCGCGGAAACCGCGCAATGCAGCGCGACATAGCCAAGCCCGGCCGCGCGCAGTGCATCGCGGGCGTGACGCGTCGGATCATCAAGCTGCAATGCCAGACCGCCGGTTACCCCAAGCCCCAGCAGCAAAAGCGGCAAGGCGATAGGCGCCCCGGCTGCAAGGCGGAAACGCGCCAGCCCGGAGGCCGCAATCAGGATCAGGATCAGCACGGCAGTCAGCGCTGCAGTGAGAGGGGTCACGATGCCAGAGGGCGGTGCGGGCCAGCCAGGGGCAATGACCGAGAGGAACCCGACGGCGAAGAGAAAGCAGGTAAAGAAAGTGCCATTCGCGATCAGGAGACAGGTGAGCCCGGTCCGCGCCAGCCCGTCGGGGATCATGGCGTTGACGGGGAGACTCAGCCCCGGCGCGAGACTGATCAGCGCCTCATTCCGGGGGCTGCCCATGAAACGGTGCCACTGCCAGATGATTGCCGCGATGGCCACAAGACCAAGAGGCGCCAAAAGATAGAGCCCGAACAGCATCGTCAGGACAAAACCACCGATCACGGCTGCGGTCAAAATCGGCAGCGCGGAATTCCCCGGCAGTACAGCGATATGACGCGGCGCGCCGCTGATCGCATCGACGACCAGCGTCTCGCGCCGCGCGCGGGGTGCTCCGGGCAGCAGCCCTTCGCCGCGCGCCAGCTGCAAAGCGCTCTGGCCGGGCAGCGGCAGCGAGGCGATGTTGTAGCTGAGGGCGGGCATCGGCATCGCCCATTCAAGTGTTCCGGCCGTCCAGGGATCGCGCCGTGCCTTCGTGCCGAACAGCGTCTGCAACACCAGATCCAGCGCGAAAAGCGCAAAGCCCGCCGCCATCACAAAGCCGAAGAAGGAACTGACGAGATTGGGCCAGATCCATTCCGGGTTGTCGGGATAGACATCGATCCGGCGCGGCATTCCCAGCAGACCTGTCAGATGCATGATGAAGAACGTGCCGTGAAAGCCGATCAGGATCAGCCAGAAAGCCGCAGGCCCCAGACCACGCACCGCCGCGCGCCCGGTGAAAAGTGGCATCCAGTAGACCGCCGCCGCCATCATCGGGAAAACGAACCCGCCGATCAGCACATAATGCAGATGGGCGGTGACGAAAGCCGTGTCATGCGCCTGCCAGTTGAAGGGCACGATCGCCAGCATCACGCCGGTCAGCCCGCCCATCACAAAGGTCGAGAAAAACCCCATCAGATGCAGCATCGGCAGCCGCATCTGCGGTCTTCCCTGCCACATCGTGCCGATCCAGGCGAAGATCTGCACTGCGGTCGGCACCGCCACCAGCGCCGAGGCCGCCGAGAAGAACGCCAGCGCCATATGCGGAATGCCCACGGTGAACATGTGATGCACCCAGAGGCCAAAGGAGAGGAAGACCAGCCCCAGCACGGCAGCAACGATGGCGCCGTATCCCATGATCCTGGTGCGGCACATCACCGGCAGGATGGTCGAGATTGCGCCGGCGGCGGGGAGGAAGATGATATAGACCTCCGGATGCCCGAAAAGCCAGAAGAGGTGCTGCCAGAGCAAAGGGTCACCGCCGCGCGTCACATCGAAGAACGGCCAGTCAAAGGCGCGCTCAATCTCAAGCAGCACCGAGCCGAGGATCAGCGGCGGAAAGCCCACCAGCATCATTGCGCTGGTCCCCAGCATATACCAGGCGAAGAGCGGCATTTCCGTGAGCTTCATCCCCGGCGCGCGCATTCTGAGGATAGTGACCGTGATCTCAACCGCTGCGGCCAGCGCCGAGATTTCGACAAAGGTCACCCCCAGCAGCCAGACATCGGCATTGATCCCCGGGCTGTAGGTCTTTGACGACAAAGGCGTATACATGAACCAGCCGCCATCCGGCGCGACACCCGCGACCAGCGCGGAAAGAATGATAAGCCCGCCGAAGAGATAGCACCACCAGCCAAGCGCCGAGAGGCGCGGGAAAGCTAGGTCGCGTGACCCGAGCATTTTGGGCAGCAGATACATCCCCAGCCCTTCCAGCATCGGAATGGCAAAGAGGAACATCATCAGGCTGCCATGCATGGTGAAGAACTGGTTATAAAGCGCTGTGTCGAGAAACGCGCCGCCGGGCGTTGCCAGCTGCGCCCGGATCAGCATGGCGAGACAGCCTGCAATGGCAAAAAACACGAAAGAGGCCAGCATGAACCGCAGCCCCAGCTCGCTGTGGTTGACCGAGGTCAGGACGCCGCGCAGACCTGCCGGGCGACCCCAGATGTGGTCAAGCTGGCGGTGCAGGTGCAAGGCGCGCTGCGGCGGGTTGGCGGCAAGGCCCGGGGGGAGTTCGGTCATGGGGTGCTCTCCTGGTGGGCGGCAGGCTCTGCCTGATCCACCGGGCCGGTAGTGCCTGAAAGATCACTGAAATCGGGCGGGCTGGCCGGATCATAGGCCAGCACTTCAAACCGCATCCCGGCATAGCCGATGCCCGAGAATTCGGCGGAGGTTCCGTGGTAGAGGCCGGGGGCTGAGGCCTCGATCCGCAGAAGATTGTCGCGGCCGGGCAGGGCGTCCATCTTGCCCGCCAGCTGGGGCACCCAGAAGGCGTGGATCACGTCGTCCGAGCGGATCACGACATCAATCGGCGTTCCGGCGGGGATGTAAAGGCGACCCTCGGTCCCGATCATCGCCCCATCCGGGCCGGGCTGGTTAAAGCGCCAGCTCCATTGTCGCGCTATGGCTTCGACACGGACAACATCCGCACTGGGGCGGGCCTGGATCCGCTCGCCCACCCAGATGCCTGCGCTGACCACCGCGATCAGAACGGCAAAGCTGAAGCCAAGCCCCATCCCCCTGATCCAGAAGCTTTCTGCGGGCGGGCGGATGCCCTGGCGCGCAAAGCCGCGCCAGACCAGCACCAGCACCAGAAGCGTGATCAGCGTGGCGCCCGTGAGCATCGCCCACCAGAGGGCCGCGATATCAGCGGCCGCAGGCCCCTGGGGGGAAAGGGTCGAGAGCGGCCCGCCACATCCGGCCAGCGCCGGAACCATCAGCGCCGCCGCTGGTTTTCCAACAGCCGCAGAGGAGGACAGACGCAGATGACCCAGGCCAGACGACCCCGCCGCAGGCTCCGCGACCCGATCCATGAACATCGGAGCTTTCACCGCACCGAGTCGAAGATCGCCGTCGCGGGCCATCCGATCCATGCCATGCTGGTGGCCTTCCCCATCGCGCTTTGCGTCAGCACGCTGGGCGCAGATGCGCTTTACTGGTGGACGGGGGATCTCTTCTGGCCGCGCGCGGCGCTCTGGGCGGCAGGGGTTGGTTTCGGGATGGGTATCCTTGCCGGACTGGCGGGCACTGCCGAATTGCTGCTGGTGCCGGGTATCCGTATCCGCGCCGCCAGCTGGACACATTTCATCCTCGCGGTGATGCTCCTGTCGGTGCTCGGCGCGAATTGGGGGATGCGGCTTGCAGACCCCGTGGGCGCGTTGCTGCCCTGGGGTTTTCTTGCATCGCTGCTTGCGACCGGGATGACTGCGATGACCGGCTGGCATGGCGGCAAGCTCGTGTTCGACTATGGGCTGGGAACGCAGAGCGATCATGATGCGCCCCCTCCTCCGCGTGGTGCGAGGAACTGATCCGGGATCAACCCTCTGAGCGGCGTGAGGTCTGGCTTGCCGAGAACCAGCGCCAGCACAATCGCGATCAGCGGCAGAACCAGCAGCAGCCCTGCGAGCGGCGCGGCCTGCCAGTGGCTGCGCTTCTCTTCGCCCGAGCGCTGGATGAGGTGGCCGAACCAGACATGCACCAGCACCATTGCGGCCACGAAAGCCAGTTTCACCAGCAGCCATGGCGCGAAAACCTGCGCGGCAAAGATCAGCGCGGTGCCTGCAATGATGGTCACCAGAGCGGCAGGCGTTGCGAAGGCGATATAGCCGATATGGGTGACAAGCCGGAAATGCGCATATTGGCGCTGGTTCCGGGCGCGGCCATGGGTTTTCATCAGCAGCGGCAGCGCGATCAGGCTCGCGCACCAGCAGGTGAGTCCTGCGACATGCAGGAATTTCAGCGCGGCAATCATGCGGCCTGCCCCACGCGCCAGGCGCGTCTGAACATGACGGCGGCGACCAGTGCCAGCGGCAGCAGCCCCGGCACCCACATGATCAGCCCGGCAGTTTGCTGATCGGCAAGCGGCTCGATCCCCCAGGCAAGTGGTGCCGCCATATGTTCCGTATAAAGCAGCCGGTTCGAGAAGGTCAGCACCGCCCCGATCAGCCCCATTACCCCCGCAAGCGCGCCGGTCAGCGCCGCATTGACCAGAACCGCGCCCGCGTCGCGATCCGCCGGAAAAAAGGCAGAGGACCAGAAGGCCCAGGCGGGCAGCAACAGGGCGAATTGAAGCAGCCAGTATATCCCGGCGCTGTCCCAAGCCGCGCTGTAGACCGCAGGAATATGCCAGAGAACCAATGCGCCACCGGTCAGGAAAAACGCGACCGGCGCGCGCAGCCAGCGCAGGGGCAGGCAAAGCGCGAGCATCGGCGCGGCAAGGCTCACGAGTAACAGATGATGGAGGGATCTGGCGCTGAAAAGGGCAGTGGTCATGGCGCAAAGCGGCGAGACGAACGCAATGACAAGAGCGCCCCATGCCATCAGAAAGACGCCCCGGCCCTGAGCGCGGAAAAGGCCGAAGATCAGGGCCGCCAGCAATGCCGTCAGAAGACCCGGGTGAAAATTCCAGCTGCTCAGCAGCGCGGCCGGGTCTGGCGCAGGGCCGCACCAGGGAACCGGGTCTGGCAGTCCTGTTCTGTCCATGAAAGCGTTCTCCTGAAATATCTCTGTGGCGGCGCGGCAATGTAATTCGCAATCCGGCAGATGGTTTTCCCCTCGCGCCCGGAACGGTCAGTGATGCGGGGTTCCGGTCTGATGCGCGCGGCGTAAATCGGGCAGCGAATGGGCATCGGTCTGCGCCAGCGCCGCTTCTACCTCGCCCCGGCAAGCCTCCGGGAAGCGCACGGCGACAGCGACGCCGCCTCGCCGGAACGTCTCGGTGTAGAGATCCGCATCCTCTTCCTGGATGCCAAGATCGACCAGCGCCCCGAAAGAGGCCCCGGCCAGCGCGCCACCCGCCGCGCCCGTCAGTGCAGTGACCAGCCACCCGCCGGCGGCGACCGGGCCAAGGCCGGGGATGGCGATAAACCCAAGCCCTGCGAGAAGGCCCGCACTGCCACCCACCGCCGCGCCGAGCGCCCCACCCGCCGCTGTTGCAGGGGCGGGTTCGGGGATCCGGGTCTTTTCGCCCGTGACCGGATCTCGTTCGATCCGCATATCGCGATACTCTCTGAGGGCATCCCCGCCAAGGATCGACGGCTCGACCGAGGGCAAAGCCAGCGCCTCGATCTGCTCAACGGCGCGCATTGCGGCGGCGTGATCCTGGTAAAGCCGGGTCATTACGGGCATGTCATTCTCCCCCTTCCGGACAGGTGGTCTGCTGGCGGCCCGCCCTTGCCTGTCCAGGCGACAAAGGCGGCGCATGAGGGGAAGAAACCTTTTGGACTGCGATTTGTTCCGAAGTGATCCCGCCCCGCGCGGTACTGCCCCACTTTTTAAGCTCCGCCGCACCCGGGAGGCGAAAAAGCGCTGCATGACAGATCGAGACGGAACAGAGCCTGCGGCAGCGGGTTTGCTTCCTGTGCCGGACACCATTCCGGCCTCACATCAGACGGAGGATTTACGATGCCACATGGAGGCGAAGATCCCGATCTGCCGGTCACACCGGCCCCGCCCGCAGGCCCGGATGTACCGCAGGATCCGGCCGATACGCCGGTGCAGGACCCGAGACCGGGCCGCCGCGGCCCGGATATCCCGCAACTCCCCGATGTCGGAGATCCGATTCCGGCGCCAGATCGGCCCGAGGGACCGGTCGCCTCCTCTCAGGACAGCGGGGCAGGCGCCTTGCAGGCCCGGTCCGCCACCGCCGCATCAGGGCCTTTCGCGTGCTGAGGCGCTCTTGTGCCATGACAGGGCGCACAGCGCCTGACCAAAGGAGGAACATTATGAGGAAGTCAGTCTCTGCTCTTGCGATTTTCGTCTGTCTCGGGGCGCAGTCTCCGGCACAGGCGCAGGGGGATCTCGAAGGTATCATTTCGGGCGTTGCACAGGGCCTGCTGGTGCAGGAGCTTGACCGCCAGGCCGGCGCCGAGGCGCGGCAGGCCGGAACGCTGAACGGCTGGCGTGCCTATCTGCAACGCTTCCCGAATGGCCTTTCCCGTGCCGAAGCGGAACGCGAAATCGCGCGGCTTGGCGGCGTGGTCCGCCCTGTTGACCCGAAGCCCCTGCCCGCACCTGCGCCTTCCGACAGTGCCAGCAATGCAGAAGCAGCGCTCGCGCTGAGCCGCGATCAGCGGCGCCAGATCCAGAGCCAGCTGACCTCGCTTGGCTATGACGCCGGGGTGGCGGATGGTCTCTGGGGGAGCAAGACCCGCGACGCCATACGGCGCTGGCAGACGGCAAACGGCGTGGCCGCCAGCGGTTATGTGACCGACCGCCAGGTCCGCCAGCTTCGCGAACAGGCCGGAACGGTATCGCCGCCGGAAAACACTGTCGCCATGGATGACCGGGCCGAGGAGCGCCTCCTCGGGCTGACGGTCCCGGAACGCCGCGACCTTCAGCGCCGCCTGACGGCGCTTGGTTATAACACGCGGGGCACCGATGGTGTTCTGGGTCAGAACAGCCGCAATGCCATCGCGACCTGGCAGCGCGACGAAGGGCTGCGGGCCAGCGGCTATATCACCGCCGACCAGCTGCGCGAACTGCGCCGGCAGAGCGGCGGGTGAAACCGGCATCCTTTGTGGGGTGCCCTGAACCTGATATGAAAGGAGAAGAGGATGTTTCCCTGGCTGCGCCTTCTGCTCGTCCATCTCTGGGCGGCCTGCATCGCCGGAGCGGTGGTGATCGCGGGCCTCGCACTTGGTTATTATGATGCGGCGACCTTTGTCATCGCGGCCCTGGCCGGGCTGCTGCTTGGCGTTCCGGCAGGCCTTCTGAACTGGATCTGGCTGCGCCCGAACCGGTCACGCGAGATCGGCTGGACCTGGCCTGTCGCAGGTTTTATCCGCCGCGCGACATAAGGGTCTGCTCCCCTAGCGCGGCTGTGACGGGCCTGTCGGTAACTGGCATCCGGGTCAGACAACAGTCTGACCCGGCGCGCGGCGGCCGGCTTCGGTGCCAGAGGCAAGGGCCGGGCGGGCATCCCCGAGCTGTGCCATATAGTTCCGGCACCAGGCAAAGACATCATGCTCTGCCAGAACCGCCGTCATGGCGGCGTAGCGCGCCTTGCGCTCGTCGCGGGTCATCGTAACCGCCTGCGCAATGGCGCGCGTAATGGTTTCTTCGTCATAAGGGTTCACCAGCAGCGCGCCGTCCCGCAATTCGGCTGCGGCCCCGGCGAAGCGGGACAGGATGAGGGTGCCCGGATCCTCGGGATCCTGGGCCGCGACATATTCCTTGGCCACCAGATTCATGCCGTCGCGCAGTGGCGTGACCAGCCCGATCCTGGCGATCCGGTAAAGCCCCGCCAGCGTCTGCTGGCCGAAGGCGCGGTTCACATAGCGCACCGGCATCCAGTCAAGCCGGCTGTGCATGCCATTGATCTGCCCGGCCAGCCCGGCCACTTCCTGGCGCAATGTGTCATATTGCGCGACGCCTTCGCGCGTCTGGGGTGTGACCTGCAGATAGGTCACCCGGCCCAGCCATTCAGGACTGGATTCAAGAAAGCGCCCGAAGGCGTGCATGCGCTGCGGCAGGCCCTTGGTATAATCAAGCCGGTCGACCCCCATGATCAGCATCCGCCCCTCCAGCGAGGCGCGGAATTTGCGCATCGCGACATTGCGCACGGCATTCGCGGCGGTGCGGCCAAAGGCTGCCGCATCGATGCTGATCGGGAAGGCACCGACCCTGAACCGGCGGCCCTCGGCAAGATGGGTGCCATCCTCTCCCGGCACCGGCTTTGCCACTCCGCTGCGACTGAGGCAAAGGCTGAAATTCCCGGCATCCGGTGCGGTCTGAAAGCCCAGGAGATCATAGGAGGTCATCGCCCGCAGCAATGTCTCGCCCACCGGGAGCGTGAGGAAAACATCCGGCGCGGGCCAGGGGATATGCATGAAAAACCCGATCCGGTTCGTGATGCCCAGCTTTCGCAGCTCGGCCGCAAGCGGGATCAGGTGGTAATCATGGATCCAGATCAGATCGCCTTTGCGGATCAGAGGCGCGAGGCGCCCGGCAAAGTGCCGGTTGACGCGAAAATACCCCTCGGCGTCGCGACGGCTGTAATCCGTAAGGTCGATCCGGTAATGGCACAAAGGCCAGAGCACGCTGTTCGCGAGACCGTTGTAGTATTCCGACAGATCGCGCTCTGACAAATCGCTCAGCGCATAGGTGATCTGGCCTTCCTCAAAAAGCTTCAGCGCTCCGGGATCCTCCTCGCCGGAGGATTGCCCCGACCAGCCCATCCAGACCCCTCCGCGTTCCTGCAGTGCGGCCCGGACGGCCACCGCAAGCCCGCCCTGTGGCGGGCGGTCGGGCGCGGGCACCCGGTTCGAGACGACGATCAGGCGGCTCACAGCACATCCTCCCAGGGGCGCGACAGCGCCATCGCGGCATTGATCAGCCCGACCATGGAATAGGTCTGCGGGAAATTGCCCCAAAGCTCGCCGCTTTCGACATGGACGCCCTCTGACAGAAGGCCGAGATGGTTCCGCCGCGCCAGCACATCGGCAAAGATCTCGCGCGCCTCGTCTTTGCGCCCGGTGCGCACCAGCGCGTCGATCAGCCAGAAGGTGCAGGCGGTAAAGGCGGTCTCGGGCGCGCCGAAATCATCGGGGCGGCGGTAACGGTAAAGGTGGTTTCCGAACCGCAGATCCGCCTCGCAGGCGGCAACAGTGGCCAGAAAGCGCGGGTCATCGGCGGCGATAAAGCCGGTCTGCGCCATCAGAAGCAGGCTCGCATCCACCTCATCTCCGCCGAACGCGGCCACGAAGCAGCCGCGATCAGCGTTCCAGCCGAGGCGGAAGATCGCCTCCCTGATCTGCGACGCGCTGGCGGACCAGCGCGCAGCCTCGGGCGCGAGGCCCAGCTTACCGGCGATCCGCGCCAGACGGTCGCAGGCCGCCCAGCACATCAGCGCGGAATGGGTATGGACCTCTTCGCGGGTGCGGAACTCCCACAGCCCCGCATCGGGCTGATCCCAGCAGGCCTCGGCCTCGGCCCCCAGCTTTTCCAGCCGGCGGAACAGGGCCTCATCGCCCATATCGGGCAGGCGTTCGTCAAAGAAACACTGGATTGCCGCCAGGATGACGGAACCGTAGCCGTCATTCTGCACCTGGGCGAAAGCCGCATTGCCACGCCGGACCGGGCCGAAACCGCGATAGCCCGGCAGGGCTGCGACGATATGCTCGTCCACCACCCGCTCCAGCCCGAGGCCGAACAGCGGCTGCATATAGCCGCTGTCAGACCCCGCCGCGAGGTTTGACACATAGCTGAGGTAGTTTTCCATTGTCCTGGTGGCGTTGAGACTGTTCAGCGCCTGGACAGTGAAATAGCTGTCGCGGAGCCAGCAGAAGCGGTAATCCCAGGTCCGTCCGCTGGCGCCATATTCCGGGATCGAGGTGGTCAGGGCTGCGACGATCGCGCCGGTTTCCTCATTCGAGCAAAGCTTCAGCGTGATTGCCGCGCGGATCACCACATCCTGGAAATCGGCGGGCAGCGCCAGGCTGCGGACCCAGTTCCGCCAGTAATCCGTGGTCTCTTGCAGGAAATGGCGCGCCACGACCATCGGATGATCCGTCAGGCTCTCATCCGGCCCGAGGATAAAAGCCTGCGGATGTTCCAGCAGGAAAGGGGTCTCCGCCAGGATGTAATCGACCGGCGCATCGGTGGTCAGGCGCAGCACTTCCGGCCCGAGGATATAGCGGATATGGCTGGTGCCACGTGTGCGTACCGGGGTATCCGCGCCATAGTCTGACCGCGGCCGCAGCGAGACCGTCAGCCTGGGCGTGCCGCGCAGCGGCTCGACAATGCGCAGAACCGAATAACCGCGAAACATGCGGCCGTTGCGCATGAAACGCGGCGCAAAATCGAGGATCCGCGCCTCATTGCCGTGTTCATCGGTCAGGATCGTTTCGAGGATGGCGGTGTTGCGCAGATAACGCTGGCGGCTATCGGTCTGGCGGTCCAGCCGGATACGCCAGGCACCGTCCTGCACGCCTGTTGCATCCCCCGCAACGCCACCCAGCAGCCCGCAGAAGACCGGGTCGCCATCCATGCGCGGAACGCACATCCAGTCCAGCCCGCCGTCCCGGTCGATCAGGGCGGCAAGGCTGGCATTGCCGATCACGGCGCGATCAAGTCCCGCATCAGAGCGGGCGCGGGTGGCAGTTTTGCGATCTGTCATAAAGCTCAGTCTCCTGCGCCGGTCAGTCCGGCGAGCTGACGTAACCAGGCCCGGAAGGCGGCCGGGCTGGCAATTCGTGCGGTGGCAGCGCTCGGGCTGTCCTGTGCTCCGATGCGGATTGTGATCCCCCCGAGGGCATTGGCCGCCCCGAACATGGCCTCGTCTGTGAGGTCATCGCCGGCGGCCAGGGGACGGCGGCTGTTAAACGGGGGCGATGCCATAAGGTTCCGGAGCGCGGCCCCCTTATCGGCACCGGCGGGGCAGAGTTCGATGACGCATTTCCCCTCCCGCAACCGGTAAAGGGGCCCCGCTATACGCGCGGCCTCTGCCATGATCCGTTCTGCCGCTTCGCGCAGTTCAGGGGCCTGTCGGTAATGCAGGGCGAAGGCCGCGCCCTTATCCTCGGTCAGCAACCCGATGTCTCGGGCCGCATTTTGCATCCCTGAGAAGGCCGCCAGAAATGATTGGGTTTCCCGTGCCGGCGCGGCAATCGCGGCAATCCCTGTCCCAATCGCTGTGGAGGGGCGCAGCTCGGCCCCATGCAGTCCGGCCACCGTGAAACGATGCGCGGGGAACAGGGCATCGACAAAAGCCACCTGACGACCCGTCACCAAAGCCAATGCACCTTCCGTCCGGCGCTCCAGCTGCCGCAGCAACGCGCCCAGCCCCGGTTCTGCCGCCACCTGATCCGGCGTTGCTGCCAGATCGAGCAGGGTTCCATCCAGATCCAGGAAGAGCGCAACCTTGCCGGGATCTGGCAGAGCCGGCCCGTTCTCGGTCACCCAAGAAGGTGTCCGGGGCGATGCTGAGACCGGCGGTTCTGAAATGCCCTGGCCTTCCGGCGGGGCTTCCGGTGACGCTTCCTGTCGATTTTTCGCAACCATATCAGGAATAGTGGGCAAATCGCGTCCGGGTTGCAAACAGGGGGCGCGGATCTTCGCCTGGCGATGTATCTGCCGACGAGGCTGGGCACATGTTCAACACGCGGTGCAGGGCCAGCCTGTCGACTGTTTCGCGCGCCCTGGGTGTCATTCCCGGCCATCTGCGCCACTGCGCGCCTCTGACGGCATAAACCTGCTTATCGCGCGAATGTTGCATATCAGGGCCGGAGGGGCGGGAACAGATCCGTCCTTCGCCGGTTCAGACCCCGACAGCAACAGGAGGACGTTATGTCGACAGCCGCTGAACTGGAGACCAGACTCTGGACCGCCCTGCGCTCGGACCGTGTGCTTATGCTGGGCCTTGCGGGCAAGGATGATGGCCATACCCGGCCGATGACCGCAATCCTTGAGAACGAGGATCGGGGCCCGATCTGGTTTTTCACCAGCACCGACAATGAGATCGTGACCTCAGGCGGCGGGCGCGCAGTGGCGGCCCTTGTCTCAAAAGGCCATGATCTCTTTGCGACGATTCATGGCAAAGTGACCATCGACACTGATCCGCTGGTGGTTGATCGCCTCTGGAACAGCATGATTGCAGCCTGGTTCGACGGCAAGGATGACCCGAACCTGCGCCTCCTGCGTCTGGATCCGGAAGGTGCGCAGATCTGGGAGAACGCCTCCTCGATCGTCGCGGGCTTCAGAGCGCTGTTCGGCGCCGACCCAAAGGAAGATTACAAGAGCAAAGTGGCCGCAGTCCCGTTGCGCTGATGTGGTGAGATGCAAGCGGCGCCGGAACCCGGATGGCCCCTGAAGACGTGAACCAAAGCCGGTAAGCTAATGGCAGATGTGAATGTTCGGGCCTGGCAGGCCGGGCGCGCCTTCTGCACCCCGCCGAACCATCTTCGGGACAAGCGCCGCGCCCCTTCCTGCGGTATCGGACATTATGCCCTGTGACCTATACTAAACGTATATGCATCCTGGCATTCCTTCACGTTTGTTACGCTTCTGCAAATTAACCTCTCATGACAATCCTCGTGCGGGCCTGCCTGCGACAGGCGATGGTCTCCACCATCGCAACGGCCGCGAAACCGACGAAGCTGCGGTCGATCCTGGTCGCCATGACCTGGAGATTCAGATTGCGGCCCGCTCGCAGGGCGAAGAAGCGGAACTTGAGGATCAGTTCTGATAAAGTGGCATCCGGCCTGACAGAGGTTACAGGCCTTGCTGAACAACCGCCCTGCTCGGCATAAGAACCAGTGGAAAAAGCGGCATGGGACCACGCCGACACCCCATATCTTTCAAACGCAGTTCGGCCGGTTGCCGGGTCGGATCGATCTGCAGGACAGCGTCGAAAGCGAGTTCTGCTGCCTGACGCCTGCGAGAGCTTTCGGGCTGCCGGTGACAGTCGCCACTATCGCCTCGACAAGATCCCGGGACCGGTGTCCCGGGCAAGGGCGGTCGCCATTATCGAGAAGGTCCGCAGCCGCTTTCTCCAGGCCCTGGACGAGGCGGCGCGTCAATTGCCCCGGGGGCTTCCCGCCGCCCTTGTCGAAAGCGTTTCCGCCGCCGCACTATCGCGCAGCCGCAGCCTTCTGACGCTCGGGGCGTAAGCGACCGGCTACGCGGCAGGGTCCGGGATGGGCCCTGTCAGATCATGCCGCCATTGGCGCGCAGCACCTGGCCGTTGACCCAGCCGCCATCCGGGCCGACGAGGAAGGCAACCACCGCCGCGATGTCTTCGGGGCTGCCGAGCCGTTCGAGCGGGTTCATCTTTGCCAGATGCCCGACAAGCTCGGGCGTTTTGCCATCGAGGAACAGTGCGGTCGCGGTCGGCCCGGGCGCGACCGCATTGACGGTGATCGAACGGCCCCGCAATTCCTTGGCCAGAATGCCGGTCAGCGTGTCGACTGCGGCCTTGGTGGCGGCATAAATGCCGTAGGTTTCGAGTTTCAGCCCCACCACGCTGGTCGAGAAATTGACGATGCGCCCCCCGTCGCGCAGGCGTTTCGCCGCCTCGCGCAGGGTGTGGATCGTGCCCTTCAGATTGATGTCGATCTGGCTGTCGATCAGCGCATCTTCGCTCTGGCCGATCGGGGCCAGCTTCATGATTCCGGCATTATTAACGAGTACATCAACACCCCCGAAGGTGGCCTCGACAGTGTCGAACATACGGGTGACGGCCCGGGCATCACTGACATCGGCCTGGGCGGTGAGGGCCCTGCCGCCCGCCATTTCGATGGCGGCTGCAAGCTCTTCGGCCGGCCCGACCGAGCCTGCGTAATTGATGACGACGCTGTAGCCGTCGGCGGCAAGGCGACGGGCGATGGCCGCGCCGATGCCGCGAGACGCGCCGGTGACAAGGGCGACCTTATTGCTGTCAGTCATTTCATTTCTCCTGTGTTCAGCGCCGATGCGCCGGATTGCAGGGAATATGCGCCTTTCCATGATGCGGATAATTACTTATGTTCTGGCATCACTATTCCATTGATACGAACAAAAGCGGGCCGGGTTTCGCAGCTCCCGGCCTGAGAAACAGAGCAGAGACCATGGACCGACTGGATGCGATGCGGCTCTTCACGCGGGTCGTCGAAAGACGGAGCTTCACCCAGGCGGCCTTTGATCTCGACATTCCACGCTCTACCGCGACCCAGGTGATCCGGCATATGGAAGACCGGCTCGGGACGCGGCTCCTTCAGCGCACGACGCGCAGTGTGCGGCCGACCCTCGACGGGGAGGCATATTACCGGCGCTGTATTACCATCCTTGCCGATGTCGAGAATGCCGAAGGGGCTTTTGCCGGTGCCACGCCAGCGGGGCCGCTGCGTGTGGATGTGCATGGCACATTGGCGCGCCATTTCATTCTGCCCGCCCTGCCGCAGTTTCTGGAGCGCTATCCCGGGATCGCGCTTTACATGAGCGAGGGCGACCGGCTGGCAGATCTTGTGCGCGAGGGGATCGATTGTGTGCTGCGTGTTGGTCAGCCGCAGGACAGTGAAATGATCGTGCGCCGACTTGCCAGCCTGGCAGAGGTTACCCTTGCCTCACCGGATTATCTTGCCAGGTCCGGCAATCCCGCTGATCTCGACGCGCTTGGCACCGGCCATCGCATGGTCGGATTTCATTCGACGGCCACCGGAAGGGTGCTGCCGCTGGAATTCTCGATTGGTGGCAAGGTGCGTGAAATGATCCTGCCGACAACGCTTACCGTCAATGCGGCCGAAAGCTATGTCGACGCCGCGAGGCTGGGCCTCGGACTGATCCAGGTGCCGCGTTACCATGCGCAGGCCGCAATGGATGCGGGCGAGCTGGTCGAAGTGCTGCCGGCCAACTTGCCGCCGCCCATGCCGGTTTCGCTTCTTTATCCCAGCAACCGACAGCTGTCGCCCCGGGTGCGATTGTTCATCGACTGGGCGGCGCAGCAGTTCGCCAGCGGTCCGCGCATTTAACAGCGTGCAGGCCGCCCGCGCCACGCATCTGCCAAACGCGCCGGAACCTTATCGGTATGGGCTTCAGAACGTCCGGCCGAGCATCGCTGCCCGGTCCAGCAGGCCGGAGCGACCGCTTTCTGACCCTGTACTGCCATGCAGAAGCTCCAGAGAAGCATCCTCTATGCCGCAATAATTGAGGACGCCCTGCACCAGCTGTGTCTGCATGGCACTGTCATAGCTGCGCTTCGCATATTGCCCGGCATCGGCTGAGGCGAGGCCGATCAGCAGGGCCTTGCTATGCGTCAGTTTGCGCGCGCCATAGGCCCAGTCACGGTTCCAGACCCGGTCGATCCAGCCCTTGCTTGTGGCCGGCAGCGACCACCACCAGACCGGAAACACAAAGGCGAGCGCGTCGTTTCTCGTGACGCGCGCCTGTTCGGCCAGAACGGCGGGGCTGTAGATTTTGCCGGGCGCATCACGATCAGGCTCATCTTCCACGCCCAGGCGCGGATCAAAGCCTTCTGCGCGCAGATCGGCAATTTCCGCCCGGTGCCCTGCCTCCTTCAGTCCGGCGACAAAGCGGTCCAGAACCGCGCCGCAGAACGAATTCCGGCGCGGGTGATCGAAAACGACCAGGACGTTCAAATCGGGCCTCCATACTCTTGTGATGCGTCATCTGACCCTGCCGGTTCCGGCAGTGGCCCTGACAGCTCAGGGCAGAATCCAGGGCTGCCGCAGGATGCGGAGTGACACCAGTTCTCCCGGACGCAGATCCGGGGACAGGTCGGGCGCCTGCCTCACCAGAATCTGGGCCCCGGATGCGAGGCGGACCAGAATTTCCACGACCGGCCCCAGGAACGCGATGTCGGCAATTGTGCCGGGCAGAGCAGCTGATCCGGGCTCGCGGCGGAGAACGGTGAAATCCTCGGGCCGGAACAGGGCCGCGCCTTTGTCGGGCTGAAGACCCGGCGTTCCGGCGGAATCCGCACCCGGAAAGGCGTCGACGGGGCGGCTTTCGGCGAACATCTCTGCCGGCAGAAGGTTCGAATGCCCGACAAAGCCCGCGACAAAGGCGGTGCCTGGCTTCTGGTAGATCTCTCCTGGCGTGGCGAACTGTTCGACAGTGCCATTGTGAAAGACCGCGATGCGATCAGAAAGCCGCATCGCCTCTTCCTGATCATGGGTGACGTAAAGGATCGTCGCGCCGGTGCTGTCATGGATCCGTCTGATCTCGCGCTGCAGATCCAGTTTCAGGCTCTGATCCAGCGCGGCCAGCGGTTCATCCATCAGAAGCATCTCCGGCTCGTAGGCAAGCGCGCGCGCAAGGGCGACCCTTTGCTGCTGCCCGCCCGAGAGGGAATCCGGCCTGCGTCCCGCAAACTCCTCAAGCCGCACAAGCGCCAGCATCTCCTCGAGCCGCCGCTTTTGCCGCTGCCGGTCCCATTTGCGCATCTTCATCGGGAAGGCGATGTTTTCGGCCACGGTCAGATGCGGGATCAGGGTGTATCTCTGAAAGACCATGCCGATATTGCGCAGGTTCGGCGCCACCGGCAGCAGCGAGTCACCGGCAAGCCGGATATCCCCGGTGCTGGGTGTTTCAAGCCCTGCGATCATATAGAGCAGCGTCGATTTGCCCGAACCGGACGGGCCCAGAAAGGTGACGAATTCGCCGCGTCCGATCTCCAGGCTGACATCGCGCACGGCGATGCTTTGGCCAAAAGATTTGCTGAGCGCGTCGATTGAAAGCCAGGCTGTCATCTGCCCCTCCGCGTAAGGATTGCCGCGATCAGCAGCAGGATCAGTGAAAAGGCCAGCACCATCGTAGAGGCCACCGCGATCACCGGAGTCAGATCCTGGCGCAGGGTGGTCCAGAGCTTGACCGGCAAGGTTTGCAGGTTGGGCCCCGCCATGAAGATCGAGATGACGATCTCGTCCCAGGAAATCAGGAAGGCGAAGATCACCGCTGTGATGATGCTGAGACGAATGGCAGGAAAGGTCACATGCAGCCGCGCCCGCCAGCGGCTGGCGCCGCACAGGACGGCGGCAGCCTCAAGCGCGGGGTCAAAGCTGTTCAGCCCGTTCACAAGGATGATCACCGTGAAGGGCAGAGCCACGATGGCATGGGACAGCACAAAGCCGATGAATGTGTCATTCAGCCCGACCCGCAGCGCGAGGGAATAGATCCCGACGGCCAGAACGACCACCGGCAGCACCATCGGCATCAGCAGCAGCATATGCAGCCACCAGGCCCCGCGCAGCCTGCCGCGGCTCATTGCAAGTGCTGCGCCCAGCCCGAAGACCACCGCAATCACCGCCGCCGCAAGGCCCACCCGCAGGCTGGCACCGAGGGCCGCAAACCAGCCGGGATCGGCAAAAAACGCCTCATACCATTTCAGCGTCCATCCCGGCGGCGGGAAGATCAGCCAGCGGGACGATCCGAAGGACAAAAGCACGATGAATACGACCGGCAGCAGCAGGAATGCGGCCACCAGCAGGCCGACCCCGATCAGCACCCAGCGGATGGCACCGAGATGACGGAAATCCAGTAACATCAGCGGCCTCCCTTTGCTGAACGCAGCGGGTCGAACAGCCGCAGTTGCAGGGCATAGGCCGCAAGCGTGATGGCAAAGAGGATAAAGGCCGCCGCCGCACCCAGTCCCCAGCGTAGCAGGGATTGCACCAGATGCACGATCAGCTCGGCCAGCATCATGGTTGAACTGCCACCCAGCATGACGGGCGTGATGAAATAGCCCAGCGACATGACAAAGACCATCAGGGCGCCTGCCGCGATCCCCGGCGCGCAGGCCGGCAGGAAGACATGCAAGAAGCACTGCCATCGGTTTGCGCCGCAAAGCGCGGCGGCCCGCAACAGGCCCGGCTCGATCGCGCGCATCGTGCTGAGCAGGGGAAAGATCACGAAAGGCAGCAGGATATAGGTCATCCCGATCACGACCCCGGTCATATTGTTGACAAGGCTCAGCGGCTCCGAAATGAGGCCAAGCCCTTTCAGCATCCGGTTGATCACCCCATTGGACTGCAACAGGATCAGCCAGGCAAAGCTGCGCGTCAGCAGGCTGGTCCACATCGAAATGAAGATCAGCCCCAGCAGCGCCATACCCCAGAACCGGTTCGACACCGCGATCAGCCAGGCGACGGGAAAGCCGATCAGCACTGTCACCACGGTCACCACCGATGCGATGGTGAATGTGTTGAGCAAAACCGTGCGATAGGCCCCGGATTGCAGCAATTCGGCATAATTCCCGAGCCCGGCTTCGGGCTCGAGAATGCTTCTGGCCAGCAGCAGCGCAACCGGCAGGATGAAGAAAAACAGAACCAGAAGCAGCGCCGGACCCGCAAGGGTCGCGGTCGCTCCCTCAAGCCTAGCGCGCAGCCCCGCGCTCCGGCTCCGTGGGGCAGGGCCGGTCAGCAGCACGGATCGGGTCTTGTCAGGGCCTGTCTGCATCTGTTTTTCCCCTCATGACGGATCAGCCCGCCTGCCACTCATACCAGCGCGCGCTGATTGCGTCGCGATTTGCGGCCCACCAGGCGATGTCCAGCGGCACATTCTGTGCTGCATGTTCGCTGGGCTGATAGGGCAGGATCTCTGCCGCCAGCTCAGGAATCGCGCCGGGATTGGTCGGGCCATAGGCCGAGAGATTGGCCATACGGGCCTGGCCTTCTGCGCTGCCCGCATAGGCAAGGAAACGCATCGCCGCCTCTTTGTTCGGCGTGCCTTTGGGCACGACCAGCACATCGGCCGCGACAAGGTTCTGATCCCAGGAAATACCGATATCCAGCCCGTCCTGGATCAGCGACCAGAGGCGCCCGCTCCAGAGCATCCCGATCCTGGTCTCGCCCGAGGCGACCAGCTGCTGCGATTCCGCGCCACTGCTGTACCAGACGATCTGCGATTTGATCTGGTCAAGTTTTTTGAACGCGCGGTCCAGATCGAGGGGATAGAGATCCTCGGGCTTCACGCCATCTGCCAGCAGCGGCACCTCCAGAAGGCCCGGTCCGACCCATTTGTAATAAGCGCGTTTGCCCGGGAATTTCTCGAGATCGAAAAGATCCGCCCAGCCTGCGGGATCGGCGTCAAAGCTGCCTTTGACAAAGCCGAGCACATGGGTCGAGACATAGCTGCCAATAGTGTAATCGGTCACGAAGCGCGGATCATGGGAATCGCGGTCAATGATCGAGAAATCCAGCTTCTCCAGCAGGCCCGCATTGCCGGCATAGACGCCGAAGTCATGCTCGACATCGACCACGTCCCAGGTGACGTTGCCGGCCTCGACCATCGCCTGCAGCTTGCCGTAATCCGAGGGGCCACCCGGGGCGACTTTGATCCCGGTCGCCTCGGTGAAGGGGCCGATCCATGCCTCTTCCTGGGCGGCCTGGGTGGTGCCGCCCCAGCTGATGAAATTGACCACTTTCCCATCGGCCAGGGCACTGCGTGCGCCGATCAGGGCCAGCGCGGTGCCCGAGCCGAGAGCGGCGAGGAGAGAACGTCGGTTTAACATGGGTTTCTGTCCTGTTTTCGGTATGAGGGGAAATCAGCCGAGGATCCGGCGATAGTAATCCAGCCAGTTCTGGCCGAGGAAATCGTCGATCTGCTCCTCGGTCCATTTGCGGCGCGCAAGTTCATCTGCAAGGCGCGGCAGGTCGGCGGGCGTGCGCATCCATTCCGGCCAGACCGGCGGCACCACCGGCGCCCAGTCATAGGTCGAGCGACCGGTGCGGACCTGGCGGATATAAGACAGCGGACGACGCCAGACGAAATCAGTGCCAAGCCCCAGCGATTTGTGGCCCACCACAGAGGCTGCGTGTTCCACCATATCGACGAAGGTCTCCAGCTTGCAGTCGATCCCGCCGGGAAGCATCGCAGGGAACAGCACCATCCCGAACATGCCGCCGGTTTCGGCCAGCTTCTTCAGCACATCATCGGATTTCAGCCGGTGGGTCAGCTCGAATTTATGGCCGTATTTCGTGCCGAAGCTGGACGGGTTGGAATGGGTGACGGCGATCGGCTGGCTCGAATGCTCGATACTGTCCAGCGTGGTGCGCAACCCGCAATGCGACACGTCAACGATCATGCCGAGGCGGTTCATCTCGGAAATGATCTTCTTGCCGTAAAGCGACAGCCCGCTGTCATTTGGCTCAAGACAGCCCGAACCCGCAAGACCCTGATGATTATAGCTCATCTGCAGGCAGCGGATGCCCAGATCATAGAAGATCTCGACAAGCGCCAGGTCATCTTCCAGCGGCAGGGTGTTCTGGAATCCGAGGATGACGGCGGTGCGGCCGCTTTCGGCGATCCGGGTGATGTCATCGGCGGTCCGGGCCTGCTCGATCAGATCGGGATGGTGCCGGAAGGCACGCCGCCAGCGCGACAGGGCGGACAGCGCGTCACGTGTGTTGTCGAAGGTATAGTTCATGCAGGTGGTGTGAACACAGGACAATCCGCCCCGGTTCCATTCCTGGAAAACCTCGACATCGCATTCATCGGCCTGCAATCCGTCGATCAGGATGCGGCGTTTCGGAGGGGTGAGTTCGGACATGGTTGCCTCGTCGGTCAGGGATCGGGGGTCGGGTCAGGGAATGGAGATGTCAGAAGAAAGGGGCGGTGATGGCTTCCGCCCGGAAACTGCGCTGCACCGCCGGCCGTTCGACCAGGCTGTCGAGATGGCGGGCAAGTTCGGGGAAGCTGCGGGTCGGCTTTGACAGCAGGCGGCACCAGCGCCCGAGGAGCAGCAGGTAGAAATCGGCAATGGAAGGCTGTTCACCGGCAAGCGCGCGCCGCCCCTGCAAGGCCGTATCCAGCACGGCCAGATGGCGCAGAAGATGCTCCTCCATCCGCGCCCGATAGGCAGGCTCGTCTTCGGGCGACACATAGAATTCGGGGCGGTAATACTGCCAGAAATCCACCTGGACCGTGTTGGTCAGAAAGGTCAGCCACTGATAGGTCAGGGCGCGTTCGCGGCTGCCGGGTGCGGCAATCAATCCGGAATCGGGATGGCGGTCCGCCAGATGCAGGCAGATCGCCGCCGCCTCGAACAGCGTCAGATCGCCATCGACCAGCGTCGGAATTCTTCCGTTCGGGTTCAGCGCCAGATAATCCGCGCTTTGATGCTCACCCTTCTTGCGGTCGACGAGGATCAGCTCATAGGGCGCGCCGATTTCGTTCAGCACAAAATGGGGCGCGAGACTCGCAAGTCCCGGCGCGTAATAGAGTTTGTACATTCTGGAGTTTCCTCAGGTGAGGCCGTTGCTCTGCGGCCGGTCCGGCTGCCATCGCGGTTTCATATCGAGGCGTTCCAGCATCCGCAGATGCGAGCGCCGCGCCTCGTCATAGGCTTTCGCGGCATCAACCAGCTGCGGATGACCGTCCGCCCAGACGAGGACGCCGTTGACGATCACCCTGTCGACCGATTTCGAACCGCAATTATAGACCAGTGACTGCACCGGGTCAGACCAGGGATGGGCCTCGGGCAGATCGGTGCTGCGGATGACGATATCGGCGTATTTCCCCGGCTCCAGCGAGCCGAGATCGGCTGCCATCCCCACCGCCTTCGCGCCGCCGATGGTGGCCAGTTCCAGCACATCCATCGCGGTCATCTGCTGGCCATCGCCCTTGGCGCGGGTACCCAGAAGCGCCACAAGCCCCTGAAACCCCACATCATAGCGGCAGCCGGAGGCAACACCGTCACTGGCCAGCGAGACATTTGCGCCGTGGCGGCGCAGCTCCAGATGCCTCGCATGTTTTGCCGCCTGCGCCCCGAGGTTCATCGAGGTCACCGGGCACCAGACCGCCGTCACACCGGCTTCTGCCGCCAGCTTCGCTTCATCGGGATCGAGGTCATTCATATGGCTGAACGTCATGTTCTCGCCCAGCAAACCGTGATCGGCATAATGGCAGATCGCCCGTTTCCCCAGACGCGCGGCATCGGCCCCGGCATCATGGTGGTCAAAGGACTGATGCATGGTCAGGATCGCGCCATTTGCATCCGCCACCGACTTTGCGGCCAGAAGCAGCTCGTCCGAGGCCGAACCCAGCCCGAAAACCACGACACAGCCGCGGATCAGCGGCTCTTTCTCGGCCGTATTGCGCTTCAGCTGGCCACCCAGCAGATCAAGGCTGCGATCAAGATCGCGCGCGGCCCGCGACATGTCGTAAACGCCATCGCTGATCGGCAGATCCCACAGGAACGGATCCCCGATAAAGCCCCTGATGCCAAGCTCAGCGGCAGCTTCGGCGGCGGCATCGGCATATTTCAGCGTTCCGGCCTCAAGAAAGCAGGTCGTGCCATTCGAGAGCATTTCGAGGCAGTTAAGCATGGTCGCCGCGCGCTCATCGGCAAGATCAGAGAGATCCCACCACCGGCGCAGCACATTCATCATCGTGCCGGTCTCCAGCGTATCCGGCAGCGCGCCCCGGGCCGTGTTCATGAAATGCACATGGGTGTCGATGAAGCCGGGGTGAACCGTGCCGCCTTTGGCGTCGATCACCTGATCCGCGCGGTAGCGGGCAAGGAGCTCCGCCTCTGGTCCGACATCAACGATACGCCCGCCACTGATCGCGATCGCCCCGTTGGGCAGGCAGCGCCGCCCGGCATCCATGGTGATGACAAAGCCGTTGCGGATCAGACTATCGACAGGCAGCTGCTCCATGACATAGGCTCCGCTAAGACTGTTTCCTCTGGCACCCCTCAGGCAGGCGCGCCGGTTCTCCTCAAGCATAAAGGGTCAGCCGGTTCGCTCAAATACTTATTACGACTTTGTTGATAGATATTTCGTATCAATAGCGCCAGGGGAGGAGCCGGCCCTGATCAGATAATCCCAGCCGGCAGTTTTGCGGCATGGGTCTGAGCTGCCCTGCCGGGGCTTCCGCCCGGAGGTTTTCCGGCACTGACAGAACCTGTGCGGGCAAGGGCCCGGCCTGGCGCCTGATCGCGGATCGCATCGATGATTGACATGACGGCCGGGCTGCTGGCCGCTGTCTCAGGGAAGACTGCGTGCAGCGTGCTGACGGCCGTCAGATCCGGTGGGCACAGAACAGCGACCCCCCTCGTCACGGCGGCCACGCTTTCCGGAACAAGGCTGTAGCCGCAACCGGCCGATACCAGCGCGACCATTGTCAGGGTGGAGCCCACGACCTGCGACACTTCGGGCGAGAAACCGGCGGTCATGCAGGCCCCCATGACGGCATCGAAATAGCCCGGTCCGATATCGCGGGAAAAGAACACAAAAGGCTCGACGGCCAGATCTGCCAGCCGCAGCGTCGGATCTCCGACCCGGGGATGATCCTCGGCCAGCACAAGGACGAGACGGTCAACCGACACTTCTTCCGTCACAAAGCCCGGCGCGCGCCAGGGACCCCGGATCAGAGCGACATCCAGTTCGCCTTCCAGCAACATCTCGCCCTGGCGCACCGAATTCGCCTCGGTCAGACGAAGCTCGGTTTCGGGCCAGGCCTCGCGGAACCCTTTCAGGATCGCCGGCAGCAGCACCGAGGACGAGCTGACAAAGCCGAGGCGGAGCGTCTCTCCCTCGGCACGCTGCACGGCCCCGAAAGCGATCTCGGCTGCCTTAATCGCGCGCCGCGCATGGGGAAGGAGCCGGCGCCCTGCCGGCGTCAGCCTGACCCCTTTGGTGTCACGGTTGAACAGCGCCTGCCCGACATAATCCTCAAGCTGGCGGATCTGCTGGGACAAGGGCGGCTGCGAGATATGCAGCTTTTGCGCTGCATTGCGGAAATGCAGCTCCTCCGCGACGGCGACGAAATATCTAAGCTGACGCAGATCCATATTTCATCAACTCCCTTGCGGCAGAATATGAGATGGGCGGGGACGCAGAGTTTCTGGCTGCCCCAGTGAAGGCGATGACTATAGGGCCTGATCCGGGCACCAGCCACCTGGGGTCCCGGAACCATGTTCTCTTCTTCTTCGCTTGCATAGCGTTAACCTGCTAAAGGTTGCCCGCATCGCAAAACTGGACCCGATCTGCCCGGAACCGTCACGCCTGTGACAGATTTCTCATGCGGCGTGACGCCCGCCCTGATGGGCGCGCTCACTGACGATAGCCTTCCCCGAAATTCCACCCGGAAACGCCTTGCGATCCGCCTGCGGGAGGGATGACAGGTCAGGGACTGCGCCCCTGACGCCTCAGGCAGCCCGGCAGGTCGGGGCGCCGTAAGCAGAGGGGGCGGGGCTTTAACCACTCCGCCCCCGGTTTCTCCCTTCGGCACAGCTCACTCAGCGGCGGGGATCTCGGGCCCTGCCTCGCGGCAGAACCTTTCGGCGCCCGGATGCAGCGAAATGCCAACGCCATCCAGCGCATGATCCGGCACGATTTCCTTGCCTTTGGCGTGACCCGCATCCGGAAGCGCCCGTGAGTTCTTGTTCCAGACGGCACTGGTGATCTCATAGATCAGCTCTTCGGACTGCGAGGCACCGGTGATCCAGAGCGCGCCCACCGCCAGCGTTGCCACGTCCTGATCAACACCTTGACAGGTGGCTGCCGGAATGGTGTTCGGCGCGCAGAAACCATAGTCTTTCAGCACGCCCCCGGCCTCAGGGCCGGTCAGCGTAACGATGGTGATGTCTCTGCTGGTCGCCAGCTCGGCAATCGCCCCGGCGGGGAAACCACCCACGAAAAAGAAGGCGTCCATATGGCCGTCACTCATCAGATCGGCGGCCTGGTTTAGCTTCAGATATTCCGGGGTGATGTCAGCTTCCGAGAGACCCCAGACCGCAAGGATCAGTTGCACATCGACCAGCGTACCCGAGCCAGGCTCGTCCAGCGAAACCTTCCTGCCCCTGAGGTCAGCGACCGAATTGATCCCCGAGCCGGCCCGCGCCACCAAGTGGTTCGATGCCGGGTAAAGGTTTGCGATGGCATACAGTGCGGCTACCGGCTCCTGGCCGTGCAAAACGCCGGTGCCGGTCCAGGCGCAACAGGCCGCGTCTGATTGCGAAAAGCCCGATTCAATCGCACCGCCCCTGTCGCCGGAGACCGAGTGGACAGCCCTCAGGATTTGTCGGATCCGGAGCAGACTGCATGCTGACGACCTTGCCCCAGAGCGTCTCAGCGACCCGTGGAGAGGGCATCCGCAACCGCGCCAGCTCAGCCCGCGCTATGCCAGTACAATCAAACGCCCACAAAACCGGCCGCCGCGCAGGGTCCGCGCCCCGGATCTAAGCGGGATGCAAGCCCTCAAGGATCCGCTGAAATGCCAGCTGGCCGGGATCGGCAAGTCCGACGGAACGCTCTCCAAACATCCGGGCCCGGCCGAGAAGACAGGGCCGGGACCGAAAAGCCTCGACGACCTCGCCTGCGCTGGTTGCTGCGACGCGCGCCATCTGCTCCGGTGGCACCCCCACAAGCGACCGCGCCACTGCGTCGAGACTGTCCAGCACCGTCTTGTCACCCAGGTTGCCCTTACCGCGCGCCATCATCGCGTCCCGGCCCCCTCCGACGAGGGCCGGAATCCGGGCGGGATCAAGGCTGTCAGAGCCTTTCAGCTCTCTCGCTGCCGACATAAATCCAGTTGCAATCAGCGTGCCATAGGAAGAGGACGACACCCGCTGAAAGGCCTTTGCCACTTCCAGAAGGGCGAGGCCGAAATCAGCCGGGAGATCAATCCGCGCCGCCTCGGCAAAGCCATTGGTGACGGTGATCCCCAGATCGCCGTCACCAAGTTCGCCATCGGCGCGGCAAAGCTCATCCGAAAAGCCGGCGGTATAGGCTGCCACCCGCTCCAGCCCCGCTTTCAGATCGGCAACCGTAATCATGCGACGCTCCAGAAGGCACAATGCGCCGGCGCCTTCAGCCAGCGCTCCAGATCGGCATCCAGTTTAAGTACCGTCAGTGTCATGCCGGTCATCTCCATCGAGGTGGCGTAACGCCCGATCAGCAGCCCGGCTACAGTCACGCCAATAGCATCAAGCCTGGCCCTGAGACGGCGGTAAAGGATGTAAAGCTCCTCCTGCGGGGTCGCACCCAAAGAATTGACCAGAAGCGCGATGCGCGCCCCCGCTTCAAGCGGCTGATCAGAAACCAGCTGGTCCAGCATCTCATCGGCGATCTCGTCGGCGGTTTTGATGGCCGAGCGGTAAATGCCGCGCTCGCCATGAATGCCCATGCCCATTTCCATCTCATTCTCGCCCAGCTCGAAAGTGGGTTTGCCATGCTGCGGAATGATGCAGGGCGTCAGCGCCATGCCGATCGACACGAGATTGTCGGCGGCCTTTTGTGCAGCGGCGGTCACGCCTGCGAGGTCAAGCCCTTCATCCGCAGCGGCTCCGGCGATCTTGAAGGCGAAAACCATGCCTCCGACACCACGGCGCTTTGCAGCCTCGCTCCTCGGGGCCGAAACCACGTCATCGGTCAGAAGAACGGTCGATGTGGAAATGTCATTCTCCAGATCGACCATCTCGCAGGCCATGTCGAAATTCATCACATCGCCACCATAATTGCCGTAGAGGCAGAGCACGCCTTTGCCGCGATCGGCAAGCCGGATCGCCTCGGCCATCTGTTCCGCCGAAGGGCTGGCGAAGACATCCCCGACCGCGCAGGCTGAAAGAAACCCCTCGCCGACATAGCCGGTGAAAACCGGCAGATGGCCCGAGCCCCCCCCCGAGACGATGCCGACCTGGCCCTCGGCCGCGCCGCGCGCCCGCGCCACCACCCGGCGCGACGGCTGGGCATAGATGTCCGGATGGGCGAGGATCATGCCCTCAAGCATCTCATCAACGTAATGCGCGGCCTGGTTCAGGATTTTCTTCATCGCGGCGTCCTCCCGGGGTCTGTGGTTCTGGTTTTTCTGCGTCACGCCCGGCTGTGGATGCTGCGCGCCTGCCAGCGCTCCATCGCGATGGGCAGTGCTGTGCCGATGATGATCAGGGCGCCGACCACCACTTTCTGCCAATAGGATGGCACACCCACCATCAGAAGGCTGGTATTGATCATGGTGATGACCAGAACACCCAGCATCGTACCGATCACCGTGCCGTAGCCGCCCGTGATCCGCGCGCCACCTAACACGACAGCTGCGATGACATTCAGTTCCTGCCCGACCAGATCGAAAGGGTTCGCCATACGGGCCAGCGTCATATGGGTTATCCCGGCAATCCCGGCAATTGCCCCTGCCATCACGAAGACAGCAACCTTGACCCCGGCCACATTGATCCCAAGCCGCCGCGCGCCTTCCTCTGAACCGCCGATCGCATAGACCTTGCGGCCAAATATTGTGAATCGCAAAATCAGCCCGACCAGAACCGACACAGCTGCGAGAGCCCAGAAGGCCTTTGGCAGCGAGACCATCTGGCCCATCTCATTCTCGATCCGCACAATATTCGATCGTGCAAAGCTGACCACTTCGCGCGGCATATTGGTGACATAGACGGTGCCAAGGAAGGTCAGAAGCGCACCGCGGATCAGGCTCATAGTGCCCAGCGTCACAATCAGCGTGTTCAGCCCGAACCCGCCAACCAAAATTCCGTTTATCAGGCCGAGCAGCGCCCCGATCAGCGCCCCCATCGCAAACCAGGCCCAGATCGACAGGCCGGGATCGATGGCCATGATGAGTTTTGCGGTTGCATACATCGCAAAGGCGCCGATGGCCGTGCATGAGACGTCAATCCCCCCGGCGCAGAGGACCAGCATCACGCCGATGGCGAAAATTCCGGTCACCAGCCCGTTGCGCGTGATGTCGATCAGCGTGGCTGCAGAAAAAAAGGCCGGGTTCAGGGCGCCCAGAAACAGCGCCAGAGCCAGCGCCATTGCCATGACCACCCCCTGGGGCGAGCGCAGGGTCTGGGTCAGAATACCTGTCATATTTCCCATCGTTTTTCCTGCCGGGTCAGCGGTCATGCGGCGCTCTCCTCTTGCGGATGATCGGCGGTGACGGCGGCATAGATTTCGTCTTCAGTGACGGATTCAGCGTCGAAAGTGGCGGTCAGACGGCCCCCGGTCATGACCCTGATACAGTCGGACAGCGCCATGGCCTCGTAAATGTCATCGGTCACCACCAATACCGCACAGCCCTGACGCGACAGCGCCAGCACCAGTTCATGGATGGCCCGTTTCGAGCCGACATCGACGCCGACAGTTGGCCCGTTCAGGATCAGCAGCTTCGGGTCGGTTTCCATCCACCGTGCCAGAACCACCTTCTGCGCATTGCCGCCCGAAAGGGTCGAAATATTCGGTCCCGGCCCGGGCGCGCGGACCGAGAGTCGCCGGATCGCGTTGTTTGTGCGGGCTGCCATGGATCTGAGGCTGAGGAACGGGCCGCGCAGGTCATGTTCCATCGTTGCCACGCCGAAATTGTCCCGGATCGGCTGGTCGGCGAACAGGGCCTCGGTCAGCCGGTCTTCGGGAACATAGGCGATACCGCGCGCCATGGCATCTTGCGCGGAGCGCAGGCGGATCACCCCGGATGCGTCCTCAATCGTGCCACTGTCGGGCTGCAACAAACCAAACAGGGACAGGGCCAGCGGCGTGCGCCCCGAGCCGAGCAGGCCGACAATCGAGGTGATCTCGCCAGAATGCAGATCAAGATCCACCCCCTCGTAATCGCCCCGGCGCGTCAGACCGCGCAGCCGCAGCACCGGGGCCGCTGCAGCGACCGGGCTCCGCGCCAGGCGCTGGCTGTCGATGGGGCGCCCCGACATCGCTTCGACAAGGCCGGCCGGCCGGAATGCCGTGATTGGCCCCGCGACAACCGCCTTGCCGTCGCGCAGCACCGTGACCGTATCGCAGACTGCGAAAACCTCTTCGATCTTGTGAGACACGAAAAGAAAGGCAACGCCATCGGCCTTCAGCTGGCGCACGATCCTGAACAGCTGCGCCACTTCGGCCCGGGTCAGGGCGGTGGTCGGCTCGTCCATCACGATGATGCGCGCCTCGTTTGCCAGCGCTCGGGCAATGGCGACGACCTGTTTTTCGGCCACGGGAATTTCTTCCAGCACCCGGTCGGGATCAAGGCTGACGCCCATCCGCTCCAGGACCTCCAGCGCCAGAGCCCTGCTCCGACGCGCCGAATAGACCTTTGCCCCCGACGAAAGCGCTGACAGGAAAGAGATGTTTTCATGGACCGTCAGATTGGGCAGCAGCGAGAAATCCTGCCAGATCACCGAAAGACCCATCGCAATCGCCGCACGCGCGCCTTTTGGTGCGCGCTTGCCATCGAACAACACCTCGCCCGCATCGGCGGCAATGACCCCCGAGAGGATCTTGATCAGGGTTGATTTGCCCGACCCGTTCTCGCCGGCAAGACAACGCACTTCACCCGGCCAGAGCGTGAAGCCGACCCCTTCCAGCACCGGGATCGGCCCATAGGCCTTGGCAAGGTTTCGCAGGTCCAGCAGGGGAACGGGTGAGGGCATGGAAATATCCCGAAGAGCGCAGCGCGTGCCCTGCCCGGACCAAACCGGGCAGGGCATGAAACGGATCAGAAGTTGTAATCGCCCATATTCGCCGAGGTCACATCTTCCCAGGCCTGGCCATAGATCACATGGCCATCAACCTTAACGTCATTATAGCCCGGGATCCCCAGGTCATCGCCGGTTTTGACCTCCTGCCCCTCGATCGCCATGACCGCCAGCTTGTTCATCGCCTCACCGGCCTTGGCCGGATCCCAGAAGGAAATCATGCTGATGGTGCCTGCCTCGAGATAAGGGCCGGAGACAGATACCAGCGAGGTGCCGACAATGGTCACCTTGCCTTCAAGCCCGGCTTCTTCAACCGCGAGGGCGGCGCCAACCACATCCTCACCGGCCGACCCCTGGATGCCCTTGAGGTTCGGATAGGTGCGCAGCAATTCCTTGGTTTTGGCATAAGCGGTCTGCTGCTGTTCGTTCGATTCCACCTTGCCGCCTACCAGCGTCATTTTCGGATAATGGGCCTCCTGATAGGCGATCGCGGCATCGACCCATTCATTATGGGTTTTTGCGGTCAGATGGCCGACGAACACGGCATATTCGCCTTCCTCGCCCATACCTTCGGCCAGCGCCTTCATCAGATGCTCGCCGTAAGCGCCATTGTCGAAGGCCTCGATATCCCAGGTGACATTCTGCAGCGAGGAAGCCTCGTGGCCGATCACCTTGATCCCGGCATCGAGCGCCTTTTTCAGGACCGGCTCCAGCGCCTCGGGCGAATTCGGCACCACGGTGATTGCGTCAACGCCGCGCGCGATCAGATCCTCGATCATCTGAACCTGCAACGCGGCATCGGCCGAAACCGGGCCAATCGTGGTGGCATTATGGCCGGAGGCTTCTTTGAAGCCGGCCACGCCCTCGGCCATGCGGTTGAACCAGGCGATGCCTTCCAGCTTCACCACGGTCACGATCTCATAGCTTTTGGTTTCGGCCAGCGCTGGGCCGGCGAGACATGTCGCGCCAAGCGCCAGTGCCAGAGCGCCTTTGCGGATGGAAAAACTCATATCGTCCTCCTCTGTTTTGTTTATTTTTCAGTTTTTGCCACCGGCCAGCAGCGGCCGGGTGCTGTGGTAAAGTCTTTGGAAACGCGCTGCACCGTCGTGGTAAAGCTGCGTCAGATCAGAATCAGGTGTCAGCATGCGCGCACTCGGATTCCAGCGCGTGATATCGCGGGGAGCGACCATGCCGACCCCCACCGCAGCGAGAAAGGCATCGCCATAGGCCGCACCGGTCGAGCGGGCGCGGATCGTCTGCTCCCGTCCCGTGATATCCGAGATCCCCTGCGCCCAGATCGAATTGCGGGTGCCGCCCCCCACCGCTATCACCTCGGTGATGCGCGCGCCTGCCGCGTTATAGGTATCGAGGATCTGGGCGATGCCATAGCCAACCCCTTCCAGCAGGGCCCGATAGAGATCACCGCGCTGATGGGAGAGATCGAGGCCAAAAATAACCCCTTTCGCCGCTGCATCATGGATCGGCGTGCGCTCGCCCGAGAAATAGGGCAGCATCAACAGGCCCCGCGCGCCGGGAGGTGAGGCTGCCGCCTCGGCGCTGAGCACCGCAAAAACCTCTGTCTCGGGCAAATCGCGGGCGAACTGGCTGACAAACCAGCGCGTGAGCGTGCCAGCAGTGGCAGTTCCCGACATCAGCGCGTGCTGGCCCGGGAAAAGCCAGGGCGCATACCAGAGGTGCGGGTCCGCAATTCTCTCGTCGGTCACGAGGATCAGGAACATTGACGACCCATACATGAGCATCATCTGACCGGAATCCTGCACGCCCACAGAAACCGCCTCGGCGGCGGCGTCGATGGTTCCCGCAATCACCGGCGTGCCTTCAGCAAGGCCCGTCAGCTGCGCGGCGTCAGAAGAGATATGTCCGGCGATATCGGTGGCCCAGGTCAGCGCGGGCAAAAGCGCGGCCGGCGCGATCAGATCATCGTAATCACGCGTCCAGGACTGGCTTTCGATGTCATAATAAGGATGATAGCTGGAGGCAGAATAATGGTCGATCACCACTCTCCCCGTCAGCCGGAACACGAGCCAGGTGGTCGAATTCATGATGTATTTCGTGCGCGCGAAAATCTCGGGCCGGTTGCGTTTCAGCCAGAGCATCTTGGGCCCGACCGATTGCGAGGTCAGACCATTGCCGGTGCGCCGCAACAGCGTTTCGACGCCGATTTCCGCCGTCAGCTCTGCGATTTCCCGGCTGGCGCGGGTGTCGACGCCGTAAAGCACACCATTCATCAGCGCGACGCCCGCCGCGTCGACCGGCAACATGCAGGGGCCGATCCCCGAGATGCCGACCGCGGCAATCTCTTTAGGATTAACGGCACTTTTTGCCAGCAACTCCCGCGTCAGCGTGACAAAGCCCTGCCACCAGTCGGCCTCGGCATCATGTTCGGCATAGCCCGGCTCTGGGACCTGCATGTCATGACGACGCGCAGCCTCGGCCATCACCCGCCCTGTCTCATCGACAAGGCATCCTTTCGCCTCATAGGTGCCGATATCAATGCCGAGCGTATAGCGCATCAGGTCACCAGATCACGGTCGAGACTGAAATCACCTGCCATGCGCGCAATGGCCGCACTGACCAGCCGGGTCAGTTGTGAAAGGTCACGCAAGTCGCACAATTCCAGCGAGGTATGGGTGTAGCGACAGGGAAAACACATATCAATGCAGGCGACGCCGGTGCCGACCAGCTGCACATAAGAGCTGTCGGTAAGAGCGCCGGTATGGGCGGTACGCTGCAGGGGAATACCTTCGGCGGCGGCAGTCTCATCCATCAGTTTCGGAAGCGCCGGATGGGGGATGGTGCCGTTCAGCGTGCCCCGCCCGTGAAAGGAATACAGTGCCATTGCCGGGCCACCGCCCAGGACGACCTCCCCGCGGCTGGTCATGTCCGGCGTATCCGAGTTCAGCGCGAGGTCAATCTGAATCGCCACATCGGGCCGCAGCCCCTGGGCTGCTACCATCGCGCCGCGCAGGTTGAATTCTTCCAGCACGGCAAAGACGAAATGCACCGTCGGGCGCTGAGCAACCGGCAGTTCCGCCAGGGCCGCCGCCGCCGCCATCACCACCGCGCAACCTGCACGATCATCAATCCAGGTGCCCGCAACGCGGTGCTCGTTCAGATGCACCACCCGGGGCGTATAAACCACCGGCGTGCCGATCCGGATCCCAAGCGCTTCGACAGCGCCCGCACTTTCGGCGCCGATATCAATGAAAAGATCCGCATAGGGCGTGACCTTGTATTTCTCATCTGCCGGGGTCGCGTGGTGCGACTTGTTGGCGATGATGCCATGCACATCGCGACCCTCACCCACGCAGAACGTGACCAGCTGCGCCGGGAGCGCTTTCTCGGGTATGCCGCCAAGACGCTCGATGCGGATCAGCCCGTTCGCTTCAATCTTGCGGGTCACGAAACCGAGGCTGTCCATATGGGTAAACAGCATCACCGAAGGTGCGGTATCGGCACCCGGCAGCGTACAGATCAGATTGCCCAGCATATCGACCGAGACCTGCAATGGCAGATGTGCAAGCTGCCCGGTGATATGGCGGCGGACCCGATCCTCATGCCCGGCGAGGCCCGGGATCAGCATCAGCGCTTCGAGTGACTGGCGAAGAGAGTCGATCATATCCGTTTTTTCCGCATGAAAAGAGGGCCGAGGCCCAGATTGCCAGCCATCCAGCGCCCCAGCATCACCGCAACCAGCAGGCCGCCATAGAAGAGGTCGCGCGAATAGGCGCTGAAGGCCATAAAGTTCAGACCGCTTGAGATCAGCTGCAATGTCAGCACCGCCAGCACCACTCCGATCACGGTGCCACGGCCGCCATTGGGATCCACCCCGGCCAGCACATTGATCAGGATCACAAGAAGCAGATAAGAGCTGCCGTAATCGGGATTGGCCGAGCTGACCCGCGCCAGCACAACCAGCCCGGCCAGAGCCGCGATACCGCCGCAGATTGCATAGGTCCGCACAAGGGTTGTCGTCTCGGAAATGCCGGCGAAGCGGGCGGCAGTTGCATTGGCACCGTAAAGCCTGCCACGCAGTCCAAGCCGCGTCCGCGCCAGCACAAGTCCCAGCACCAGGGCCACGCCTGCGAAGATGACCAGCGGCAGCGGCAGGATCCCGAAGACCGACCATGTCCCCAAAGCGGCATACCAAGCCGGCAGCCCCGTCAGCGACGGGCCGCCCGTTATGACGATAGCGATGCCGCCAAACAGCTGCATGGTGCCCAGTGTCGCAAGGATCGCGGGCAGCCTGAGCCATGAGATCAGGAGCCCGTTGACCGCACCGCAGCACAGCCCCGTGAGGATCGTTACCGGTATGGCGACTGACGCCGCAACGCCGCCTTCACGCAGCAGAACCGCGCAGATCACCGCGCTCAGATTGGCGACAGCCACGACAGAAAGATCGATCCCTCCGGCAATCATTGCAGGCAGAATTGCCAGTGCCAGCAGCCCGAATTCCGGGAACTGGAACCCCATCGAGGAGAGATTGTTGAAGGAAAGATAGCCCGGCGCGGCCAGTGACAACGCGACGAAAATCCCGACCGCCAGCGCTGCGAGGCCGTAAAGATAGCTGGTTGTCGTATCGCGTCTTACGTCCATCGTCTCTCCCCGGTATGGTCTGCCTGAACGTCAGCCCAGGCTGGCTCTCACGATCCTCATGAGGTCACTTGCACTCTCCGGATCGTCGGCATTAACATCTGCTGCCTGCAAAGCCTCCGGGTCGCAGGCGACCCCTTTGACGATCCCCTTTGTCACCGCCGCCTCATCATAAAGCCGGACCCCCGGCAAAGGCTTCAGGTGGACCATGGCAGTCACCGGTTTCGTACCCGGAAGCAATTTTGCGAAGTTTGACATAGCTGCCCGCATGGCAATCTAAACGTGCCGCGAAAATTGCGCCCCGGGCAAACCTGCCCTGCCTCTCTCTCGATGATAATCCCCCTGCAACCCTGTTTGCGGGTCTGGAGAAAAGGCTAATGGATGGCCTCGACAAGCGTCAACAGGATTCGAACACAATCGAAAAAGAATTCTGTGCCGAGACCTGCGACGATCAGAGATTTTCGTTGAGTTCTGCCGGGAACTTCATGACCATCTGTATGGAAATTTTCATACATCAATGATTTTGCTGATGAAAAATATTTTATGGGCAAAATCGTGGCAACCGGAGGCATCTTGCAGCATTAAACATTATCGAACATATCAAACAAAATGTTTCACCCGATATGCCTGAAATTCCACCGGCCTCTGCCCCTGTCACGTGGTCAGAGGCCGTGAATGCGATGAACAAACGGAAGCACCCCGGACCAGCGCCACCCCGGGCTAGGCCGCAGGCCAGGCTTTGCAGCCTAAACTCCTGTGGCACGGTCCCGGGCGCGCAACGCGCCGAAAGACCCGCCCCCCGAACCGACAATCTGCTACGGCGATGACCGGCTCAGGGCCGGCCTTTCGGGGCACCGGTATCCTCGGCATAGATCAGATGGGTTGCCAGCACTTCGGCGGCGTCCCCTATGTCCTTCACCAGCGCTGCGGCGATCGCGGCGGGGTCCTGTCTGCGCAATGCCGAGATCATCTGGCCATGTTCTTCATTGGCGATGACATGGAAGCGCCCTTCATCCGCGAGGCGGTTCAGCCAGGGGCCGGTCCGCAACCAGCACAGCCCGATCATCTGCTGAAGGAATGGCTGTTTCGCGCTCTCGTAGATCAGGAAATGGAAGCTCTGATTATCCGCCAGATAGTCGGAAAAACGTCCCTCGGCGATTGAAGCGAACATGCGTTCGTTCAACACTTCCAGCTTTGTACAAAGCTCTGAACTGGCATGGCACAGCGCGGCCTCACCGGCCAGAGGCTCCAGGCGCAGGCGGATCGCGGTGATCTCGGCAAACCGGGCACGCGTCATGACCGGCACCTGTACCGTGCGGTTGGCGGCAAGTTCCAGCGCCCCTTCGGCGATCAGGCGCTGCAGGGCCTCCCGGACCGGAGTGGCCGAAATGCCGAGGCTCGCCCCCAGACCACGGATGGTCACGGATTGTCCGGGGGTGAAACGCCCCATAAGAAGCGCATTTCGCAAGGCCGAATAGGCCTGCTCGTGCAAGGGTTCGGCGGTCAGTTGGGCAAAATCCATCTTGCTATCTTTCAGGCACTTTGACCGAAACTATCAGTTTCCCCTGCACGGCGCGAGCCTGCTGCCAGCCAGGCCTCAGGCGGCGGCAACCGCCGCACTGATTGCCTCAAGAAACCGAGTCGCTTCGGGCTTTTGCAACACCAGTGGCGGGCGGATCTTGAGAATGTTCGCGCCGGGTCCGGTGGCGCTGATCAGCACACCATTGCGCCGCAGATGGTTGACGATATGGCCCGCTAGCCGGGCATTCGGTTTGTTCGTGCTCTGGCTCTCGACACATTCCATCGCCAGAAACAGCCCCGCGCCCCGCACGTCACCGATATCGTCGCGTCCGCGTACAATCTCGGAAAGCCCCTGCTTCAGAAAGGCCCCGATCTCGCGCGCGTTTTGCTGAAGCCCTTCGGTTTCGATCACATCAAGCACCGCCATTCCGGCAGCACTGGCCACCGGATTTCCCCCGAACGTGTTGAAATACCGGGCTTTCTCGCCGAATTCCGCGACGACTTCCGGGCGGATAGCCGCGCCTGCAACGGGGAAACCATTGCCCATTGGTTTGCCCATCGTTACGATATCAGGCGTGATGCCATGCCGCTGAAAGCCCCAGAAACGATCCCCCGTGCGGGCAAAGCCAGGCTGCACCTCATCGGCGATGAAGAGCCCGCCTTCGGCGCGGATCAGATCGGCGGCCGGTTTCAGAAAGCCCGCCGGATCGGGGTAGAGCCCGTCACTTGAGAAGATCGTGTCGACGATGAAAGCCGCGGGCTCGATCCCGTCAGCGCGCATCTCTGCGATGGCCTTCGCCAGATCCGCCGCCAGTTTCGCCCCCTGTTCGGCGGGCGGGACAAACAGAGCATTGGGCGCATCGATCAGGCGCACCCTCGCGCCCCTTTGTACGAAGCCACCCAGCGAGGGAGAGAATTCCGATACCGACTCGGTCAGCCCGTGATAGGCCAGCCGGGTCACGATCACCCCCTGGCGCCCGGTGTAAGACCGCGCGATACGCAGTGCGAGGTCATTGGCTTCTGACCCGGTGCAGGTGAACATCATATGGCCCATCTCGGGGGGCATGGTGGCAAGCAGCCGCTCGGCATAGCTGACCACGCCCTCATGCAGGTAGCGGGTATGGGTGTTGAGCGTGGCAAGCTGGCGGCTGATCGCCTCAACCACTTTTGGATGGGAATGGCCGACAGAGGCCACATTATTATAGGCGTCAAGCCAGGCATTGCCTTGGGCGTCGTAAAGCCAGACCCCCTCGCCCCGCACAAGGTGGAGTGGTTCTTCATAGAACAGGCGGTAAGCCGGTCCAAGCGCTTTGCCACGCCGCTGGATCAGCGCACGATCCTCAGGGGCAAGACCAGCGGTCCGCGTCGGATCAAAAGCATTTACCATGGTGGTATCGGGTTTCATCCGGGTCACTCCGTCGTTTTTGCAGGCAGGGCGGCGCGCAGCAGCCGCGCGGTTTCATCGGCGCCGATGTGATCGATCGCATCAAGTCCGCGCAGCGAGGCGGCTGCGTTCCTCAGGATATAGGGCGCGTTTTCGGGATAGCGGGCCGCGCGCCAGGAGGTAACGGCCAGCGTGGTGACATGGCGCATCCGGATCAGATCGGGGAGCAGCGCGATCTCTTCCTCTTCTGGCATCAGAACCGAGGCATAGCCCGCAACCATATCCGCGACCCGCGCAAGTGGCGCTGGCCCCTCGGTGATATTATAGGAGCAGGCGACCGCCAGATCACAGGCCAGCGGCGTATGAACCATATCGCCGAAGTCAATGATCCCGGTCGGGATATCGGCCTCAACTCCGTCGACAACCAGATTGTGGGGGTTGAAATCATTGTGCACGACCCAGGCCCGCAGATGCGGCAGGCGCGGGGCGATCTCAGCTGCAAACCGGTCGAGATGGGCGCCAAGCCGGTCGCGCAACGCGGTATCGCTGACCGCGGACAGCATCGGGCGCAGGCTGGCCGCCTGTTTAATGTCCCATTGCAGCACATGACCCGCGGCGGGATGGAAAAAGCCGCGCATCCCTTTGCTCAACCGCCCCAGCAGCGCGCCTATGCGGTAGTGCAGATCCGGGCCGGGCGTTGCGGCATGCAGCATTGTGCCGTCAAGCCATGTCAGCAGCCGCACGATATGCTGCTGCCCCGAAGGGCCGGTGACAATGTCCCAGGCCTCACCTTTCAGCGTCTGACAGATCCGCTGCACCGGCAGGTCGGGATCAATCACTGCCAGATGCATCAGCGCCGCCGTCTGCATCGCGGTGACACTGCGGTCCTCGCTGGCATTGGTGATCTTCAACAGCGCCTGGGTGCCACAGGCCAGGCTGACATGAAAATTGGAATCCCGCTCGGATGACAGGCTGCGGAACTGGCCGGCAATGCCGAAGGTCCGCAGGGCGATCTCTTCGGCCTGGGTGATGGAAATGCCGGGCGGGTCCTGCGAAAGCAGTAAATTGGCGTCTGCCGCGCGGGCATCCGGTGCCAGAGCGGGATCGGTGGTCATCCTGAAGGGCGGCAAGCCGCCATGCGCCAGGCTGGCGCTGAGGTCGGACGGGATCTGCACGTCTTTATCCTTGTTCCTGTCTTCGGTAGCGGCCCCCCGGGGCGGCTTACACAGAGGAATTGCTGCCACCGGCGAGGCATTCGCCGCCATCCGCAACAAGAGCATGGCCGGTGATGAAAGAAGAACGGTCCGAGCACAGGAAAAGGATCGCTTCGGCGATTTCTTCCACCCGTCCGAACCGGCCCATCGGCACCAGGGTGCCGACCACCTTCTCCAGCGCAGCCCGTCCGCCAAGCTGCGCCTCATAGGGGCCATTGAAAGGGGTATCCACCCAGCCCGGGCAAAGCGCATTCACCCGGATGCCGTCTTTGGCGTAATCCAGCGCGATCTGCTTTGTCATCGTAATGACGGCGGATTTGGTGGTGATATAGGCAAGCATGCCCTTGTCGAGGAACACCCCTGCATTCGAGGCCGTGTTCAGGATCACGCCGCCGCCTTGCGCGCGCATATGCGGCAGCGCCGCCTTGCAGGCCGCAAACTGTGCAACGACATTGATCTCATAGCTTTTGCGCATTTCATCCGCGCCGATATCCTCCATCGCGCCCGCGATCTGGATGCCGGCGTGATTGTGCAGGATGTTCAACGCGCCCCGATCAGCGACCAGCGCTGCAAAAACCGAGGTGATTGACGCTTCATCCGCCACATCAAGCGCGGCAGACCCCGCCTCGCCCCCGGCGTCCCTGATCCGTGCGGCCGTCGCAGCCGCAGCAGAAGCGTCGCGATCCGTCACCATGACGAAGGCGCCGTTTGCTGCAAGAATTTCTGCCGATGCCGCCCCAATCCCAGATCCGGCGGCGGTCACCAGGGCGGTCTTGCCGTCCAGAAGCTTTTGCGTGGTCATGCTTTTTCCCCCTCACCCTTGGCGGGCTCCCGCAGGCTGCGCTCGGTTGCGGCATCAAACAGATGGATTGCGCCGGTATCGGCAAAGAAGCTGCGGCTCTCGCCACGGGCAGGGGCGGTTCCGGGGGCCAGCCGCAGGGTCACCTCCTGGCCCGCGAGATCGCCGATCACATAGACCTCTGCACCGCAGGGTTCGATCAGCGAGGCCGTGACCTGGAAAGCCGGCCAGTCCGCCTGAAGCGGCGCAAGGTGGAAGGCTTCGGGACGAATCCCAAGCAGAACCTTGCGGCCCGTCTCGCCGCGCAAATGGGCAAAACCGGCGGGAAGGGCGAAGGAAGGCCCGGCCCCGACGCGGATTTCACCGCCGGTCAGTTCAGCGGGCAGCAGGTTCATTGCCGGCGACCCGATGAATTTCGCGACGAATGTGCTGGCCGGGCGATTGTAAAGCGTATCGGGGCTGCCGATCTGTTCGATCTTGCCGGCCCGCATCGCGACAATGCGGTCGGCAAGTGTCATGGCCTCGATCTGGTCATGGGTGACATAGATCACCGTCTGTTTTTCTTCGAGATGCATCCGCTTGATCTCGGCCCGCATCGAGGTGCGCAGTTGCGCATCCAGATTGGAGAGCGGCTCGTCGAAGAGATAGACCGCCGGTTCGCGCACCATAGCGCGGCCCATGGCAACCCGCTGACGCTGACCGCCCGACAGTTCACGCGGCTTGCGGTTCAGAAGGTGGTCGATATGCAGGAGCTTTGCCGCACGCGCCACCTGATCGGCAATCTTTGCCGCCGGAACCTTCGCAAGCTTCAGGCTGAAGCCCATATTTTCAGCCGCCGTCATATGCGGGTAAAGCGCGTAAGACTGGAAAACCATCGCGATGTCACGGTTCTTCGGTGACAGATGCGTCACATCCCGCGCCCCGATGCGGATTTCCCCTGCCGTTGTCGGCTCCAGCCCTGCGATCATGCGCAAAAGCGTGGTCTTGCCGCAGCCCGAGGGGCCGACCAATACGACGAATTCCCCGTCTTCGATTTTCAGATCGAGATCGCGGATGATGTCATGGGTCCCGAAACTTTTGGCGAGTCGGACGACTTCTACCTCTGCCATAGCCCTGTCCTTCCTAGAATCTTTTGGTGAAAAGGCCGCGTTTCTCGCCGATTTCGGCGGCCTCTTCGATCAGCGCCGCAATCAGGGGCGCATTGAAACTGTCGCGCATCAGCTGCGCGCGGGCGCGTAACTCAGCTGCTGAGCCGGCCCTGCCAGGGCGCAGCAGCTCGTAGGTGTCGAGCAGCATTTCCTGCGGCACAGCGGTCAGCTCGGCCGCGCGCTCAAAGTTCTCGGCCAGTTTATCGCGCCTTGCCGCGCGGGCGATATCCGCCTGAAGCCGCAGCACCTCGGGCGTGATCGCAAGGTCCTGCGGCCCGATCCGCCCCGCCACGGCGGCATCAACGGTGAAGTCATCAAGCCCCAGACCGCCGGGGGTACGCACCAGCTCCGGCGCCTTTTCCGAAAGCGGATAGAGATCAAGTGGAGACTGGCTCATGCGTTGCGCTCCGCGCTGGCGAAAAACATCTCTTCGGGGGCGGCTGTGGGGTCGGTCATCTCGGTCTCGATGGCGTAGAGCAATGCCACACGCGGATGGAACCGCGCTCCAAGTGCCTGGCCATCATTGGTCACGATGATCGGCTCAGGCAACTCACCCCAGGTCATGCGGCCCGCGTTGCGGCCCATTGCGCGATACTGATCAAGGCGGACCAGAGGCGCATTGGAGAAAAGCTCCAGGTTCATATGCGGCAGCCGGTCTTTCTGGTGAATGATCGCTGTGCCCTTGGCCTGAATGCCGATGCCGAAACCCGAACCTGCCAGCCGTGCCGCCGTCAGCCCGAGAAATGAGGTATCGGCGGTGTGACGGATGCGGACGACACGCGGCAAGGCCCCGCCTTCGAGAATACCCTTTGTCAGGGCATCCAGCACATCGCTTACGGCGTGGCCGGCGGTGGTCTGGTGCAGCCTCTCCCCGAAGGCCGGAGAGATGCCGATCACCACCTCATGCGGATCACGGCCCGGAGCGGCCTCGCCGATCGGGTAGAATTGCGCGGCGCCCGAGGGGGCCTGGTGGCGGCCCTCGCCGGCGAGGATATGATTGCGGTTGATCGTTCCCCGCACCGCTTTGACGCGGTTCCAGCGGTCTTCGTCCATGCGGTAGCCGGTGCCCGGGCCGGAATAGCGGTTCGGGTCGTTGACGGCCGATACGACGCGCCCGTCGCGCACGATGGCCGAGGTCTGCAGATAATCACCGCTGACGCGCTGGCGCAGCATGGACATCAGGTTTTCTGCCATCTCACGATGCCCGCGCAGCGCCAGAGCGCGTACCACGTCAAGCGCGGTCAGGTCGCGTGCTGCAATGTCCTGGCTGATCTGCAGCGTGCGCAACGGCGAGAATGTCTCTGTTTCATTCGAGCCAGAGGCATGGATCACGCTTTCGATCATCTCGGCCCCGGCCTTCGCAAGGCCCAGCTCGTCCAGCACATCTGCCAAAGCCAGGACTGCCTGACGGCGCAGGGCCAGTGCCGTTGTCTCTGCAACCGGCGCAAGCCCGCCATCGGCCTGGAAATCGCGTTGCAGGGTCAGATAATCCTCCAGCTCTTCCGCATTGAACAAAGAGGGATTGAACGAATTGTCATAGGCGCGGATCGAGCCGAACCCCGAGGTGATCAGGTCGGATCCTGCCAGAAGATAGGGCGTGATCTTCGCACCGATCCTGACCTCTGATTCCGAGGTTTTGGTGTCATTCCCGGAGGCGCATTCGAGGCCCAGCCAGACCGCCAGCAGATTTTCTGCCATCAGTTCGCGCACGCCACCGGGCATGGAGGCGGTCAGCGGCGCCCCATCGACGCCACCGTTCTGCGTACCCTGCACGCCCATGGCGCGTTGCAGACACAGGCAGCGCGCCTCAAGATAAAGGACCGAGCATTTCTCATGAAAGCCCATCAGCAGCTCAGACCCGGCGCCCGACGTGCAGCGCGCCTTGATGCCGCGCGAGGCATAGGCTGCGGTCAGGAAGGTCTTGGACCAGGGCGTGTCATCACCGTCAACAAAGCTGCGCTCAGAGCCGTAGACCGAAACCGTCTCGGCGTAGGTGGCAAGGCCCGCAAGACCGATTTTCAGTTCCTCGGCCTCTTCGATGGAACATTGGAAAAGGGTCGAACCACGCCCCGAGGCCGCGCCTACGGTGCAGGCCAGCGCATTTGCCCATGCATTGCCCGCCACCCGCATCGTCGTCTCGATCTCGTCAAAGCCAAGCGCAACAGCAATGGCGCTGTCTGCCGCCAGTTGCAGCGGGTCATCCTTGGCATTGGTCACATGCGCCTGATTGCCGGGGCTGTGGCGCTGGCGCATCTTGGAATAGGCGAAAGTCGCCTCCAGCATCGAAAGCCGCCCGACCACCTCGGCCAGTTTCGCAGGCGTCATGCCGCGGGCCAGCCGCTCCAGCTCTTCACGCGGCACGTTCACATCGACCAGCATCCGGGCGATCCCGGTGCTGTCGAGTGCCATCGCCTCGGGCGCAACGGCAACATCGAGGTGATGCGCGGCGATGAATGCGTCGAGAATATCGAAATCCGCAGCCTTGCGGCCATCCATCTCAAGGATCTCGCCTGCCGCACCCAGTACAAGGCCCGGCACAGGATCCCAGGGGGAATGGAAGACGGCAAAGCCATGTTCCGGGTTTTCTTCTGAAAAGCTGTCAAGCCGCAGAGGGCGCTGGTCCCATTCCAGCATGCGCGTCCAGCGCGGGGTCTGACCGGCATCCATCTTCATTTCTCTTTCATGATGCGCAGGAGAAGCACGGTCAGGGCCACGACCGCAGCCAGCAGAATGAAGGACACAGCCGCCGCCTGGCCGATATCAAGGAAGCGAAAGCCCAGCCTGTAGGCATAGAAGCTGATCGTTTCGGTGACTTTACCCGGACCGCCCTGGGTCAGCATGTAAATCAGGTCATAGCTCTTCAGCGCGGTGATCAGGCGGATCAGCACCGTCACAAGGATCACCGGCCTGAGCATGGGCAATGTCACATGCCAGAGGATCTGCCAGGAGCTGGCGCCATCAATCCGGGCCGCCTCCACCGGGTCCTGGGGCAGCGATTTAAGCCCGGCGTAAAGCATGATCAGCATGAGGGAGGTCTCGTTCCAGATATCAACGAAAACCACTGTCGCAAGGGCAAGATCGGGATCTCCGAACCAGCCCTGTTCGGGAATGCCGACTTGCGACAGTACCCAGTTGATGATGCCCAGATTGGGGTTGAACATCAGCCGGAACATCAGCGCCACCGCGACGGGCGTCATCAGGATCGGCAGCATCAGCACGACCAGATAGAAATTGCGCATCTTCAGCCAGGGCTGGTTCAGAAGCAGTGCAAGCCCGAAGGCGATCAGAAACTCCAGCACGACGACGATCACGGTGAGCTTCATCGTCACCCATGAGACGCCGGCGAATTCCTCGCTCATCATCAGGGTGTAGTTCTCGAACCAGATCAGATCACCCATTCCATAGGTGATGATATATTCGTGCAGGCTGAGCCAGAGCGAGTAAAGCAGCGGCCCCGCCACCACCAGCGCCAGCACGAGGATCGTGGGCGTCATGAAAAGCAGTTTGTAAAAGCCGACAGAGAAGCCGTCGCGGCGGGAACTGTTCGGGGTGGCGCGTGTCATGTCTTCGGGCATCCGTCGCTGGGATCGGGTATCACGGCCCGGCAAAGGCGGGCCGTGACATGTTACAGGTTCCGCTTATTTCAGCAGCGGATCGCCGCGGGTCAGACGCGCAAGCTTGTCTTCCGCATTGGCGATGGCGGTGGCCGGATCGGTGTTATTTGCCAGAACATCGCCCATCACCTCGGCGAAGACCTCGACAAGCTGGGTTGCGCGCGACATCACAGGGAGACCCTTGGCATGGGCAAGGGCGTCACCGACCGCGCCCATCGCCGGCCAGCGCTCCAGATAGGCGGCATCGTCATAGATCCAGGCCTGGGTCGGCTGTCCGCCCGCCATAGCGCGTTTCATCGCGACATCTTTCGATTCCGCCCATTTGATGAATTCCCACGAGCAGTCGGGATTGGTCGCGTTGGACGGAATTGCCCAGCCCCAGCCGCCAAGCAGGCTGTCCTTGCCTGGCATCCGCGCAAAGGCCATCTTGTCGACAACCTGGCTTTCCTTAGGATCCTGAAGCGTCGGCATCAGGAAGAGAAACTGAATTGCCATGACGGCTTTATCCTGTTTCAGCGCATTGGCCACATCGTCAAAATTGGCCCCGAGTGCGCCCGGCTGGGCGGCATTCTTCATCAGGTCGGCATAGATCGTCACCGCCTCGATGGCCTCGGGAGAGCTCAGTGCCGGCTCCCAGGTTTCACGGTTGTAGAAATCGCCGCCAAGCGAGAAGAGGTAATTGGTCGCCTCCATCACCACCGGATCGGCGCGCTGACCGGACATTGCGACACCGGCCTTGCCGGTAAACTCGCCCGCCCATTTCGCCAGTTCGGCATATTCCTGCAGGGTCTCGGGCAGGCGCCAGTCACGGCCAAATTTCTCTTTATAGGCTGCCTGGAACTCTGCACTGTCAGTGATGTCCTTGCGGTAAAGCATCCCCATCGCATATTGCCAGAAGGGCAACATATAGGTGCTGCCCTTAACGTGGCCATTCACCTCCATCAGTGCCGGATAATAGGCCGAGGTATCGACCCCGTCCGCCGCGATCCGGTCATCGAGCGGCAGGATCCAGTTCGCAGTGACAAACTCCCCGGCCCAGTAACTGTCGACCACCAGCACATCATAGGAGCCGGACGAAGCGGTAAGGCTTGGTACCAGCTTTTCATGCATCAGCGAGTAATTCACCGCTTCCAGATTGAGCTTTGCACCGGAGAGAGCTTCGAATTCAGGTGCAACCTCCAGAAGTGCCGTGCTGTCGGGCACAGTCTCCAGCAGCAGGTTCAGCGTCTTGCCCTGGCAGACGGCGGCCGCATCAGCCAGCGCGCCCGAGGTGGTCATCAGAAGCGCGGCGGTTATACCGAGCCCGGTTTTCGTCAAACGGGTCATTTCTGTCTCCTTGTTGGTTTGTTTCAGGGCTTTGCCCTTGTTTTATTTTGGGGCTCAGCCCTTCACCGCGCCTGAGTTCAGCCCCGAGACGAGGAAACGGCGCATGGCGAAATAGAGGACTGCCATTGGCAGCATGGCGAGGATCGTCGCTGCACTGACCGCGCCGATTGCTGTGCCTTGCTGCGTTACGAGGCTCGAAATAGCGACCGGAAGGGTTTTCGAGTCATTGCCGGAAAGCATCAGTGCAAAGAGAAACTCATTCCAGCTGAGCACGAAGCTGAGGATTGTGGCGGCGCCGATACCAGGCAGAAGGGCCGGCACGATGATCCGGATAAAGGCGGTGAATGGTGTGCATCCATCGATCAGCGCTGCCTCGTCGAGCTCTCGCGGGACGCGCTTCATAAAGCTCATCAGCAGCCAGACCACATAGGGCAGGTTGAAGGCCAGATAGGTGATGATCAGCCCAAGATGGGAATCGGTCAGCCCGATATCTTTGAAGATCAGGAAGAACGGGATCACCAGCACGATGGGTGGCATCATCTGGGTCGCAAGGATGATCACCGGCATTGCCTTACCGCCAGCCTGGTAGCGGTCGATCGCATATGCCGCCAAAGCCCCGATCACCACCGCCAGCACAGTCGAAGCCAGGGAAATCACCAGGCTGTTAAGGAAGAACGTTCCGAAGTTCATCTCGGAAAGGATGGTCCGATAGTTCTCCAGGGTCGGAACGAAGAAGATTTCCGGGGGCAGCTGATAGGCCACCACCTTATCGGCAAACGAGGTCCTGAGCACCCAAAGCAGCGGCAAGAGCACCACCAGGCTGCAAAACCCGAGGATTGTATGGGTCAGAAGACGCTGGACGAGAGAGGGTTGCATCCGCGATGCCTGTAATTTGTTATAACAGATAACGACCTTGCAAAGAGTCCCGGGGACTTGTCAACTGAAATTCGCAAGACTTGCGCTGGTGAGGAGCAAATTGCCCGCAGTCACCGCGAAGCGGTTCTGCCAACGGCGAATACCCCCGCCAAAAGCGGGGGCCTTGATAGGCGCGGATCAGAACGAGGGTTAAGCTGCGATCAGCGACGCAGACCGGGGATCTGGTTCAATGCGGTGATGCGGTAGTCCGGCTGCAGGTCTCCTGCAGGGTCGGGGTGGCCCGGGGGCAAGAGCAATGCAACACGCATACCGGCACTTTGCGCCGCCCTCATTCCGGTCAGGCTGTCTTCAACTGCCAGAATCTCGCCCGGCGCAACGCCTGCCAGCTCTGCGGCGCGAAGATAGGGATCGGGCGCCGGCTTTCCCTCGCGGACATCGTCAAGCGAGATGGTGCCGCGCATGATCTTGTCGATTTGCAGGGCCGCCAGATTGGCATCCACCACCTCGCGATCAGAATTGGAGGCGCAGACCTGGATCACCCCGAGCGCATCCAGCGCCCGCACCACAGCCACAGCACCGGGAATTTCAGTCAGGCTGCCCGACCCCGCCACATAATTGAGGTTAATTTGCCGGTAGAATCCTGCCTCGGTCAGCCCTTCTTCCAGATCGGCACGAAGGGCCTGCCAGACATCGCGCAGATGGGTGCCAACAAATGTGCTTACCGGCAGAGCGGACAGATCAAGGCCATGCGCCGCACAGGTCGCGAGCAAGGCCCGGTGATGCAGCGGCTCACTGTCGATCAGAGTTCCGTCGATATCCCAGGCAATTGCGTTCCAGGGAAAACCTGTCACGACTGGGACCCGTCCAGTCGGCGATAGAGATCACGGAACGCGGCATAGCCCTTATCATATACCTTGCGATTGGCGGGGTCGGGGGTGAAAAGGCGGTCCTGGCTGGTAAAAGCGGTGATCCCACCCCATTCCGCCGCACCAAGCCCCACTGCCGCCGTCCACGCCGCGCCGAGGCAGGAGCCCGGATGCCCGCCAGGCCGGTGCAACGGTTCCCCGAGCACATCGGCGACAATTCCCATCCAGACCGAGGATTTCGCGCCGCCATCCGAGACCATGAAGCGCCGCGTCTTATGCCCGATCTCGCGGAAAATCTCGATATGGTGGCGGATCGCATAGGCATAGGATTCAAGGATCGCCCGCCAGACATGGCCCAGATCATGTGACAGCGTCAGCCCGTTCAGCGCGCCACGTGCCGCCGGATCATGCAGGGGGGTTTTCTCGCCCAGCAGATAGGGCAGGAAGGTAAGCCCCATGGCGCCGGCGGGCCGGTCTGCCGCCAGCGCATCAAGCGCGGCATGACGCGAGCCATTGAGCGGAGCGATCCCGGACGCAAAAGTGTCTGCAAACCAGTTCAGTACCGAACCGCCGGTCGACATGCAGCCATTGGGCATCCAGAGGCCCGGGATCAGGTGGTAATCGAGAAAGAGGCGAGGATCCGGGCTCAGCACATCGGTTGCGGTCAGGATATCCACCGCGCCGCCGAATTTCAGCAATACATCGCCGCCAGAAACCACACCGGCCCCAAGACATGAGGCGATCATATCCGCAGCGCCGCCGATGACGGGGGTGCCCTCGGCAAGGCCTGTTGCCGCCGCTGCGGCGGCTGTGACCTTGCCGAGCACGGCCGAAGAGGCAATCAGCGGCGGAAGCAGATGCGGCGGAATCCCGGTTCGTGCCGCCTGGGAGAGATCGATCCTGCCCGAAGCGACATTGACGATTCCCGCCTCCAGCGCCCAGTTCTGCTCGACCGCCGCGACGCCGGTAAGCCGGAAATTGATATAGTCATAAGAGCCAAGCAGCACCTTTGCCCGGGCCAGCACCTCTGGTTCATGGCGGGCCAGCCAGCGGATCTTGGCACCCACAAGCTGCTGATTGACGCCGCAGCCCGCAGCTTTCAGGAAGTCCGGCTCGTCAATCTCGCGCTTCATCTCCTCGACTTCTGCGCCAGCACGCCCGTCACTTTGCTGGATCGAGCGGCGCAGCACCGCACCCGTCTCATCCAGCAAAACCGTGGCAGGCAGCATTCCGGCCACGCCGATGCCTGCAATCTCAGCGGCGGAAATTCCTGCGGTTTCCAGAAGTTCGGGGATCAGATCGCAGCAATTCGCCCACCATTGCGCGGGGTCTTCCTCGGCCCAGCCCGGCTTTTCAGCATAAAGCGTGACAGGGCGCGAGGCGAGCGCCAGCACTTTGCCCGCAATATCCGCGAGGATACCGATGGTCGAGGTTGTGCCGATATCGAGGCCGAGAAAGACAGTCATTCAGAAGATCCGCTGCGCAGGGTTTCGGGTCAGGCAAGGATCACCCGCACCCCGGCCCCATCCAGCACAGAAGCCAGATCCGGGGGTGGAGGCGCATCGGTGATCAGGGTGGAAAGTTCCGCAAGAGAGGCGATCAGCACCGTGGAGACGCGACGGAACTTTGTGCTGTCCAGCAGCAGCACACGTTCGGCCGAGCGCTGCAGGAAAACCGTCTTCACGGCGGCCTCCTCCGGCGAATAGTCAAAGACACCTTCGGCCGTCATCCCCGAGGCACCAAGCAGCGCGACGTCGAAATAATAGCGCGAAAATCCGTCAACGGCCTCGGTGCCGGTCAGCGACATTTCTTCGGCCCGGATCAGGCCGCCGCTCATGTAGACAGAGAGCCCGGCGCGGGCCATCGCCTGGCCGGCGCGCATGCTGTTGGTGAAAACCCGCATCTGTGGCTGCGGTCCCGCAGCAGCAACCGCACGCGCAGCGGCAAGGACCGTGGTGCCCAGATCAAAGGCAAGCGCATTGCGACCCGCCACATGGCGGGCGGCAGCAAGAGCGATCCGGGCCTTACGGTCGGCATTCTGCCGGGCGCGGGCTTCGAAAGCGGGCTCTATATCATCAATCACCGTCAGCGGGCCGCGGCTCAGACCGATGGCACCGCCATGGACGCGCTCCAGCAAGCCGTCACGTTCAAGCTCCGCAAGGTCGCGGCGCACCGTCATATCTGAGACGCCGAATTCATGGGCCAGATCGGTAACCGTGACCGAGCCCCCTTCATTCAGCCTTTCAAGAATGCGGACCATGCGGGCCTGAGCCGGAGCGCGCGCAATCCCGGTCGCGGCCTGTGGCGCTGCTGCTCCGGGGGAGGCGGGCTCAGGGGGTTCGGTGGCAATCATCTGTTCGGGCGGTATCATGTCCTGGCCTGATCCTTTTCGGGGTAGGGGTATGGTATTCCCTGGCCCGTATCACATCGCGCCAGGAATCTCCCGGCCTTTCCATGTTTTGCCTGCGCAAGTGCTTCGCCACAAGGTCGGAGCGGCGCAAGATCGATCAAATCAAAACATACAAATCGCAGAAATCGAACATACTCAAACATTATTCTTGCGTCATCCAGAAAGTTTTGTTTGATTTCTGCCAGCAAGGGAGATTCCAAATGCGTGCAGATCAGCTGGCCGAGCAGCAACACCCGGGCCTTGACGGCAAGCGGGCCTTCGTCACCGGCGCAGCGACCGGGATAGGGTTTGCGATTGCGAAGGCACTGGCAGCGCAGGGAATTCAGGTGGTGATTGCCGACCTGAACCTTGAGGCGGCAAAGGCTGCGGCGGCATCGCTCGGCGCTGGTCATCATGCTGTCAGAGCAGATGTGCGCGAACGCGATTCGGTTCAGGCCGCGTTCGATCAGGCGCTGGAACTGGCTGGCGGAATCGAGATCTGCATCGCCAATGCCGGAGTATCCACCATGCGCGCGGCCGTTGATCTGACGGACGAGGACTGGGACTTCAATATGGATGTGAATGCGCGGGGCGTCTTTCTGACAAACCAGATCGTTTCGCGCTATTTCCTGCAGCAAAGCCGTGGTGTCATTGTCAACACTGCCTCGCTGGCGGCCAAGATTGGCGCTCCTCTTCTGGCACATTACTCTGCCTCGAAATTCGCGGTGGTCGGCTGGACCCAGGGCCTTGCACGGGAACTGGCGCCGAAGGGCATTCGGGTGAATGCGGTTTGCCCGGGCTTTGTGCGCACCTCGATGCAGGAGCGCGAAATCCTCTGGGAAGCCGAACTGCGCGGTATGACCCCCGATGAGGTAGAGCAGGATTACATCCGCCAGACGCCGCTCGGCCGGATCGAGACACCAGAGGATGTCGCAGGGGTTGTCGTCTTCCTTTGCTCTGATGCGGCCCGCTTCATGACCGGCCAGGCGATCAACGTGACCGGCGGCGTTTACACGACCTGATCCCGCCTCCGCCGCGCGTGTTCGGTAATGTCCGAACCCGCATTTTTCACATAACCGCCCGGGAATGAGGCTCTTTTGACAGCGATCACACTCGACAATATCAGCCGCGATTATGGCAGTGGCGTGTTCGGGGTCAGGGAGGTCTCCCTCACCATCGGCGAAGGCGAATTCATGGTGCTTCTGGGCCCCTCGGGCTGCGGAAAATCCACAACGCTCAGAATGATCGCCGGGCTGGAAGAGGTCACCTCGGGACGGATCCGCATTGGCACGCGCGACGTGACCGAGCTTGCGCCGAGGGACCGCAACGTCGCCGTGGTGTTCCAGAGCTACGCCCTTTACCCACATATGTCGGTACGTGAAAACATGCGCTTTGGCATGAAGATGCGGGGCACACCTGTCGCAGAGCAGGACCGGCGCATCGCCGAAGCCGCGGCAATCCTCGGGCTGGAACCCTATCTCGACCGCCGGCCCGGTGCGCTTTCCGGGGGGCAGCGCCAGCGCGTAGCGCTTGGCCGGGCCATGGTGCGCGAGCCGGATGCCTTTCTGATGGATGAGCCATTGTCCAATCTCGATGCCAAGCTGCGCGGTGAGATGCGCCAGGAGCTGGTGAAACTTCATCGCCGTCTTGGCAAGACCATGGTGTTTGTCACCCATGACCATGTCGAGGCCATGACCATGGGTGACCGCATCTGTATCATGCGTGATGGCCATATCGAACAGGTCGGCCCACCGCTTGAGGTCTATGCCAACCCGGCCAATACATTCGTGGCGCAGTTCCTTGCGTCACCTGCGATGAACCTTATCCCGGCCAGCCTGACCCTCCATGGCACAGAGCTCCTGCTGAAAGCAGGACCTCTTGAGGGCGCGCTGCCGCCGGCCCAGGCGGCGCTTTATGCAAGTGCCACGCAGGAACCCGCCATTCTGGGGCTGCGGGCAGAGGATGTCCTGTCGGAGCCCTCTGCCGGCACTTTGCCGGTCACCGGCAGGGTCGTGGTGCGCGAAGCGCTTGGTGCCGAAAACCTGATCGGCATCGAGACGGCAGGAGGCGTTGCGATTTCAGCGCGCACCGGGCGCCATTTCCTGCCAGCCTTCGGCGATCAGGTCACGCTGCACGCCGATATGGCGCAGATGCATCTCTTCCGTGCCTCGGATGGCAAGGCCTGGCCAAGGCGGACTGCACCATGATGCGCCGCGTATTGTCGCATCTGGGGCTGATCCTGGCCTGCCTGATTGTGCTGTTGCCGATCCTCTGGGTATTTCGCACCTCGCTGGTGCCAGAACATGCCTCTTATTCGAGAGAGGTTTTCCCCGCAGTCACGCTGGACAATTACCGGGCGCTGTTTGCCGAGAAAAATTTTGGCCGCAACTACATGAATTCCCTGATTGTTGCCCTGCTTTCCGTGGTGCTGACAATGCCGCTGGCCGCCATGACGGGCTATGCCTTTGCGCGGTTCCGCACCGGTGGGCGCTTTGCCCGTTTCGCCACGCTGGCAAGCCAGATGCTGCCGCCGGTGGCGCTCGCGCTGCCGGTTTTCATGCTGTACCGCGTCACCGGCCTCACCAATTCGCTGACCGGCCTCGTGCTGGTCTATTCCGCGATCAATCTGCCTTTCCTGACCTGGATCCTGATGGGGTTTTTCGAGTCGATCCCCGAGGATCTGGAGGGCGCAGCTATGACCGATGGCGCCACCCGCTGGGGGGCGTTCTGGCGTGTGGTTCTGCCGGTCGCCGCGCCAGGAATTATGGCGGCGGCTGTGCTGGGGTTCATCCTGTCCTGGAATGAATTCCTTTTCGCGCTGATCCTCGGCGGCTCAAAAACCGCCACGGTTCCGGTGGCACTTGCCGCGCTGCAAACCTCAAACGGGGTGCAGATCTCGCAGGTTTCGGCCGGCGTCTCGCTGGCCATTCTGCCCCTGCTGATCGCGGTGAGATTCATCCAGAAATACCTGGTTCAGGGCCTGTCATTCGGCTCAGTTAAATAAGTCCACTCAAGAAGACTATTTCCGAAAACAGAGAGGAAAAACGATGAAATCCAATGCTTTCCTTGTCGCAGGCAGCCTTGCTGCCGCATTCTGGGCCAGCACCGCACTGGCCGATGGCGTGACGCTTCGCGCCCTGATGGAAGACGTGCCCGAAACAAAAATCATTGAGGCTCTGCTGCCCGAATTTGAGGCCGAAACCGGCATCAGGGTCGAGTTCGAGAAGGTTGGTTACGGCGATATGCATGACAAGCTGGTGGCACAGCTTGTCGGCGGTGAAAGCTACTACAACCTCCTTTCGGTCGATTTTCTCTGGGCGGGGGAGTTCCCGGCGGGCGGCTGGCTGGAAGACCTGAACCCCTATGTCGCAAAGACCGGCTTCGACATGGCACCCATTGTTCCCGCGATGCTGGATCTGCTGGGCCGCACCGACGAGGCGATGCCGATCCTGCCGATGTACAACTACTCGATGGGTCTGATCTATCGCAGCGATCTGCTTGAAAACGCGGATCTGGCCGCGAAATATCAGGCGGCAACCGGCAAGGCGCTGGCGGCGCCCGCAACGCTGGAAGACTATGTTGCCATCGCGAAATTTATGAAGGCCGAGGGCGGCGTCAACGGCGCCGCGATGCAGGGCCAGCGCGGTGACCCCAATTCGATGGAATTCTCCAATTATCTCTTCGCAGCGGGGGGCGATTATCTGGCCGCCGATGGCAGCGTTGTGCTGAACTCTGACAAAGGCCGGCAGGCGCTTGGCCTTTACACCGATATGATCGCAAACGCGGCCCAGACCGGCGCGCTTTCTGCCACGCTTGACGATACGATGCGCCTGATGTGCGCCGGCGAGAGCTTCTCGATGGTCACCTATTGGTGGATGTTGCCGCAGATCGACAATGCAGAGACCTGCCCAAATGCGGCGGGCAAGCTGTCGATTTCGGTGATGCCGGGCGGTCATGGCGAGAGCGGCGGCTGGGGCTGGGGCATCCCGAAGAACATCCCCGACGAGCAGAAAGACGCGGCCTGGACCTTTATCTCCTGGGTGCAGTCGAAAGACATCTCGGCGAGACGCGCGCTGGAAGGCCATGCGCCGGTGCGCTCGGACACTTTCGAGGATGCTGCGGTTCTGGCGAAATACCCCTTCTATGCCCAGGCCGGGGAGATTGTGGCATCCGGCAAAAGCTTCCCGATTTTTACCTACACGCCGCAATATCAGGATGTGATCGGCACCCAGATCTCGCTGGCGGCAAGCGGCGATGCCACGGTTGAGGCCGCGCTGGAGGCTTCGGCGAAAGGCCTTGAGGAACTGCTCGCGAAGTAACCCCTGCCCGCCTCCGGGCCCGTCCGGGTCCGGAGGCCCCATAACCCCTGGAAGGAGCGCTCCATGAGCGTGATTGCAAGAAACAGGATCCGTGCCGGCTGGAGCTTTGCCGCGCCTGGCCTTGCCATGCTGGCGCTGGTGATGGGGATTCCGCTGTTTTATGCGCTGGCAATCTCGCTTTCCACCATGACAATGATCCGCCCTGATCTGCATTTCGCAGGGATTGTGAATTTCGCGAAGATCATGTCGGAACCGCTGTTCTGGCACTCGCTCTGGCTGACGCTGCGCTATTCGGTTGCAGCGGTGATCGGCGAGTTCATCATTGGCCTCGGGCTTGCATTGATGCTGCGCCAGGTGTTCGCGATGCGGGGCTTCTATTTTGCAATTCTCACGCTGCCCATGGCGATGTCGCCGGTGGCGGTTGCTTTGATCTGGCGGATGCTTTTGCAGCCCAATCTCGGCATTATCAACCAGAGCCTGGCGACGATGGGCCTGCCGATGATCGACTGGCTTGGCGACAGCTCCCTCGCGCTTTCCACGCTGATCTCAATCGATATCTGGCAGCAGACCTCTTTTGTCGTACTGCTGCTCTCCGCAGGCCTCGCGTCACTGCCGCGCGAGCCCTATGAAGCCGCAGAAGTTGATGGTGCCGGGCCGTTCCAGCAGTTCTGGTATATCACGCTGCCGCTTCTGCGCCCGGTCTCGGCCATCGCCATCGTGATCCAGCTGATCAATGAATTCCGCACCTATGATCTGATCTATGTGCTGACCAAGGGCGGCCCTGGGGTTTCGACCGAACTGCTGTCCTTCTTTGCTTATAAGCGCGCCTTCCAGGGGCTTCAGGTCAATGAGGGCAGCGCGGCCGCCTTCCTGCTTTTGCTGATCATCCTGGTGATCACCGTTTTCTTCTTCTGGCTGCTGGAACGTCGCAAGACCTGAGCCCCCTTTCATCAACCCTCTAACCCATTTCCGCCAGATCGCCGCTTGTGGCCGGCGGAGCAAGGAGACTGATATGACCAAATTCGCCCAGCTTTTCCCGGGGATCAGGCCTGTCATTGCGATGGTTCACCTGAATCCGATGCCCGGCACTCCCCTTTACGATGCCGATGCAGGGATCGAGGGGATCTATCAGGGCGCATTGAAGGATCTGGAGGCGCTCCAGGCGGCCGGAGTCGATGCGGTTATGTTTGGCAACGAAAATGATCGCCCCTATGAGCTGAAGGTCGATATCGCCACGACTTCGGCGATGGGTTTCGTGATCGGTCGCCTGCGTGAAAAGATCCAGAAGCCCTTCGGCGTCAATGTGCTCTGGGATCCCGACAGCACCGTGGCCCTGGCAGCGGCGACCGGCGCCTCCTTTGTGCGTGAGATTTTCACCGGCACCTATGCCTCGGATATGGGCCCCTGGACCCCGAACGCCGGTCGGGCGATGCGCCGGGCACGCCAGCTGGACCGCAAGGATCTGGTGATCCTGAACAACGTCTCTGCAGAATTCGCGGCCTCGCTTGACAGCCGGCCGCTTGCAGACCGTGCGCGTTCGGCGGTTTTCTCATCGATCCCGGATGCCGTGCTGGTGTCCGGTGCGATCACCGGTGAATCGGCAAAGATGATCGATCTGGAATCGGTCAAGAAGGTCCTGCCTGATACACCGGTTCTGGCCAATACCGGTGTGAAACATGCCACCGTCGAGGATGTGCTCAAGATCGCCGATGGCTGTGTCGTTGGCTCGTCGCTCAAGCTCGACGGTCACACCTGGAATGCGGTCGATCCCAAACGCGCACAGGACTTCATGGATATTGTTCGCAAGATGAGGCGCTGAAGCGCGCTGCGGGGGCCGGGAGATCCGGCCCCCGGTCTTCTCTACCGGCGCGCCACCGGGCGGATTGCCGGGGCTTGCGCCTTTGGCGAAACGGTTTCTTTTTTCTGCCTCAGCCCCGGCGAGCACGATCCACGCCACCCGTTGCGTGACGGGGCACGAAATCGTGCCCGCAACGACCACCTCGGCTTCTCCTGCTACATTCCTGCTGCTCGGGACCAGAAATACGGGCAAGCCTCGATGGGAGAGCTCCGCAAAGCCCCCAAGTCAACGCAGCAATCATGGGATCCAGGGCAGGTGACATGCGACGCGAGCCCGGATCTGTCATCCACACTGACATTGGCTGTTTCAACGATTTACGGACAAGAAAAACTTGCGCACCGTTTCTGCGCTTTCCCAGGCAAGTTCCACCCCTTCCGGAGCGAGAAGAACATCGCCCGCAGCAAAGTCAAATCCGGTACCATCGGGTGTGGAGAGTGTCACCTGCCCCTCCAGCAAATACATAACCTCGCTGAAGCCCATCACAATGCCGCGGCGTGCATAGGGCGTGGCCTCCCAGAGACCGAAAGTCAGGCCGGACGCCTCTTGCAGAACCGCGCTTTTGCACTGCGGCGCATCGGTCAGCAGCACGGATGGCGGCGGGCTAGCGGAGGGGCTCATGACGGTTGCCAGATTGATCCGGGACAAAGCCTCCTGCCCGGCCAGCGCAGGATGCGAGATCACGACAAGCGCACAGCTCGCATCTGCTTCCCAGGCGAGTGCAACACCGGCATTGACCCGCAGGGCACTTTGCTCCGCAACCAGCGCCGATGCCTCGCCCGCAACCGTAAGATTGAGCGTGCCCCGCAGGAGGAGGAGAACCACAGGCACCCCTGTGACGGCACTGCCGGCGCCGCGCGGCGCGAGTTGCCCGATGCCAAGGGCCGGATCCGTTCCCGTCACCAGATGGCGCGCGGGATCCTCCAGTACCTCGGACAATGTGACCGAAATGGCAGCGTCTTTGCCAATGTTCAGCGGAATATTCACGGCTCTCGTCCTTCGATCCTGGATATCATCTGGCGCGCCCCGAGGCACGCGAGTTCTGTGTAACGGGTTACTGCAGCGCGATAATTTCTAACGCGAAAGCGAAGCTTTCAGCCGCGACCATGCGATGGTTGCATGCGCCCCGACCGGCCAGAAGCTGTGGAACCTGATCGGCTGCAAAGGCGAAAGCGGCAAAGGCAGATCCGCTGCCTCGATCTCGCCCGCGAGACAGGGCGCGAGGGCGCGGCCCACGGCAGTGGCAAGCGCAACACCACGCCCGTTATAGCCCCCCATGGTCAAAAGCCCCTCGGCCGGCTGATGCAGATGCGGCAGATGGTCGGTCGTTACGGCCACGCGCCCGTTCCAGGCTGCCTGCCAGCCCATCGAAGCCAGCTCCGGCCAGAGCCGGTATGCGTGTCTTGCAATCGGACGCAAAGCCGAGGGCCGCGAGACGGGGCGCATGGGGCCGCGCCCGCCAAGGATAAGCCGGTTCTTCGCATCCACCCGGTAATAGACCGTCACCAGCCCGGATTCGTAGAGAACATGGCGCCCCGGCATGATCTTTTCGGACAGAGCGGCGGGCAGGGGTGCGGTGGCCAGCGCCGAACTGAAGACCGGCACAACCGACTGTTTCAGCCCCGGCACCAGCCCGTCGGCATAGCCGTTGCAGCACACCAGCACCCGATCTGCGATCAGGCTGCCGCCTGCGGTGGTGATGCGCCAATGCGCGCCTTGGCGGGTCAGGCTCTGCGCGCGGCTGTCGCCAAAAATCACCGCGCCTGCTGCCGTTGCCGCCTTTGCCAGCCCGTGGGAATAGCGCAAAGGTTCCAGATCGCCGCCGCGCCGGTCAAGAAAGCCGCCATGATAGTGATCATGGCCAGTCAGCCGCGCCATCTCGGCGGGCTCAAGCCATTCGACGGGCATGCCGTGGCCCGCCATATCCTGCTGGCTGGCGCGCACGCCCGCCACATCGGCCGCCCGCGCCGCCGCCCGTAATGTGCCATTCAGCCGCAGATCGCAGTCGATCCCCAGCCGGTTGATCAGATGCGCGGTCTGCTGAACGCTTGACCAGGCGAAGGCCACAAGCCTCTGTCCCGCCTCTGGTCCCAGCTTTGCAATCATCTGCGACGGGTCATATTTCAGGCCCGGATTGAGCTGCCCGCCATTGCGCCCGGAGGCGCCCCAGCCGGGCTGATGCGCCTCAAGCAGCACGACCGCGGTTCCCGCTTCCGCCAGATGCAGCGCGGTCGAGAGGCCGGTAATGCCGCCGCCGATCACGGCAACGGTGGTGCGCCGCGCGCCGCTCAGGGCGGGCCAGTGCGGCGGATCCTTCAGATCCTGCACATAGATCGAATGGCGGGCCGTTTCATCCATTGTAATACTCAGGCGGCAGCTGGCAGGCTGTGACCAGCCGCGCGCAAATCGGCGAGCACGGTGGCGATACGTGCGCAAAGCCCCCCGGAGACCGGCGGGATCGGCAGCAGCGACTGGCCGGTCTCGATCCCGATCTGGCGCAGGGCCTCACGCGTCGGGCCTGGGTTCTCTTCGGCGAAAAGTGCGTCCATCAGCGGGATCAGCTGGCGCTGTCCGGCAAGGGCGGCGGCGAAATCACCGGCCTCGGCGAGTTCCTGCACCCTGACCCAGGCCTCCGGCACCAGAACCGCAGAGGTCAGCACACCCCCGCAGGCCCCCATCGAGACCTGCTGCGCGAAAATCGTGTCAAAGCCGCTGAGCGCTGCGAATTCCGGCCCCACCCGCCGCATGATCTGATCGAAGTGATAAAGATCGGTGTTCGAGGCTTTCATGCTGTTGATCGTGCCCTCTTCCGCCAGAATGGCTATTGAATCGGGATCCATGATGAAATGCGAACGCGCCGGATTGTCATATAGCATGATCGGCAGATCGACCGTGTCTCGCACCTTGCGGAAATAGTCGATCACTGTGGCCTGGGTCGCGCGGGCATAATAGGGCACGATCAGCATGATCCCGTCGGCCCCCGCTGCCCTGAAGGCGCGCGCGGTCGGCAGCGCCTCGCCAAGGCCCGGCGCCAGCACCCCGGCATAGACCGGCGCGCCGCCTGCCGCCTCGACGCAGGCCTCGACGCAGGCCACGCGGGTCTCGGGTGAAAGTGCGGTGAATTCGCCGGTGCCCCCGAGCGGCACAAAGCCACTGGCACCGCCCGCGATCAAATGGCGCACGATCTGCTGCATCGCCGGTTTTACGAGATTGCCATCGGCATCAATGGCGGTGGGCGGCGCGGGCATCAGGCCGCGAGGTGTCATGGTCATGGGGCGATCCTCTCAGCCAAGGTTGATCCAGGTGGTGCGGATATCTGAGTATTTATCAAGCGCATGCAAGGATTTGTCCCGCCCGAAACCCGATTGCTTGAACCCGCCGAAGGGCGAGGAAATATGGCCATGGTCAAAGCAATTGACCCAGACCACCCCGGCCTGCAGCTTTTGCGAAACCCGGAAACTGCGATTCAGATCGCGCGTCCAGAGACCTGCCGCCAGACCATAGATCGTATCATTCGCGATGCTGACGGCCTCTGCCTCATCCCTGAAGGGCAGGACCGACAGCACCGGCCCGAAGATCTCTTCCCGCGCGATCCGCATGTCATTGCGCACCCCGTCAAAGACGGTCGGTTCGATGAAACAGGCGCCCTCCTCATGCCGGTTGCCGCCCGAGGCGAGCCGTGCGCCTTCCTGCTGGCCGATGGCGATGTAATCCATCACACGATTTGCCTGGCCCTGGTCGACCATGGCGCCGATCTGGGTCGCGGGATCCAGCGGATCGCCCTGGTGCATGGCGCGGCCGGTCTCGATGATCGTCTCGACCACCTCTTCCCGCACCGATTCCTCCACCAGCACCCGTGAGCCCGCATTGCAGACCTCACCCTGATTGTAAAAGAGGCCCCAGGCCGCCGCGACCGCTGCCGCCCTGATGTCAGGGGCATCGGCGAAAATAATGTTCGGGGATTTGCCGCCACATTCAAGCCCGACCCGCTTCAGGTTCGACTGGCCGGAATATTGCATGAAATATTTGCCGACCTCGGTTGAGCCAGTGAAAGCGATGCAATCCACATCCATATGCAGACCAAGCGCACGGCCAGCGATTTCGCCCCGGCCCGGCACCACATTCAGAACGCCCGGCGGCAGGCCCGCCTCGACCGCGAGCGCGGCAATGCGGATCGCGGTCAGCGATGACTGCTCGGCGGGCTTCAGCACGACCGTATTTCCGGCAGCGAGGATCGGGGCGATCTTCCAGCAGGCCATCATCAGCGGAAAGTTCCACGGCACCACGGCCGCCACCACGCCCAAAGGCGCGCGCCGCATCATCGCGACTGCGGTACCCGGTGTCGGCGCGATTTCATCATAGATCTTGTCGACCGCCTCGCCATACCAGCGCAGGCAGGTGATCGAGAGCGGCAGATCAATGGCGAGACTGTCCGAGATCGGCTTGCCGACATCGAGCGTCTCCAGCAGTGCGAGTTCCTGCGCATGTTCTTCAACGAGCTCCGCAAAGCGAATCAGCCGGCGCCCGCGATCACTCGGGCTCATGCCCGACCACACACCACTGTCAAACGCTCGCCGCGCGGCCCTGACCGCCCGGTCGATATCCTCGACGCCGCCATCCGCGAGCAACCCGAGCACCTTGCCGGTCGCAGGATTGACCGTCTCGAGTGTGGCGCCCGATGCCGCATCGACATAAGCGCCGTCAATGAAACAGCGCCCCTCGGGGGAAAGCTGTGCCGCAAGCGCCTGCCATTGCGCCTTATCGAGAGATGTCGTCATGGGGGATGGTTCCTGTCTTCGGATATGCGGACTTTAGAAAAATAAAAATTAACCGCAAGCTTTTTCGTATTCTGAATTGTGTTGCCACATGCCGGAAGGCCACTTATTCTGAAGTCACCACCCCTGCCCTGTCCGGGCGAGGGATTTTCAGGAACAATCCCGGGCGCTATGGAAGATCAGGCAATTACACCGAAGCGGCGCGCCTCCGGCGCCCAGGCCGAGTCACCCGAGCTGGGCGCAAGGATCCGCGACCTGCGCCAGTCCAAACGGCTGACACTTGCAGACCTTGCAGCAAGCTCGGGCATCTCCATCGGAACCCTTTCACAGATTGAACGAAATCTGGTCTCTCCGACGGTCAGAACCCTGTTTACATTGGGAGAATCGCTTGGAGTTTCCCCGGCAAGGCTGATTGATCCTTCGGGTGAAGAGTCAAAAAGTGACCCCTATGTCGTGACTGCAGACCGGCGTCAGCCCTTTGTTCATTCAGAGGGTTTGCGCAAGGATCTGATCTCTCCACTGGGAAGTCAGCGCCTGAAGGGCTTTTATCTGGTGATCGAGGCGGGGTCCGGGTCAGGCACTACGCCCTATGTCCATGCCGGCGAGGAAATCGGCCTTGTCATCTCCGGCATCCTTGAGCTGGTGATCGACGGGCGGGCGCGGATTCTGCGGGAAGGCGACTGTTTTTCGTTTCCCAGTGACATTCCGCACAGGTTTTCGAATGTCGGCACCGCGCAATGCGTTGTATTCTGGGTAAATGCCACTATCTGAGCACGCGTTTCGATTTTAGTTTTCAGAATACTGCTTGTCATATGATGAAAAGGGTGTAAGGCTGCGGCAAAATCGCGCCCTGTGAACAGCGCCCGCAACCAACCTCAACGGGATTATATGGCAGAAGATACCCCCTACCTCGGCCGCATGGTCGGGCTGGCATTGCTCATGCCCATGGCTTTGCTGCTCGCCATCTTTTTCGTCTGGCCGCTGGGGCAGACGATCTGGCAAAGCATTCATGACGGCACCTATACCTTGCGGGCCTACCGCGATCTTCTGAGCAGTTCGCTGTTTCTCAAAGTGTTGCAGAACACCTTTGCGATCAGCGCTACCGCGACGCTTGTCAGCCTGATTGCGGGCTATCCGGTCGCGCTGCATCTGTCGCGGCTCGATCCGGCAAAGCGGGTGCCCTATCTCGTTATGGTCATGCTGCCCTTCTGGACATCGGTGCTGGTCAAGAGCTTCGCGCTGACGGTTCTTCTGGGATATGACGGGGTCATCAACAATCTTCTGTCCTGGATCTGGGGCGCGCCGGTTCATATTCCCTTGGTGTTCAACCGCGTGGGTGCCATCCTCGGGATGATCAACTATCTGCTGCCCTTCATGATCCTCTCGATCCTCGGCAGCCTGCTGGCACAGGATACGAACCTTGGCCGCGCCGCCGAAGTCATGGGCGCATCGCGCTTTACCGTCTTTCGCCGCATCACCCTGCCGCTGAGCATGCCGGGCGTTCTGGCAGGTGTTCTGATCAATTTCACCCTCTCGATCGGCATGTACATCACGCCTGCACTGCTGGGGGGGCGCCAGGACATGATGGTTGCCAACCTGATCGATTTCTACACCCGCCAGACACTTGACTGGCCACTGGCCTCGGCGATCTCGGTGGTGCTTCTCGCGATTTCGGGCGTGCTTGTGGCCATGCTTGGCCGGGTGCGTGGCGGTGGCGGCATGAAGGAGATGGCAAGGTGAGCAGCTTCAGACCCGGTTTCAAACCAGCCCTCGGCCCGCTTCTGGTGCCGCTGATTGCCTGGATCACCTATCTTTTCCTGCTGGTGCCTTCGCTGATCGTGATCCCGATTTCCTTCGGTGGTCCTGGCGAGATGGAATTCCCGCCGCGCCAGTGGACACTGGAGCTTTACCGTCAGTTCTTTACCGATGCGAGCTGGTGGGGCTCGCTCATGCAAAGCCTGAAGGTGGCGGTTTGCGTGATGGTTCTGACGGCGGTGACCGGCGTGCCGGCGGCCTATGTGCTGCAGCGCAGCAGGGTGCCGGGGCGTGTGCTGTTCAGCGGGCTTGCAATGGGGCCGTTGCTGGTGCCGGTGATCGTGCTGGCGCTTGGGCTCTATCTGCAAATGGCCCCGCGTGGCTTTCTGAACAGCAGCCTGACCATCGTGCTGGCCCATACGATGCTTGCGATGCCCTTCATGCTGATCTCGGTCGGTGCGGCGCTGCGCCATATCGACCCGGCCTATGAACAGGTCGCGCTGATCATGGGGGCGGGAAAGCTGCGCATCTTCTTCCGGGTGGTGCTGCCGCAGCTGCGGTCCGGCATTATGGCGGGCGCGCTTTTCGCCTTCCTGATCTCACTGGATGAGGTGATCGTTTCCTACTTCATCACCGGCCCCGAGACCGAGACGCTGCCCGTGAAAATGTACAGCGCGCTCAGATGGGAAGTCTCGCCGGTGATTGCTGCTGTCTCCACCCTTCTGACCGTGATCTCGCTCGCTTTCGCGCTTGGCGTGATGTGGCTTGAGCGCAAGGACAGAAGCAAATGAGCGGGCCCGCCAAAGCCCCCTCACCTCCACGAGCCCAGGTTGACGAGAATATGACCCAGACCGCACAATCGATGATCCGTGTCCGTGGCCTGAGCCGCCGCTACGGCAATTTCACCGCGCTGGATGCGCTTGATCTTGATGTGAAGCGGGGCGAGTTCGTCACGCTGCTGGGCCCGTCGGGTTCGGGTAAATCGACGCTGCTCAACCTGATTTCGGGCATGGCCGAAGCGTCTGAGGGCGCGATCGAAATCGATGGCCGCGATGCCACCCATCTGCCGACCAATCAGCGCGGCCTTGGCATGGTGTTCCAGAACTACGCTCTGATGCCGCATATGACGGTGTTCGAGAATATCGCCTTTCCGCTGCAGGTGCGCAAAGTCCCCAGGCCCGAGATCGAGACACGCGTGCGCGAGGTTCTCAGGCTCATCCAGCTGGAGCATGTGGCCGACCGCAAGCCGAAACAGCTTTCCGGCGGACAGCAGCAACGGATCTCGCTCGCGCGCTGCATCGTCTACCGCCCCTCGATCATCCTGATGGATGAACCGCTTGGCGCGCTCGACAAAAAGCTCCGCGAAGATATGCAGCTCGAGATCAAGCGGCTGCATGCCGAGCTGGGCGTCACGATGATCTATGTGACGCATGACCAGGAAGAGGCGCTTGCCATGTCGGACCGCATCGTCCTGATGCGCAAGGGCCGGGTCGAGCAGCAGGGCGCGCCGGAAGAGATGTATTTCCGGCCTGAGACGCTCTTTACCGCCGATTTTCTGGGCAGCTCGAACCTGTTTCAGGGTGAGCTGGATCAGACTGCGGGCACGCTTGTGACCCCTCAGGGCCGCTTGCCGCTGCCGCCCACCCGCGAGGGTGCCCCCGCATCGGGAGAGGCCGTGCTGATGCTTCGCCCCGAATCCCTGCAGCTGGTCGCGCCCTCTGAGGCGACCGGCGGCCTGACGGGTACCGTCGAGGATAGCATCGTTCTGGGCAGCTTCGTGCGCCATTTCATCAATCTGGCCGGAGGCAAGCGCGCCATCGTGCAAGAGCCAAGCGGCCCGGCGCATCCGCGCCCGCAGCGTGGGACGCAGGTGGGCCTCAGCTGGAAGCCGGAAGCTGCGCGGCTGCTGCCGACCGATCCCGATTTTTCTTCACTTTAAGACGCATAGAACAGGGAGACGCTGAGAATGACCAATAAACTGGCAATGAGCCGCCGTAACTTTGCGAAAGGCCTTGGCCTGACCGGCCTTGCGCTGGCCGCACCGACCGTGTTCACCGGGCGCGCTCTGGCTGCCGATACGACGATCACCGTCACTTCCTGGGGCGGCACCTATCATGAGATGGTGAAAAAGACCTTTGTTGAACCTTTTACCGCCGAAACCGGCATCGCGGTTCAGCTGGTCGACAATGGCGATATGGCCAAGGTCAAGGCGCAGGTTCTGAGCAATTCCGTGACCTGGGATGTGATCGATGCTCCGGCGGGCTTTGCGACCTCTGGCGCGAAAGAGGGGCTGTGGGAGCAGCTTGACCCGGCGCTTTCGGGTATGAGCGGGCTGTTGCAGGCCCCGAACGAATTCTACATGCCTATGTATCTCTACAGCGGCGGCATCCTGTGGCATGACGAGCGCACCCCGGCCGGGGCCCATCCGGTTAATTTCGCGGACTTTTTCGACACCGAAAAATTCCCCGGCCGCCGCTGCATGCGCTCGCTTGCACAAGAGACGCTTGAGATGGCGCTGATCGCCGATGGTGTGGCACCCAAGGATCTCTACCCGCTCGACGTTGAACGCGCCTTCGCGAAACTAGATCAGCTCAAGCCCTTTGTGTCGAAATTCGCGGGCTCGACCCCCGAGCAGGTCAGCTCGGTCGCGCAGAATGAGGCCGATTTTTCTTACAGCTACTATAACCGCGTCAAGGCAACCCAGGACAGCGGCACGCCGCTCGATTTCTCGTTCGAACAGACCAACAACGCGCTTGATTTCTTCGCCATCCCGAAAGGGTCGAAGAACAAGGAAGCCGCTCAGCGCTTCATCGAATTCTGTCTGCGCCCCGAACAGCAAAAGGCCTGGGCTCTGGCCGGGTTCTACATGCCAAACCATACAGAGACGCTGAGCGCATTGCGCGCCAGTCCCGAAGGCAGCTTCCTGCCCGACCTCGACAACGGCAAAAACGCCATCATCGACCCGGTCTGGTGGGGCGACAACCTGACCGAAGTACAGCGCCGCTATTCGGAATGGATGATCTCGTGATCATGCCTGTCTGACCGGTTCTGCCGGTCAGTCATCCCTGATCGGGGGCTTCTGCCCTCATGCTCCCGGGGGGAGCCCCTGATCAGGAGATCCTAATTCTCCCTGCGTCCCGGGATCCGGCGCGCGCAACATTCCTCCGTCTTCAGCCCTGATCGCAATCATGACCCAAGCGCCCACCCTGCTGTCCCGCCTTGCCGAAATCGTCGGCGACAAACATGTTCTGGTCGAACAGGACCGGATCGCAGGCTTTCTGATCGATGTGCGCCGCAGCTATGAGGGCAAGGCGATCTGCATCGTCGAGCCGGGCTCGACCGAAGAGGTCGCGGCGATCCTGCGGCTTTGCACGGAACTTGACCAGCCGGTCACACCGATCGGTGGCAATACCGGTCTAGTCGGTGGTGCAGCTGTCCGCGGGCGGCCCGGGCCCGACGGCCAGGACACGCCCGGCCTTGGCCTGTCCCTGCGCCGGATGAACCGGATCCGCGGGATTTCACCGCTTGAGGGCACCATTACCGTCGAGGCGGGCTGCGTATTGCAGACCATTCAGGAGGCCGCGAAAGCCGAAGGCCTTTACTTCCCGCTCAGCCTCAGCGCGGAAGGCAGCTGTCAGATCGGCGGCAATATCTCGACCAATGCGGGCGGTACGGCGGCGCTGCGCTACGGCGTGACGCGTCAGCTCGTCATGGGGCTTGAGGTGGTTTTGCCAACGGGCGAGATCCTCAATGGCCTTGCGCCCTTGCGCAAGGACAATACCGGATATGATATCCGCCAGCTCTTCATCGGGGCCGAGGGCACTTTGGGGATCGTCACTGCAGCCGTGATGCGGGTGATGCCGGCCCCGGCCTCTGTCGCGACCGCGATGGTGGCCTTGGCTTCGGTCGAGGACGCGCTGGAACTTCTGCGCCGCATGCACAAGTGCTTTGGAGAGCGTGTAAGCTCGGCCGAAATCACCGAGGCCGATTATATGCGCCTCGTTGTTGAGCGTTGCCCCGGCGCGCGTCTGCCGTTTGACAGCCTGCCCGACTGGTCATTGCTGCTTGAAGTGAGTGACAGTCGCGAGGGCCATAACCTGACCGAGCCGCTTGAGGAAGTCCTGGCCCGGGCCTTCGAAGATGGCCTGGTCTCGGATGCGGTGATCGCGCGTAATGAGGCCCAGGCAGAGAGCTTCTGGTATCTGCGCCATGGTGTCTCGGAATCAATCCGTCATGCGCCGAACATGTCGCATGACAGTTCGGTTCCGCTGGAGAAACAGGGCGAATATGCCCGTCTGACCCGGGCCCGGATCACCGCCCGCTTCCCTGAGGCACGCACGCTTTATGTGGGTCATATGGGGGACGGGAACATGCATCTTGTTGTGCTGTTTGAACCCGGCACTTTCGCAGACCGGGCGGCCTATCTCGCTGTCTCGGGCGAACTGGATCTGATCATTGACGATGTGGTGATGGAGCTGGGCGGCAGCATCACGGCCGAGCATGGTATCGGCCTGAGCTATCGCAAACGCCTTGCGCGCAGCACTGATCCGGCCGAGCTGCGGCTGATGCGCGGCATCAGAGCGGTGTTCGACCCGGCGGGCATCATGAACCCCGGCAAGCTTTTCCTGCCCGAATGAGCACCAAGGGTGACAAGCCCCGCAGCAGCACAAGGCCCGTGTGATGACATTTCTGGATTTCGAAGAGGCGCGGGCCATGGCGCGCCGCCGTCTGCCGCGCGGGATATTTGAATATATCGACCGCGGCACCGAGGCCGAAACCGCGCTCGCGCGCGGGCGGGCGGCGCTTGACGATGTGACCCTGGTTCAAAGGGTGCTGACCGGCACGCCACCCGACCCGACGGTAAGTCTGTTCGGCCGGCAGCTGCCATTGCCGCTGATGATGGCGCCGACTGCTTTTGCGGGCCTGGTGCGCCATCGGGGCGACATAGGGCTGGCAAAGGCGGCACGAGCGGCGGGCATTCCCTTTTCAGTTGCAACCGAAGCGGTGGTTGCAGTTGAGGATGTGGCCAGAGAAGCGGGCGGTGATCTGTGGTTCCAGCTTTACATGTGGGAGGGGCGCGAAAACTGGCAGCGCCTGCTTGATCGCGCGCGTGATTGCGGCATCGATACGCTGTTCTTCACCGTCGATACCCCCGTCTTCCCCAAGAAAGTTTTCAATATCCGCAATGGTTTTGGCCTGCCGATGAAATTCGGCTGGCGCAATATGGCCGATGTCGCGACCCATCCGCGCTGGACCGCAGATGTGCTGGGACGTTCGCTTTTGCAGGGCGGCCTGCCACGCTTCGCCCATTATCCGCCGGCCGCCCGGCGCTCTGTCCTGGGGCGCGGCGGGGTCTCGCTGTCGCATAAGCCGGGGCTGTCATGGGACGATGCCAAAGCGGTCCGGGACTATTGGCCGGGGAAACTGGTGCTCAAGGGTATCATGCATCCCGATGACGCCCTGTGCGCGCAAAAGACAGGCGCGGACGGGATTGTCGTTTCGAGCCACGGCGCGCGGAACTTCGACAGTACAGTCGCGCCGATCACCATGCTGCCCGCGATCCGGAAGGCGGTCGGGCCGGATTTTCCCTTGCTGGCCGACAGCGGCGTGCGCACGGGCGCGGATGTGCTCAAGCTGATGCTCGCAGGCGCGGATGTGGTCCTGCTCGGACGTGCGATGCTTTATGCGCTCGCCGCCGATGGAGAGCGAGGTGCAGCGAACATGATTGCGATCATCGCTGAAGAGCTTGCAAAGGCAAAAGCGTTTTCGCCTGTGCGTGTTCAATAGAAAGCACGTGAAGACGCCAGGGCCAGTCAGACAAGATAAGCGTTTGATTTTCTGCCATCGGCCATCACGGCTGTCGCGACTACAAATAGATAAAAGACCATGCATCATGGCCCCCGCTGACACCGCATAAGGGTGTCATCTAATGCCGGAGCGCATGAAACTTTGCACAAACTGGCGCTGGAAGATGAGAAAGGCGATCAGCAAAGGCGCAACCGAAGTCAGCGTGGCGGCGGTGATCGTCGGCCAGTCGATCCCCTGTTCGGGCGCGGCAAAGACCGACAGACCCACAGTGATCGGCCGTGTATCCACGGAATTTGTCACCACCATCGGCCAGAGGTAATTGTTCCAGTGGAACGAGACCATCACGAGGCCATAGGCCAGATAGGCGGGTTTGGCCAAAGGCACATAGACGCGCCACAGGATCTGCATCGGCCCGGCCCCTTCCATCCGCGCCGCCTCGTCCAGCTCTTTCGGGACCGATTTGAAGCTTTGCCGCAAAAGGAAGATGCCGAAGGCCGAGGCCAGATAGGGCAGTGCAATCGCCAGCGGCGTGTCCATCAGCCCGAGCCAGGAGATGGTCCTGTAATTCCGGACCAGCAGGATTTCCGGCAAGATCATCATCTGCACCAGAAACAGCATGAACAGGGCCTGTGCGCCGCGAAACGGAAAGGCCACGAAGGCATAGGCCGCCAGGGTGCAGATCACATATTGTGATGCCACAACCAGCGTCACGAGGATCAGCGTGTTCAGGAAATAGCGCGGGAAGGGCAGCCTTTCCCAGACGCGGGCAAAGTTCTCGCCGGTCAAGGGCGCGAAAAGGTCAAAGCGCGTGGCGAATTCTGCCGGATGGATCGCGGTCCAGACCGCGTAAAGCAGTGGCAGGATCCACAGGATTGCGAGGGGCAGCGCAAGCGCGGTCAGGACAGGGCTCGGGCGGTTCATCTGTAGAAGATCCTTCTGTCGGCCCAGCCGAATTGCACCAGCGCGATCAGCGCAAGGATGGCCAGCAGAACCACCGTCAGTGCTGCCGCATAGGCGGTGTCCCAATAGCCAAACCCGGTCTGCCAGATGTAATAAAGCAGGAGCTGGGTCGAATTGTCCGGCCCGCCCCGGGTCATGGTCATCACATGATCGACCAGCCGGAAGGCCTCGATCACCGCATTGATGGCCACGAACAGCGTGGTTGGCATGATCATCGGCAGGATGACGCGGCGCAGGCGCTGCAAGGGGCTGGCGCCTTCCAGTTTCGCGGCCTCGATCAGCACGGGCGGCACCTGCTGCAGGGCCGCGAGGTAGAAGATCATGAAGAACCCGGCATTTTTCCAGATGGTGATCACGATCAGCGCGCCAAGGGCCGTATCTGGGCTGCCCAGCCAATTGTTGCCGCCCAGCCCGAAAGGGCGCAGAATCTGATCGATCAGCCCGTAATCGGGGGCGTAGAAGAACATCCAGATGTTAGCGACCGCGACCATTGGCAGGATGGTCGGCGTGAAGAAGGCCAGCCGCGCGAAAGCGCGCCCCCGGATCCTGGAATTGACCAGAAGCGCCATCCCAAGCGCCGTTACGATTGAGGCGGGGATGGTCACAGCGGCATAGAGGACGGTGTTGGACATCGCCTTCCAGAAGACCACATCCGTCAGCATCGTCTGGTAATTTTCGCCCCCCACCCAGACCGCCGCGCGGCGACCGCGCGGGGTCGAATGGAAGCTGTCCCACAATGTCGCCACCGTGGGAAAGAGGGTGAAGCCCACCAAGAGCACCAGAGCAGGTGTCAGGAGCAACCAGCCAAAGATCAGATTGCGGGAGGTGGGCTTCATCGTCCGCGCCTCAGTTCTGGTAAGGCTTGAGGATGCGATCCGCTTCGGCCTGCGCGCGGTCGAGCGCCTCCTGCGGCGTGGCGGATCCGGTCAGCGCAGCCTGGATCGCATCATTGATCAACTGGTTGATGCGGTTGTTCTCATAGGTCGAGAATTCCGGCACAGCGACCGGGATCTGCCTGCGCGCAACCTCGGCGGCGGGCACTTCGGCGATATAGGCTTTCATCGCCCCGGTTTCCCAGCTGTCATCACGCGGCGCGACATAGCCGGTTTTGATCGACCAGTCCGCGAGCAATTCGGGCGTTGACAGGAAGCGCACCAGTTTCCAGGCCGCGGCCTTTTCCGCATCCGAGGCATCCTCGAAGATATAGAGACTGCCGCCCCCCAGCACGCTGGCCGGCTCCGGGTTGCCCGGCAGCGGTGCAATGCCGAAATCGAATTTTGCATTCTGGCGGATGTTGCCCAGATTGCCGGTTGTGGTCCAGGCCATCGCGAGGCGGCCTTCAAGGAAATCTGCGGGCGTGGTGGCCCATTCCTGAATGCCTTTCGGATGCGCCTCATGCGTGTTCGCCAGATCGACCCAGAACTGCAGCGCCTCGACCGCTTCTGGCGTGTTCAGCATCGTGGTCGTGCCATCATCCGAGCGCAGTCGAGCCCCGTTTTGCGCCACCATCGGCTCAAACAGCCACTGGCCCGACCCGGAATTGCCGGGAATGCCGATGCCCCATTGCGTGACATTGCCGGCATTGTCTTTCAGGGTCAGTTTCGACGCGGCCTCTGCCAGCGCTTCCCAGGTCATCGGCGGCGCTTCGGGGTCAAGGCCGGCGGCGCGGAAGGCGTCTTTGTTGTAATAGGCCACAAGAGTCGAACGCTGGAAGGGGATCGACCAGAGATGCCCCTCGGCCTCGCCCGACTGGCGGTAAGGCAGCATGAAACCATCAAGCCAGGCACGGTCCTCATCGGTTTTGATGAACTGATCCAGCGGCGCGATCACTTCATTGTCCAGGAGCTGGAAGAGATCGACAGACAAGAGCACCGCAGCGGTCGGCGGCGTGCCGTTCTTTGCGGCGGTCAGTGCGCGGTTATAGGTATCGACATAATTGCCGGAATAGACCGCCTCAACCTTGATGTCGGGATTCGCGGCCTCAAATTCGGCGACATAGCCGTCGATGGTCTGGGTCAGCGCACCGCCGACCTGCACGGGATAGAAAAAGGTGATCTTCGTCTCGGCAAATGCCGGCGACAGGGCAAGCATGACCAGGCCGGCGCTGCCAAAGAGCGCCCGCTTCAGGGAGGTGAGTTTCATGATATCCTCAGGCTGGTTGGAGGGAGGAAGGGGATTGTGCCCGGGCGATATCCGCCCTGAGGCCGGTTTTGGGATCGAATAGGTGGAGCGCCCCGGCGGGCCAGCGCAGATGCACGACCGCGCCCACCCCATGCCCCGGACGGCCCTGAACACGGATGTTCAGATGCGCGCCGCCGATATCGACCGAAAGGATGGAATCGGCACCTAAATATTCGAGTGCAGCAACGCGGCCCGGCAGACCGTCCCGGGCAAGCGTGATCTCTTCGGGCCGCAGCCCCACAAGCCCGCCAGGCGGCAGATGTGCGGCCATCGGCCCAAGATCCCCGACCGTGACGATATTCATCGGCGGCTGACCGATGAAACGGGCCACAAAGGTCGAGGCGGGGCGGGAATAGATCCTCTCGGGCGTGTCGAACTGCTCGATCCGCCCCTCATTTAACAGGGCCACCCGGTCGGCCATCGACATGGCCTCGGTCTGGTCATGGGTGACGAAAATCATCGTGATGCCAAGGCGTTGCTGCAGGCCCCTGATCTCGGCCCGCATCTCGGCGCGCAGCTTTGCATCAAGGTTCGACAATGGCTCATCCAGCAGACAGACCGGGGCCTCGGCAATCAGCGCCCGCCCAAGTGCAACCCGCTGCTGCTGGCCGCCAGACAATTGCGCTGGCCGCCGGTCGAGCAATTTCTCCAGCCCCAGCAATGGCGCCACCCGGGCCAGACTATCCGCCTGTACCTTGCGGCTTTCCCCCCGGACCGACAGGCCGAAGGTGATATTGTCGCGCACCGTCAGATGCGGAAACAAGGCGTAGGACTGGAAGACCATCGAGACGCCGCGCCGGGACGATGGCAGCGAAGTGATATCGCGTCCGTCAATATGGATGGTGCCGGATGTTGGCTCCTCCAGCCCGGCGATCAGCCTCAGCGTGGTCGATTTTCCGCATCCCGAGGGGCCAAGCAAAGCGATGAATTCACCTTCGCGGGTCTCAAACGAGATATCACGGACAACCTGGGTTTCACTCCATGCCTTGTTCAGGGATCTGACAGAAAGAATTGGCATCACAGTCTCTCAGGCGAAGATCAGTTTAGCGGCGATATCGGGGCTGACATCGCCCAGAACCCCGCGCGTGGCGGTATCGGTGACGATATGATCCACCGCGCTCAGCGGTGCGATGACCGACAAGGCGCTGCGGGTGAATTTGGAATGGTCAGCAACCACCACCACCTTTTGCGCGATTTCGATCATGGCGCGCTGACCATCGGCCAGGGCGGGGCTGGAGATGGCGATCTGCCCCCGTGTCAGATCCACCGCCGAGACCGAGAGAAAGACAAAATCGACATTGAAGCGGCGGATCGACTCGGCCGCCAGCGGGCCGGTCAGGCTGTGGTTGAAATCATGGTATTCACCGGCGGTGACGAACAGCTTCGGCGTGCCGGCAGCACTCAGCGCGGCCAGAATATCGGTGCCATTGGTGATGAAGGTCAGATCTCTGCGATCGGCCAGATGACGACAGACCGCCAAAGTCGTCGTGCCCGCATCCAGATAGACCGCATCGCCGGGTTTCACCAAACCGGCAGCCGCCCTGCCGATCCGGGCTTTTTCGGCCGCGTTTTGCATCAGACGATCAGCGTTCGGGTATTCTTGCGTAATCTGGCGGGGGGCCAGTGCGCCGCCATGCGTGCGCTGCAGAAGCCCCCGGCGCTCAAGCTCGGCCAGATCGCGGCGAATCGTTGCTTCGGACACTGCCAGCACCGAGCAAAGCTCCTGAATGTCGACCCAGCCGCGGCTTTGCAGCCGTTCCAGCAACTGGTCATGTCGTGTGTTGAGCTGTGGCAAGTTGTCCAATGAAGTTCTCAGCCTGTTGATCAGCTTCTCGGCCAGGATAGACCTGATCTGTGACAGCGGAATGACGTAATGCAGTCATGTGATCGAAAGCAGTCATTCCGGCCGGACGCCGCCCGCCCCGCGACCAGGGCACCCGAGCGGCATCACGGTCCGGCTGCACCACGTCCGGCAGGCATGGGAGATGCCGGTCCGTGCGACAAAGCCATGAGATATCCCGGACGGAGCGAGCACAGCCTCTGCGCGGTCGAAGTGACCATTAATGGGCCGGTCATGGTTATATACCGCTCCTGTCATAGAATTTACGGCACAAGGGAGACGAACGGCCAGCGCAGGCATAACGGATGCGTTCCGCAAGGATTGGACGCGATCTATGGCGAGAACACCCGCCGCTCCTTGCAAGGCGGGGCGGGAGTGAGCTCTGTCTGACGCCATCCGACCAGAAGACCATCGAAGAGCTAGGCCAGGCTGTCGTCAAGACCACCAAACGGGTGGTCATCGGCGGGCAGGATCCGGGTGCGGATGTTATGCACGGCAAGCCGTGCCGAAAGTTCGCTTTCGGCTTAAGGCTCGGTATGATGACGATGGCGCATCTCTCTATGCTACACCTGCAACCGGCAGCTTTGTCCGAATAGCCACCACGGTCGAGCTTATCCGGCAAGGCTTTAGCTACGATGCCGGCATGTTGCTTTCAGTGTCGGGTTTAAGAACCGACAACGACGTCGGACAACGGCACCCCGCCAATGGCACGCAAGATTTAAGACCCTTATGACAGGCGCATAGGGCAGCTGCTCAACCCGTCATCAACATGTTTTCGCCGGAACTGAAGAAGTTCCGGACAATCGGGTCGAGATTGCTGCCATCGACCCGGAAAAGCCCGCATTGCGCCAGGGCCTCGCGCAGCGAGAGCGTCATCCGCAATCGACGGATGATCAGCCGCGATGCAAAGGGTCCGCGATGGGGATGCCAGCCGATCCCGGACGCCATGCCGGTCAGGTAATTGGCCTGGTGGCGATGCGCGGCATAGAGAATTGTCTGGCCAAATCCATCCACCGGACCGCGCGCATGTTCCAGAATGAAGATCCGGTCGCCCCGCAGCACAGCATGGCCGTCAAAACGCGACCGGGTGATCCTGCCATAATCAGGATTCTCGACGCGACCGACATAGCGGGTCAGCACCCGATGATCGCGCTCGTAAAGCTGCAAAAGGCCGCATTGCACCTGACCGGGCCATGACGGGGTCAGGAAATAATAATGATAGAAGCCCAGATAGTGCCGCAGCAATGCCAGTTCGCCCGGCTCGGGGCGCAAGGCGGCTGCGAAAGAGGATTGCGGATCGAGGCCAGGCCCGCTGCGCGAATCCTCAAGGCGGGGCGAGAGGAGTTCCTTTTCGCTCAGCGCGAAATAGGCCGCGATACGGCGCAGGTTATGCGCCGAGGGCATGGCGGAGCCGGTAAGATAGCGGTCAAATTGCTGCCGGTTGATGCCGATTTCCCGGCAGATCAGCGAGACTGACACCCTGGTTGCACAAAGATTTCGCAAATTGCGGGAAAAATTCTCGCCGATGCGCGCTGACAGCACGGACATTTTACGCTCCTTTGCATCTATTCGCGTAAACCAGAACAAATTGATATAAATCCGCGCAATTGGCAAGCAGTCCTCAACCCTCATTCTGCGCGGCAGTGCTTCGCTGCGAGGCCGGAATAACCAGGGAAGAGTGCCGGGCATGACCGTGATCCATGAAACCGTCGATATGGCGATCAATCTCCCCGATGGCACCAGGCTCTCGGCGCGCAGCTGGATCCCGGAGAATGCCATGGCGCAGCCGGTTCCGGCGATCCTCGAATTTCTGCCCTATCGCAAACGCGATGGCACCGCAGAGCGCGACCAGATCACCCATCCCTGGTTTGCCGCTCGGGGTTACGCCTGCCTGCGCGTCGATATGCGCGGCTGTGGCGAATCCGAGGGTCTGTTTGACGACGAATATTCGCCCCAGGAGATGCAGGACGCGCTGGATGTGATCGACTGGATCTCGCGTCAGGACTGGTGCTCGGGCAATGTCGGCATGATGGGGATTTCCTGGGGCGGCTTCAATTCGCTGCAGGCTGCGGCCAATCGCGCGCCCGCGCTGAAGGCGATCATCACGCTTTGCTCGACCACCGACCGCTTTGCCGATGACATCCATTTCAAGGGCGGCTGCCTTCTGGGTGAGAATATCGGCTGGGCGGCGACGGCGGCTTCCTGGTTCTCGCCACCGCCGGACCCGGCGCTGGCAGGCGAGGCCTGGCGCGATATCTGGCTGAACCGGCTGGAGAAAATGCCCTTCCTTGCGCAGACCTGGCACGAACATCAGAACCGCGATGCCTATTGGAAACATGGCTCGGTCTGCGAGGATTATGATGCGATCACGGCGGCAGTCTTTGCCATTGGCGGCTGGCATGACGGCTATCGCAACACCCCTGCTCATCTCGCGGCCAATCTGACCGCACCAGTCCGCGCGCTGATGGGCCCCTGGAACCACAAATATCCGCATATGGCGGTGCCCGGACCCCGGATCGGCTTTTTGCAGGAGGCGCTGGCCTGGTGGGATCACTGGCTGAAAGGCATCGGGAACGGCGCCGACAGGGCTCCGGCCTATACCGCCTGGCTGATGGACAGCGTAAAGCCCGCAACCTCTTTCGGGCATCGTCCCGGACGCTGGATTACCGAGGCAGAATGGCCTTCGCCCCGGATCACGCCACGCATCTTCCACCTTGGCGAGGCCCGGCTGGGCGACACCCCTGCCCCCGCCTTCGTGCAGAACGCGCGACCCTCGACCGCGGTCGGGATGGCGACGGGGGAGTATTTCCCCTTTGGCTTCGGCCCGGGTGAATTGCCCGATGACCAGCAGGGTGATGACGCGCTTTCGGCCTGTTTTGACTCGGACATGCTGAGTGACACCTGCGACATTGTCGGTGCACCGCGTGTCAACCTGACGCTCAGCGCCGATCAGCATCGCGGACAAATCGCCGTGCGGCTTTGCGATCTGCGTCCCGATGGCAGTTCGGCTCTGATCACGATGGGCGTCCTGAACCTGCGCCACCGTGAAGGGTTCGAGGCGATGAAGGATCTCGTCCCGGGCCAGCTCACAGAGGTCACGCTGGATCTGGACCAGATCGCCTACCGCCTGCCCGAAGGCCACCGGCTGCGGATTGCTGTTTCGACCAGCTACTGGCCCTTCATCTGGCCCGAACCCGAGCCTCTGACGGTGACGATCTCGGGGGGCAGCCTCTCGCTGCCGCTGCGCCCGCTGGCGACAGGTGACGAGATCAGCTTCCCTGAACCGACCGGCGCCCCGCCTCTGGCGCTGAAATACCATTCGGAAACACTCGAATCGAAACATGTCGAGACCGACCCGGGGACCGGCGAAACCCGGATCATCATCTCCGGCACCACACCGCTGACCGAAGATCTGACCCACGGCCTGACCACCGGATCGAAGATCGAGGAAATCTGGTCGATCCGGGACGGCGACCCCGCCAGCGCGAGGGTCGATATCACCTGGGATCGCAGCCTTGGCCGGGGGGACTGGCAGACCCGCAGTCGCGTTCTGACCAGTCTCTGGGGCGATGCGGAAGATTTCCACATCGTTCAGCGCATCCAGGCCTGGGAGGGCGAAAGGCTGGTCTTTGACCGCCATCACCAGGATTCCGTGCGCAGGCTTTAAGCTGCGGACAATTCGATAAAAAGGCATCCTCAGGATGCGGGACAGGAAGGGACCGGAACAATGACTGTGAAAGAGATGACCGGCGTATCGCGCCGTGGTTTTATCGCCTCATCACTTGCGCTCGGGGCGGCGGGGCTTGCCCTGCGCGGCCATCCGGCTTTGGCCCAGGTCAGCACGGAAGGCGGTCGTCTTCGCGCAAGGCTTTATGCCGATATCTCGAATCTCGATCCGGCCTTCTGGACTTCGGGCTCGGATGCGCTGGTGATGGAATGCATCTTCGCCTTCGCGATGCAGTTCGAGACCGGCACAAGTGAGTTCAACGCTCTGCCACTGGCGCTGAAAGCGTTGAATGTGATCGATGACACCCATATCGGCTTTGAGCTGAATGAGGGCATCCTCTATTCCGGCGAATATGGCGAAATGACCGCCGAGGATGCCAAATTCTCCTGGGAACGTATCGCGGATCCGGCAGTGCAATCGCCCTATGCGGCGGATTGGGCGCAGCTGGATCATGTCGAAGTGACCGGTCGCTATAGCGGCACCATCGTGCTGAAATCGCCCTTCGCACCCTTGTTCACCACCACCCTGCCCGCAACCAGCGGCATCATCCTGCCCAAAGCCGCGATTGAGGCGGCGGGTGGTCAGTTCTCGACCGAGCCGCCGGTGACCTCTGGCCCCTACCGCATCCGCGAATGGCAGCCGCGCACCCGGCTGGTTCTGGAAAAGAACCCCGATTTCACGCTGTTCGATGTCGTATTCGATGAGCTGGTCCTGATCCCGATCGAAGACCCCAAGACCGCCGAGCTGGGCTTTGAAGCGGGCGATCTGGATCATGCGCAGACCTCGATCTCGTCGATCCCTCGCTTTGCCGCTGCCGCACCGAATGGCGGGCGCTTTGATGAGTTTACGGCGCTGAACTATTACTGGCTTGGCATGAATGAGGCCAATGCCGACCTGACAGATCAGAAAGTGCGCCGCGCCATCCAGCACGGGATCGCCCGCGATGCGGTGGTCGAGGCCGCCTATCTGGGGGCCGCCTCGCCCGCCGCCGGAATCATCGCGCCGGGCCTTGCGGGGCACCGCGCGGAAAACACCTATAATTACGACCCCGATCTTGCCCGCAGCCTGCTGGCCGAGGCCGGGGTGCCGAACCTCAATGTCACGCTTTCAATCCAGCAGACCGCCGAAGATCTGGCCGCAGCCCAGATTATCCAGGCACTGCTCGCCGATATCGGCGTCACCGTGCAGATTGACCAATATGAAAGCGGCAGCTTCTGGAGCCTCGGTATCGAGGCCGATGGCGATCAGTGGAAGAGCCTGCAGCTCTTCCTCTTCAGCTTCACCATGCAGCCCGATCCCAGCTGGGCCACCGCCTGGTTCACATCGGAGCAGGTTGGCGTCTGGAACTGGCAGCGGTTCAGCAACGAGGAATTCGACCGCCTGAACCAGGAGGCCTCGACCGAGCTGGACACGGAAAAGCGGGGCGCGATGTATATCCGCATGCAGGAGCTGATGGAAGAATCGGGCGATTTCGTCTTCCTGACCTTCGAGCCGATCGGCACCCTGACCGCCGCGGGCGTCATGCCCGCGATGCGGCCCGATGGCTGGCCGATCCTGTCGCGTTTCACAAAGGCCTGATTTCCCGCGATGCTCAGCTATCTTGCCAGGCGCATCCTTCTGTCGGTCGCGGTGGTCCTCACCGTGATCGCAGCCCTGTTTGCGATGATGCATGCCATTCCCGGTGACGCGGTCAGAACCGCGCTTGGCCCGCGCGCAAGCGAGGCCATGGTCGAGGCTTATCGCGTGAAAATGGGGCTGGATCAGCCGGTTCTCGTGCAGATCTGGCGGTTTTTCAGCACCATTTTGCAGGGGGATCTGGGCAGTGATGCCATATCGGGTGTGCCGGTTGCACGGATCATCCTCGCGCAGCTTCCCGATACGCTTTACCTCGTCGCCGGTGCGATGGTGGTCGCAGTGGTGCCCGGCATCTGGCTGGGCGTGATGTCCGCCACGCATCGCGGCAGCCTTTTTGACCGGGTGACCTCGGTCCTGTCGGTCTCGGTCATGGCGGTGCCGTCTTTCGTGATCGCGATCTATCTCCTGCTGATCTTTGCCATCCACCTGTCCTGGTTCCCCGCCATCGGCGCGGGCGAGGGCTTTGCCGACCGGCTGCACCGGCTGGTCCTGCCCTCGGTCGCGCTCGGGCTGGCCTGGATCGGCTATATCGCACGGATCCTGCGCGCCTCGATGCTGGAGGTGATGGGCGAAAACCATATCCGCACCGCCCGCGCCTTTGGTCTGTCGGAGCGGCGGATCATGTTTGACTACGTGCTGCGCATCGCGCTTTTGCCGACGATCACCGTCCTTGGCATGGGGATCGGCCAGATGCTGTCCGGCGCGGTCTTTGCCGAAATCGTCTTTGGCCGCCCCGGCATCGGCAAGCTGGTCTACGATTCCATCGCAGCGCGGAATTATCCCATCGTGGTCGGCACTCTCTTGGTGACCACCGGCTTCTTCGTCCTTGTTAACCTGATTGCCGATCTGCTGATCGCCTTCCTTGACCCGAGGGTGCGCAATGTCGTCAGCCGTTGATCCCGCCGCCGCAGTTGTGGTGAAAAAGCCGCGCAAAGCCAGAGGCGCCATGCGTCGCCTTGTCAGTGACCCTCTGGGGGCGCTTGGGCTCGGGCTGATCGTGGTGACGGTGCTCGCCGCCCTTGCGGCGGGGCTTTTGCCGCATGACCCGGTCAAGCTGAACCCGATGGTACGTTTCGCCGCGCCCGGGGCCGAACACTGGCTGGGCACCGACAATCTGGGCCGCGATCTTTTCACCCGCATGCTGTATGGTGCGCGGATTGCGCTGGTGATTTCCATCGGGGCGACGGCGGCGTCACTGCTGGTCGGGCTGCTCTTCGGCGTATTGGCGGGGTTCGGGCCGCGCTGGCTGGACAGTATCCTGCTTTTGCTGATGGATGCGATGAAAAGCGTGCCCACCGTCATGCTGGCACTGGTCCTGATCACATGGACCGGGCCAAGCCTCTGGGCGGTGGTGCTGGTTGTGGTGCTGGTCAATGGCCCCACCTATGCGCGGATCGTGCGCACCCAGGTCCTTGCGCTGAGGAATGCCGAATTTATCGAGGCAGAACGCGCCCTTGGTGCCGGTTTCCTGCGCGTCGCAAGCCTGCATGTTGTCCCGAATATCATCGGCCCGCTGCTGATCCTTGCGGCGATGGATATCCCGATCGTGGTCGGGATCGAGGCCGGGCTCAGCTTCCTGGGCCTTGGGGTACGCCCGCCGACGCCGTCCTGGGGCACCATCCTGTTCGATGGGTTCTCCTATATCCGCGACAGCATCTGGATGGTTGTGGCCGGTGGTCTGCCCATCGTCATCACCGCGCTTGGCTTCACCTTCCTTGGCGAGGCGCTGCGCGACACGTTTGATCCGAAACTGGCAAAGAGGTGATCATGTCCCGGGATGCCAGCGATCCGGTCCTGACGGTCAGCGGTCTGACCCTTTCCTACGACATCCCCGTAGGCGAGCTGAAGGCGCTGCGCGATGTGAACCTGTCCATCGGCAAAGGCGAGATCGTCGGGCTGGTGGGCGAAAGCGGTTCGGGAAAATCGACACTGATGCAGGCCATTCTGGGCCTCTTGCCGGGGGCTGCGCAGATCAGGTCAGGTTCAATCCGGTTCGAGGGACAGGATCTGACCGGCCTTTCCGCCAGACAGATGCGGGGACTTTTGGGTGACAGGATTTCCGTCGTCTTCCAGGACCCGATGACCGCACTGAACCCGGTTCTGACCATCGGGCGGCAGATGATCGACATCCAGCACCGCAGCAAACGCAGCCGCCGCGAAAAACGCGCCCGCGCCATCGAGATGCTGGCCCGCGTGCGCATCCCGGACCCCGAAAGCCGGATCGACCGCTATCCGCATGAGTTTTCGGGCGGAATGCGTCAGCGTGTGGCGATTGCCATGGCGTTGATGGCAAAGCCTGCGCTTCTGGTTGCGGATGAGCCGACCACGGCATTGGACGCCACGCTGGAAATCGCCACGATTGACCTCTTGCGCGAGCTGCAGTCCGAAATCGGCTGCGCGGTACTTTTCATTACCCACCATCTGGGGGTGGTGGCTGAACTCTGTGATCGTATCGACATCATGTATGCGGGCGAGATTGTCGAAAGCGGTGCGACCGGGGCCGTCTTCCAGGACCCGCGCCATCCCTATACGCAGCTGCTCTTTGCCTGCGACCCGGCGCAGATCGCCAAGCCGATGCGGCATCTGCCCTCTATCGGCGGCAATCTGCCGGATCTGACCGCGCCGCTGCCGGGCTGCATCTTTGCTTCGCGCTGCCCGCGCGCGGATGAGACCTGCACGACCGGCCATCCCGCCGATCATAAGGCCGGCCAGTCCGATCTGGTGCGCTGCCATTACCCGCTGGCCCCAAGGCTGGAGATTTCCGCATGACTCCGCTTCTTTCCGTGCGCAATCTCGACGTTTCTTACCCGGTCGGCGGGCTGATGGCCAAATTCCGCGGCGCAGGCCAGTTGCAGATCGTCGCCGGGGTCAGCTTTGACCTCGCCCGGGGCGAAACCATGGCGCTTGTCGGCGAAAGCGGTTCTGGCAAGACCACACTGGCCCGCGCGATTGCCGGGCTGGGCGGCCTCGTCTCGGGCGAAATCCGTTTTGACGGCGCCCCCCTCAACACCTCCGGGCGGCAGATCCGCCGCGATATCGCATTCATCTTTCAGGACGCGGTCAGCTCGCTCAGCCCGCGCCTGACGGTGCGGGCACTGTTGCGCGAACCCTTTGCCATCCATGGAATCCAATACCCCGAAGGCGAGGTGGAGCGTCTTTTGCGCCTTGTCGGCCTGCCCGCCACCATCGCCGAACGCCGCCCGCATGAGCTTTCCGGCGGCCAGGCGCGGCGCGTTGGGGTGGCACGTGCCCTGGCCCTGAAACCGCGCCTTGTGATCGCGGATGAGCCCACCGCAGGCCTTGACGTCTCGGTGCAAAGCGAGGTGCTGAATCTGCTGAATGATCTGCGCACAAGGCTGGGGCTCTCTTTGCTGATCATCACCCATAATCTCAACATCGTGCGCCATATCGCCGACCGGATGGCGATCATGTATCTCGGCCGCTTTGTCGAAACCGGCGACACCGCGCCGGTTTTCGCTCATCCGCACCACCCCTATACGGCGGCGCTGCTTTCGGCCAATCCGATCATCGACCCCGAGGCCCGCAAGACGCGGCTTTACCTGAAGGGTGAAGTGCCCGGCCTTGTGCGGCGCCCGAAGGGTTGCGAATTCCACAGCCGCTGCCCCTTTGTGCGGGACCTGTGCCGCAGCACACCGCCGTCGCTGCGCGAGGAAGGTCCTGTCAGCTATACCTGCCATTTCCCGATGGAAGCCTCCGTAAATGCCTGAATCTGCTGATCTGCGTCTGCCCCCCGAGGCCGAATCCCGCCTGCCCGCCGCTTTTCGCGCCGCCTGCCGCAACCTGACAGTGGCACCTTACTGGCTGGACACGGGTCGCTTCTGGTATCGGCGTGAGACGACGGGGCTGCCGGAATATGTGCTGGTGACAGTTACCGGCGCGCGCAGGCCCGCTTTCGACCATGCAGCTTTGCGCGATGCATTGCAGGATGACGCCGCTTTCGCGGCGCTGATGATCCTTGAGGTCGCGGATGGTGCGGTCACCCTCGCCTCGGGACGGGATCGCTGGCGTTTCGCACAAGGTCAGCTGACCCCGCTCGCGACCCGCCCCAATGCCGATGACGAAAGCCTGTCCCCGGATGGCCAATGGGTACTTTACCGCGAAGCGGGCGATCTCTGGCTGCGCCCGGCAGCGGGTGGCACGTCACGGCGGCTGACCGATACCGCAGAGCCGCATTTCGAATGGGCAAAATCGCCGGATCAGAGCCTTGAGACGGTACATCTGCAGCGCAGAGGGATCCTACTGCCGCCCGTCGCGCTCTGGTCACCGGATTCGCGCAGGATTTTCACCTATCAGCTGGATGAGCGTGCCGTGCGCCGGATCGCTCTGGTGCAGAACGTCGCCGAAGATGGTGGCCCGGGTCCGATCCTGCATGAATTGCGCAATGCTTTTGCAGGTGATGAAGCCCTGCCCATCGCGCATCAGGCGGTGATTGAGGTCGACAGCGGGCGCATTGTCCCATGTGGCCCGGCAGATGTGACCGAGACCTCCGGCCTTGAGAAACGCGAAGCCTGGTGGAGCCGCGACTGCACCCGCATCTTCTGGCTGGAGCATGACCGCCATGAGCGCGAGATCACCCTGATAGAAACCGACGCTGAAACCGGCACCGCCCGCCGGGTGATCTCAGAGACATCCGCGCGGTTTGCCGACATCCATATGGCCTATGGCGGCATGCCGAATATCCGTCTGCTGGATGCCACGGATGAACTGATCTGGTTCTCGCAACGCGACGGATATGCGCATCTCTACCTCTGCCGCCTCAGCACCGGGGCGGTGATCCGGCAGATCACGGCAGGTGACTGGCCGGTGATCGAGGTCCTCGCGGTGAACCCGGTCAGTCGCGAGGTGATTTTCCTCGCCGGCAGCGGTGAGAACAGCCACGATCCCTATGCGCGGCGTATCTGTATCTCAGGCCTCGATCATGACACGATGCGGGTGCTGACGCCGGAAGCGGCAGACCATGCGCCCTTCCTGCGCGAGCTGGGCTGGGCCGAGCTGATCGAGGCAGGTGCGGGTCCTGTTCCCCGCCCCCTCTCACCCGATCTGGCGCATATCGTCGTGACCAGCGCGCCCGCCGGCGATCTGGGCGAGACCCGGCTTTTGCGCATCGCGGACCACACGGTTGTGACGGTCCTGGAAAGCGGCAGTTCCGATCTTGATCTGGTCACACCGGAACGGGTCGAATTGCTGGCCGCCGATGGCGAGACGCGGCTGTTCGGGATGCTCTGGCGCCCGGTGAACATGGCAGCGGATCAACGCTGTCCGCTGCTCGACATCGTCTATCCCGGCCCGCAATGCATTCAGACCCCGCGCTCGGCACTGCCGCATGACGAGGTCGCAAAGCTCGCGATGGTTCATGCCGCTACTGCGCTCGGTATCGCGGTTCTGATGATGGACGGGCGCGGCACGCCGTGGCGATCAAAGGCGTTTCACGATCTCTGCCATGGCAATCTGAGTGATCCGGGGTTCCTCTCGGACCACGTCGCCGCCTATCCGCAGCTGGCCAGAAACCGCCCCTGGCTGGACCTGTCCCGCATCGGGATCATGGGTCATTCCGCCGGTGGCCATGCTGCAGCACGTGCGATCCTCGCCCATCCCGGCACCTACCGCGCGGCCGTTTCCACCGCAGGCAGCCATGATCTGACCGGCTATAACCGCTGCTGGCCGGAAAAATGGCAGGGCCCGCTGATCCGCAACCCCGATGGCAGCACAAGCTATGACAGCGCCTGCAATGCCCGTCTGGCCCATGCGTTGGAAGGAAAGCTGCTGATCGGCCTTGGCGATATGGATGAAAACGTGCTGCCCGCGCTCAGCCTGCAACTTGCAGCAGCACTGACCAAAGCGGGTAAGTGCTATGACATGCTGATTGCGCCAAACGACGATCACGCCACGTTCAAAAGCAACCCCTGGGTCCAGCGCCGCCTGTTGGACTGGATCGCGCGCGCGCTATCAGACCCCTCGCTGGACCGCAACTGACCTGATTGCCGGGCCCCCGGGGTGTATGATCCCTGATCTCCTCGTCGTTGGAGACCAGCAAACCTCAGATCGCATCTCACGTCACTGTCAGCTTTCCGCGGAAGAGCGCATATCGTCTCCCGCTTTGGTCAGGTGATCCACGAGTTTCCACAAGCCGACACCGTTTGATGCCTTGATCAGAAGTGCGCCCTGATGAGAGATGTACCCTGGCAAACGATCAAAGACGGCACTGACATCTGCGGCGGTTTCGGCTGCTATCCCGGCATTGTGCAGAGCCGGGCCGAGGGCGCTCATATATGCGCCGACCAGCATGACCCGGCGCGGTTTCAGCGACAGGATATCCGACAGAAGTTCTGCGTGCAGCCGGGGGCTTTGTTCGCCGAGTTCAAGCATGTCGCCGAGAATAAGCGTTTTTTCAGCGGATGCATGAGCGGCGGCAAAGCTTTGGAGGGCTGCGCGCATGGACAGGGGATTGGCATTATAGGCCTCATCCTGCAGATGGAACCTGATCGCACCGATCGACAGGCTGTGGGTCTCACCACGCCCCGCAAGCGGGCGGAATGTTTCAAACCCTTCGGCCACTTTCACGAGATCAAGCGACATCTCTGCCGCCACTGCCAGGGAGGCAAGGCTGTTGAGCGCCATATGAACGCCGCTGGCACCGATCCGGTAAGTCAGTTGGCCATGCGGGGTCTGTGCCTCGAGCAGTCGCCGTGCGGGATCGTAAGACAGGAGCCGGAAATCCGAGCCATCCGCTGCGCCAAAAGTGACCAGTTTCAGCGCGGCCTCTCTGGCGCGTTCGGCCATCTCATCGAAATGGTCGCTGCCGCTCCAGATCACTGCACTCTTTCCAGGCTGCATCCCCAGAAAAATATTCGATTTCTTGCGAGCGATATCGCCGGTGGTCTCTCCCTCGCGCAGATGGGCGGTGGTGATGTTGGTAATCACGGCAATATCGGGCGCAACCCGGCGGATATGGGCCTGACCCGTGGAATTGATCGCGCTGAGAGCCGTTTCCAGGATCACCGCATCCGTTTCCGGCTGGACCGAGGCGAGATTGACCAGAATGCCGACCCTTGTGTTGTAATTATCATATGTTGCGCGGCAGTTGATCAGAGGAGAGAGCGCGGCCTGCAGCATCGAAACCGTGGTGGTTTTGCCAGAACTGCCGGTCACGCAAACGACCTTGCCGCGCATCCGGTCACGGGCTGCGCCACCGATCTGCATCAACGCCGCCAGTGGATCCTCCACCTGCAAAAGCGGAAACTCCGGCCGCACCCCCGGCGGCCGTTCCCGTACCAGCGCGCCGGCCAGGCGATCCTGTAATCTGTGCAGAGAGGCGTGGCTGTCCCAGCTGTCTTTCGACACTGCGGTCATGCTTTCATGACGGTTGCGGTCCTGACGGCTGTGGGCGGCAAAAAGCACAGGCTCGGGCACAAGCGCCAGATGGGTCCGGCCTGCGACAGCTGAACGGCAGAACCAGCCCGGCGGCGGCGGGGTGATCCAGGTGCCACCGGTCAACCCGGCGAGCTCTTCGGCACTCCATCCGGGCAGGTCTGCGGGCCTGGCGCTGCCCGGGTTCCTGGTCACCTTGCCCGAGAAGGAGAGTGTGGTCGTAAGACCGGTGCGCAGCCGCCCCAGCCTTTTGAGACGGTCGAACACCGATATTTCCAGGTCGAGGACATTGTCTTCCAGCCGGGATCCCGGCGGCGGGCGCAGGCCGAAGCGTTCGTGATAGATTTCTCCCGGCTGCCAATGCGGCGTCGGCAATCGCCAGTCGCCCGGCTCATGCGCCATTCCGCGCCCCCATACCGGCATATTGCCGTTTTTGCGGGGAACAGCATGCAAAGCGATGGTCAGACAGCGGCTGACCGGTTCTTCGGCACTCCACCAGGTTTCCACCCAGAGCATGTTGCGACTTGTAAGCCTTTCAGGACCGAAGCTGACGCCGTGAAGGGTCAAAGGTCCGATGGCGACCGGCGCGATCCTTGCGCTTTCCGGCACGGGCGGCGCAGCCAGGCGGGACCGCAGCGCAGTCAGGCGGTCATCCTGCGGCACGCGCCCGGGCGGAGAAAGCGGGATCTGAAGCCGTCCGTCCGAACCCGGAATGGTGACGGTCCCAAAGGCCGCGCATTTTTCGGCGAAATCTGCGACGATCGAGATGGCCGCGTCTCCCTCAGCCTCTGAGGCCCGCCCAGGGGCGACGGTGACCGGTATCACTTCGATACCCGTCACGCCTGACGGTCCAAGCTCCAGCCGGAAGACCGCGCTGTCACCTTTCCCTTCGGAAAAATCACACAGGAGATTGCCGGCATCATGCAATATCGGCCGGCCTTCAAAAATCTCGATACCCTGCAACATATGCGCCGAGGCACCCAGAACGGCGTCGGCTCCGGCGCGGATCAGCGCATGGCCGGCGGCTATCTCGCCAGGTCCGGGAACCGGTTTCAGGTTCAGACCCCAATGCACCGCAACGATCACCACATCCGCATGGCGCCGCGCGGCCTGAATGCGCGGCTGCATTTCCCTTTGCCAGAGCGCAGGGTCCGAGAGCGGCAGAAACGCGTGCCCGGGCCGGTTGCCGGTCGCGGCGAATTCCGCCTGGGTGGCATCAAGTGAGAACACCGCGACCGCAAGGCCATTGCGGCGGAAAAAGCGCGGCGCAAACGCGGCCTCGCGATCCCGTCCCGAACCTGCATGGGCTATATTTGCCAGTTCAAGCCAACAGGCCTGATCAAGCAATGCCTCGGGTCCGTAGTCGCCGGAATGATTATTCGCAGTGGCAACCAGATCGACCCCTAACTTTTGAAGGACGCGGGTCATCTCAGGACGCGCGCGGAAGTAATAGGGTCCGGATTCGCTCTTATCTGCGCCCTGTTCTCCAAGATCGGAGACCACGCATTCGAGATTGACCATCCTGAGATCTGCACCGCTGAATGACGGCAGATGGACAGCCGTTTCCCCCTCTTCCGTGTCACTCGCGAATGCGGACAGCAACAGATGTTGCCTGCGGGCGAGGCTGACATCACCACCCCAGGCAACAGTCATCCTCAGCTGATCCGGCATGGCCTGCTCCTGTGTTCTGTCTGCGCGTGCGGGTGTAATATCTGTATTGAGGTTATACCTCTTCACGCCTGGTTTGAAAGTAAGCGCAGGGATCACCCGCGCGCCTGCAACCCGAGATCGCCTCAGGCCGGCCAACGGCAAGTGAAATCTGTCGCACATCAGATCTTGCCATGTGACCCGCTGGCTGGAGAAAGCAAAGATCCGACCTTCAGAAACGACGTTAATTTATAGAAATTTACTGATTAACCGCTCCACCTGTCATTTTCATATAATATCCAATAATTACCGCTACCTGACGGGGATCATATGGACTTCGTTGCGCAATACGCCGTGGTTTACGACGGTGGCCACGCTGGCCTGAGCGCTGCTGGGCACGGTTGCGGCCTGTGTCATCGTCCGGGGGGCGCGGCGGCTGCGGAATGCGGTCGATATCCTCGTGATGTTTTCCTTTGGCGTGCCGGGGATCGTGCTCGGGATCGGCCTTATCGCGACCTATCACAATGGGCCGCTGGTGCTGACCGGCACCGCCTCTATCCTGATCCTCGCCTATATTATCCGTCGCCTGCCTTTCTCGGTGCGCTCGGGCGTCAGCACCTTGCAACAGCTTTCGCCCGAGACCGAAGAGGCCTCGTTTAATCTCGGCGCCGGGCCGCTTCGGACCTTCGCAATGATAACGGTTCCGCTTTTGTCTGGCGCGATCCTGATCCTGCAATCGGGGGGTAATATCACCATAGCGGCGGAGATTTTCAGCCAGATCATGAACGGGAATTTCGGAATCGCCTCGGCGCCTGGTGCGGTTCTGATCGGACTGACCTTCATCCCGCTGCTGATCTTCTAAGCCCTTTCCGGGCGGCGCGAGGCCCTGCAAGCCTGATGCCATCCTGACATGACCGGGCGCAGTCAGATCCCGCATTGCGGGACCTTTATGGGAAGCCGCTTACGGCAGGAAGCGATCCACAATGCGGCGCTACATAAAGCAGATGCAGGAAATCGCGCGCGCTTTCTTTCCTCGGCTCTTTGTCCCAGCCGATGGACTGAAGGCAGAGAGCTCGCCAGGCGCGCGCTGATCGAGATAGCGTAGCGCTACAGGATGAAGCCTGCGCGACGAATGCCGGAACGAGGAGATCTTCGACATCGTGGCCGGTGCCCGTCATGCTGCAGGTTGCAGCACGCAAGAAGCAAAGTATCCTCTTGGTCGAAAACCCACCTCGCGAACGGCCAAGAGCCTCTTTCGAAGGCCCCCCCTTAGTGCGCCCGCCACATGATGATGAGCGCGTATCACCCTCGCCGGTTCGCTCGAACCGGTGGCACTTCTCGGCTCGATGTCGACTATCTGGAGCTTGTCGGGCGCAATCCCCGCATGGTTCGGGTCGCGTCCAGGATATCCTCCCACAGTCCGGCCAGGGGCCAGCGGCGGAACTGGCGGCAGGCTGACGCCCATTTGCCGAACTCTTCAGGCAGGGCACGCCGCGGCGCTCCCGTCCATGCTATCCAGAAAGTCCCATCCTGCACAGGACGATGACTGGTATACCTTGCGCCCAATCGGATACCGCCTGCGCCGGTTGCAGAAGCGCTCGATGTAACCAAAGACGTAGGCACGCGCTTCGTTTCGGGTTCGTTAGACCTTGCGGGCCATGCGTTCGGTCTTCAGCGAGGGAAAGAAGCTTTCCATTGCGGAATTGTCCCACACGTTGCTTGGCCGGCTCATCGTGTGGACGATCCCGTTGTCAGGCTGATAGCGTTATAACTGCTTGCTTGTCTGTTGGGGGGACCTTGGCCAAGTGATGCAGCAGAGCGTCAAAAGCCTGGCCTGCCCCCATAATGTGGCCCCGGCGCTGTTGTCTTGCGATACTCGCCCATTGCGATTATATGATGCGTGATGACTGATGCGCACCCGGACCGGAGCCTGAAATGCGGACCACATTGGCGATTGATGACGATGTTCTGGCCATTGCCAAAGCGATGGCTGCGCAGCAGCAGCGCAGCCTTGGCGAAGTGATTTCGGATCTTGCTCGCCGATCGCTGCACCGCCCAAGGGCCAGCGGGATGCGCAACGGCATTCCCCTGCTTGCAGCGCCGGGTGACGGGCCGCAGGTAACATTGGAAATGGTCAACGCGCTGCGTGACGACCAGCCGTGACCTTCCTTCTCGACGTCAATGTCCTGATCGCCCTGATTGACCCGACGCATGTTGCCCATGATCCCGCGCATAACTGGTTTGCAGCGACCGGTAACAAGGACTGGGCCACCTGCCCGATCACAGAGAACGGAGTCATCCGTATCCTCGGCAATCCGAAATATCCAAACTCTCCGGGATCGCCCGCAGCTGTTGCCGACATTGTCGAGAAGCTGCGCGCCCTGCCCGGTCACAGCTTCTGGGCAGATGATCTGAGCCTCGTCGGATCGGGGCATGTCGATACCTCGAAGATCCTTACCTCCGCGCAGCTCACCGACACCTACCTGCTGGCCCTGGCCTGCGCGCATGGCGGGCAGCTTGCCACCTTCGACCGCAAGCTCTCGGTCGCAGCTGTTCGGAATGGCAAGGCCGCGCTGGTCCATCTTTGACCTGATAGTGACTGGGGCGGTTCAGTCGAACATTGCCTCGTCAATCGGATCTGAGATCTGCCCCGCCTCATGTGCGGCAGCCTGAACAGCCCGGCGTTTTTGCATGGTGAGATCCTCAAGGTCGGTAAACAGCATACGCAATGTATGAACGAGCGCCCGGATGCGGCGGTCGTCTATACCATAGACCACATTCCTTGCGTCGCGACGCCCCTGGATCACTCCGGCATTGCGCAGCCAGGTCAGCTGCTGTGACAGGGTCGGCTGACTTATACCGAGGTCTTCTTCCAGCTGGGCGACGCTGCGATCCGCCTCCATCAGATGGCAGACAATGGCGAGCCGGTTCGGGTTGGCGATGGTCTTCAGCAATCCGCTGGCGTCATCGACACTTTTACAGACCAGGGCCGGAGATCTTTTGTGATTCATAAGGGATGACTGACGAAAGAGGCTTTGTCTCAGGCTAGGGGGCAGCGCTCCGCCAGACAAGGGCGCTGTGAGAAACTTTCGCCCAAGGATAACAATTAAGAAAAATAATATCACGCGGCAGCGGCAGACAGTTAATAAATTCCCAATATATTCAATGAACAATCGGGTCATTGACAGTTATATGTCCGAGTATCTTTATATGTTTTTATATTTTGTAATCTACGGCAAACGGCCTGAACAGCATGCGGATCGGCGTCCACCCTCTGAACCTTCACCTGCGCCTGGCCCAGGGTTGGCCGGGTCTTTTCCCCGAAACCTTCACCTTCGTTCCCTATCCCGAAGGGCGTGACACCGGGACGCTGATCTCAGCGCGGCAGTTTCAGGCAGGGGGCACAGGCTCCACCCCCCCGCTGATCTCCCAGGCAGAGGGATTGTCGGTTGTCTATGTGGCGGCCTCGGCGCCGCGTCCGGCGAATGGGGCGTTGCTGGTGGCACCAGAGGCTGCAGTTCAGAGCCTTGCCGATCTGAAGGGCCGCCGGGTCGCGCTGATTGACGGCTCATTCCATACCTATCTGCTGGCCCGCAGCCTGGATCAGGCAGGGCTCGGACTGGCCGATGTCACGCGGGTTGAGCTTTCGCCTGCGGCCTCGCGCCTCGCGCTGATCCGGGGCGAGGTAGATGTCTGGATCGCGATGGCGCCGCAGATCGAAAGCGCGATCGGCGCGGGTGAGGCGCGGCTTCTGGCGCTTTGCGGCTCGACCATCCCGAACCGCTCGGTCTTCTGGACCCTGGCGGATGCGGGCCTCTCCGATACCGAAATACGCGATTTTGTCGCCCGCCTCATCAGGCTCGGCGAGGAAATCGCGGCAGATCCCGACCGGGCAGCGCAGATCCTCGCGGGACCGGGCGCGAAACCCGAAAGCCTTGCGCAGTGGCGCCGTGTGGTGGCCGGGCGTGACTGGACGATCCTGCCCGCTGATCCCACTCTGATCGCCGAGCAGCAGGCGGAGGCCGACACGCTTACGCGGCATGGCGATTTTGACAGGGCGCTGCAGATCAGCGCGTTCCTTGCTGCCTGAACGGAAAAGAAAATGCAGGTTTACTGGTACATGTGCGCGCCTGATGGCGCTTATCCCTGGACGCCAGAGGGCTCGCGCAGAGTCGATTACGGCTATTACCGCCAGCTGGCACAGGCCTATGATCACCTCGGCTATACAGGCGCGCTTTTTGCGACCGGCGCGCATGATGTATGGGTGCTGGCGGGCGCGCTTCTGCCTTATACCGAGCGGATGAAATTCCTCTGCGCGATCCATCCTGGTGTGATCGCGCCGACGCTGCTCGCGAAAATGGCTGCGACCTTCCAGGAGTTCTCCGGAGGTCGGCTTTTGCTCAATGTCGTCTCGGGTGATGCAAAGATGATGGGGGCCTATGGCCTCACGATGAGCCATGATGAGCGATATCAGATGGCCGATGAATATCTGACCATCTGGCACCGGCTGATGGCCGGCGAAAGTGTCACCCAGGACGGGAAATATTTCCCCACGGTCGGAGCAAAACTGGCGCTGCCGATTGGCCAATCGATTCAGCCGCCGCCTTTGTGGTTCGGCGGGTCATCCCCGCAAGCAATTGATGTAGCCGCAAAACATGTCGACACCTACCTGTCCTGGGGCGAAACCCCGGCGCAGATCGGCGAGAAAATACGTGCGGTGAAAGAGGCGGCGGCAAAACACGGCCGCGAACTGCAATATGGCATCCGGCTCTATGTCATCGTGCGCGGCACAGATGAAGAGGCCTGGGCCGCAGCCCAGGATATGTATGACCGGATGGATGAGCGCGCTATTGCTGCAAACCAGAAATTCGTCTCGAACACCGATTCTGTCGGCCAGGCGCGGATGAGCGCCATGCATGGCGGCATCAAGCCCGGCAATCTGCGCGATCTCGAGGTGGCGCCGAACCTCTGGGCCGGGATCGGCCTTGTGCGCCCCGGCCCCGGCTCTGCGATTGTCGGATCCCCCGAAACCGTGCGCCGCACGCTGGAGGAATACCAAAAGGCCGGCGTCGAGATCTTCATCCTCTCCGGCATGCCTCTCCTTGAGGAGGCCTACCGTTTCGGCGAGCTTGTGCTGCCGCATCTGCCGGTCACCCGCGAGGAGTCTCGCGCGAAAAGTTACACATGGTCGACGCTTTTCGACCGCGATCTGGATGCAAAGGCTGGCAGATGATCCTTGATGAACGCTCTTACGCGATTTGGCCGCAATATGTGAAAGATTACCTGCACATATATGAGACCGAGGGCATGGCACTGCAGGTCTCGCATTTGGGCGACCTGATCGGCTGGTTCACCACCGATACCGGCATCGTCAATGAGGTGGTCCATATCTGGCGCTATGCGGACGCCGGTGACCGCGAACGCCGTCGCGCCGCGATGGAGGCCGATCCGCGCTGGCTGGAGTTTCGCGCCAAAACCTCGCATTTCGTGCAGTCGATGCGGAGCCGTATTCTGCGTCCGACCTCGTTTTCGCCTTTGAGGTAGGACATGACTGCGGTGGATACACTTCGGGCCGATGGCCTGCCGGGGCTCGCGTTGCGGGTGCGGGACCGGATCGGACAGGCTCTGGGCGGGCTCGGTGCGCTGGTGCTGGCCATCCTGCTGGTGCTGGTCACAGTGACGGTAGTGCTGCGCTATTTCTTTTCCACCGGCTTTTCCGGCGCGGGCGAGCTGGCGGTCTGGCTGAACCTCGCGCTGATCGCGCTTGGGGCGCCGCTGGCGCTGAATTCGGGACTGGCGATGCGGCTTGATCTTTTGCCTCGCGCCCTCCCCCCGCCGGGCCAGCGGGTGACAGAAATGATCGCTGACGCCATCACCATGCTCAGCGGTCTGGTGATTGCCTTTGGCACGGCCGGGATCATCCGCCAGATCGGTGGTATCTCGCCCGAGCTTGGCCTGCCGGAATGGCTGCGCGTGGCGCTTTTCGTGCCCTCAGGCCTCTTTATCCTGGCGCAGATCGCGCTGGCGCGGCTGGGACGGGGCGATTATGCCGGGCTTGGAGCGGTCGTTTTCCTGGTCGCGGCGGTCTGGCTGGCGGCGCATCATCTGTCGTTTCAGATCGGCCTGCCGCCGAGCCTGCTTACCGCGCTGATTGCCGGCTTTGGCATCCTGGTGGCGGCGCCCTTACCACACGCCTTCCTGCTGGCGGCCTGGCTCGCCATTCCCTTCGGCTCGATGCTCAATGAGCCTGCACTGGTCAATACGACGCTTGCGGGCATGTCAAAGTTCCTTTTGCTGGCGATTCCGTTCTTTCTGCTGGCAGGCACACTCCTTACAGCCTCCGGCATCGCGGGGCGGCTGGTCCGGTTCGCGACCGCGCTGGTCGGCCACTGGCGTGGCGGGCTCGCGCAGACCACGCTGATGACTTCGGTGCTCTTCTCGGGCGCCTCCGGATCGTCGGTCGCCAATGCCGCCTTCAGCGCAACGACCTTCCACCCCGAACTGGTCCGCCGCGGCTACTCCCCCGAGCGCGCCGGGGCCATCGTGGCCTCGACCTCAGTGCTGGACAATGTGATCCCGCCCTCCATCGCCTTTCTGATCCTCGCCGCCGCAACCAATCTCTCGGTTGGCCGGCTGATGGTCGGTGGCATTTTCGGCGGCCTCATCATGGCACTTTTTCTCGCCATCGCGATGCGCGCCACCGCGCGCCCCGGCGATCAGCTGCCCCGCGCCTCACTGGCCGAAGTGAAGGCTTCGGCCATCGCCGCGATGCCAGCCTTCGGGCTGGGGCTGATCGTCGTCGTCGGCATCCGCTTTGGCGTGGTCACCACCACTGAGGCCGCAGGCGTTGCCGCGCTTTACACGCTGGGCCTCGCGCTCTGGCGCCGGATGGGCCCCGCCAGCATTTTTGAGGCCTTCCGCCAGACCGCCGCCGAAGCGGCCGCGATCGGCCTGTTGATCGGCACCGCCGGCCCCTTTGCCTTTTTGCTGGCGGTTGATGATATCTCCGGCACGATTGCGAACTTTGCCACAGTGCTGGGGAACGGGCCGGGCATGGTTTTGCTGGCCTGCTGCACAATCCTGCTGCTGGTCGGGCTGTTTCTCGATATCGGAGCGGCGATCCTTTTGTTCGGGCCGCTGATGCTGCCGGTGGTCTCGGCTGCGGGCGTTGACCCGGTGGCCTTCGGGGTGATCCTTGTGGTCAATCTGATGATCGGAGGGCTGACTCCACCGGTCGGCATGCTGGTCTTCGTCGTCTCCGGCATCACCCGTGTTCCCGCGCCCGCGCTGTTTGCAGCGGGCCTGCCCTACCTGATTGCTCTGATCGGCTCGCTGACGCTGCTCTGCCTTTGTGCCGTCTTCCTGCCGACCTTCTTCTGACACTCCTCCCATGTCTTTGTGAAAGACCCGCATCATGACCCTGACCCGCCGCAATCTGCTTTTGACCGCCACCGCTGCCGGGCTTCTTGCCGCGCCGCTTTTGCCCCGCAAGGCCCGGGCCGCCACCCCCATCACCATCGCCTCGCTCTTTGGTGACGACAAACCAGAAACCCTCGTCTGGGTGAAGTTCGCTGAACTGGTCGAGGCGAAACTCCCCGGCGCGTTCCACTTCAACCTCGTTAAAAACGCGGCTCTTGGCGGCGAGAAGGAAGTGGCAGAAGCCATTCGCCTTGGCTCGATCCAGGGCAGTCTGTCGACTGTCTCCGCGCTTTCGGGCTGGGTGCCGGAGAGCCAGATCCTCGATCTGCCCTTCCTGTTTCGCGACGCCGCACATCTTGAGCGCACCACATCCGGCGTGCCCGGGCAGCGGCTGCAGGATCTCTTCCGCGCGCAATCCTTTGAGGTGCCCGCTTTCATCAATTACGGTGCGCGCCATCTCCTTACGAAAACCCCTGTCACCACCCCCGATCAGCTGCAGGGCGTGAAGATCCGGGTCATCCAGAGCCCGCTGCACACGCAGCTCTGGTCAGCCTATGACGCTGTTCCGACCGGCATCCCGATCCCGGAAACCTATAACGCGCTGTCCACCGGCGTGGTCGATGCTATGGATCTGACGAAATCGGCCTATGCCGGTTTCAAGCTCTATGAGGTCGTGCCGCATCTTACCGAGACTGCTCATATCTGGGCGGCGGGGGTGATCTATTTCTCTGCCGCATTCTGGGGGGGGCTGAGCGATGACCAGAAAACCGTCTTCACCGCCGCCGCCGTCGAGTCCGCGCGCCATTTCAACGAGCTGATCGTGGCAGATGAGGCAGCATCGGTGGAGACAGCCCGTGCGGCCGGGGGCAAAGTTCACCAGCCCGAGGACCGTGCCGCCTGGGAGGCGGGGGCAAAAGGTGTCTGGGAAAGCCTTGCTCCCGTCGTCGGTGGCCTCGACGCCATCGAGGCCATCCGCGCCCTCTGAGCTCCGACCCACGCGTGGCTTTCCTTCTCGGCTGCTCGGGAAAGCCACATGTCAGGACCGGCTCTGTTGCACAAATCGGCTGAGGGTCGGAACAGGCCTTTCCCCGAACAGACTTATCTCACGGCTTCCGTGAGGGGGATGGCGAGCGCGGTGAAGCCGTTCAGGACTGCAACA
>NZ_JAMCCR010000011.1:0-145977 GCF_023371075.1 Pseudomonas sp. GX19020
TTAAAGGACTCCTGAGAAAATCGCCGAGCATGTGACGGCTCATTGGGGCCGTACAACCACGTTAGCGATACTCGAATGCCGCGCGAGAATGCCGGGGGTCTGATTGCGGCCCGCCTCGACGGGGGCGAGCCGCGGGGTTCAGCCGATCACCCGGAGAGCGGTGAGGCAGGCTGCCGCAGCCTCCCGGCCTTTGTTGTGCTCGTCATCGCGGCTGCGAAGGATCGCCTGCTCTTCGTCATAAGTGGTGAGGATGCCAAATGTCAGCGGCACCCCGGTCGCGAGGCTGGCCGTCATCAGGCCCATGCTCGCTGCATTGCTGATATATTCAAAATGGGCGGTGTCGCCTTTGATCACAGCGCCAAGACAGATCACGCCGTCATAGCCGTCACGCTGCGCCAGTTTCTGTGCGATCAGCGGAATCTCGAAGGCGCCGGGGGCTTCGATCACGGTGGCGGGGGCGTGTCCCGCCGCACGCAGGCAGCTTTGTGCGCCAGTCACCAGCCCCTCTGTGATCTCTGCATTGAACCGGCTTACGACGATGGCGAGGCGCGGTGCGTGCTCCATGGATTCTTGCATGGCTCAGGCCTCCGCACGGTTGCGATAGTCGACGATCTCGCGAATGGTCAGCGTCTCGAGGCCGTGCCTCTCCGCAAATTCTGCCAGATCGGCGCGACGGGCCATCTGCCCGTCATCGCGCATGATTTCACAGATAGCCGCACCAGGGGGCAGGCCCGCCAGCCGGACGAGATCAGAGGCCCCTTCGGTATGGCCATTGCGCGCCAGCACTCCGCCTTCTGCGGCGCGCAGTGGAAAGACATGACCGGGCGAGACGATCTGGTCCGGTTCCACCGTGGCCGAAGCCGCAAGCCGCATCGTATAGCTGCGATCCTGCGCCGAGATGCCGGTGGTGATACCGTCTCTCGCTTCGATCGAGACGGTGAAGGCGGTGGAGCGCCTCGCACGGTTTTGCGCGACCATCGGCTGCAGCCCGAGATGGTCCACCTGTGCACCCTCCAGCACCAGGCAGATCAGCCCGCGCCCATGGGTGGCCATGAAATTCACCGCCTCAGTGTCGGCGAATTGTGCCGCTATCACCAGATCGCCCTCGTTTTCGCGGTCTTCATCGTCGATCAGGACGATCATGCGTCCGGCCTGTAAGGCCGCGATTGCATTGTGCAGCGCGGCGTCGGTCGCCGGGGGCAACACCTGACGCGGGGCCGCCTCGATGTGTAGATGATGTGACATATCAATGATCCGTTTGCTCTTGAGAACGAGACAAACTCAAGGTCGCAGCACATCAACCTGACCCCCGCCAAGGACAGGCGGGTGGTGCGGCAATGCGATGCGTTCTCTCTCATCCGGACTATACCGTCGGCTCCGGAGTTGCACCGGATCTGCTGACCCCACCGTTAACGGCGGGCGCTCGCGGGCTTATGCGTGACCTTGCATTTACCGCCGGTGGGGAATTGCACCCCGCCCTGAGAACGTCTGCCCGGCAGACATTGCCGGACCCTTATAGTTTATTCCGACGAGGCCGCTATTTCAACAAAATCACCTGCGGCACCTTGGCACGGGGCGCTGATATTTCATGAAAACAAAGAAAAATCAGCTCAATACCACCGCCTCTGCCCGACAGTCGGTGAAGGCTGACAACAGATCCCTGAGACCCGCTTCGTCTTTGGTCAGGCAGGCCGCTGTCGCCAGCGCATCGGCCAGCGCGGCCGTCGGGGCTGAGATGGTGACACTGGCGAAAGGTGAGGCCACGGGCGCCCCGGTCCGGGGATCGAGGATATGGCCATCCTGCCCGGCGGCATCAAAGGCTGTGCCAAGCGGCGCCGAGGTCGCCAGCGCGCGCGCGGCCAGCGGGATCGTGTCATTGCGTCCGGGCGCCCGGATCGGCCAGGCGCTGCCATCAGGGCGCGAGCCAACCGCCCGGTGCTCGCCGGTATCAATCAGGATATGCGTCAGCCCCTCGGCCTCAAGCAGCATCGCCACCCGGTCGGCGACATAGCCCTGACCGATGCCGTTCAGTGTGATTGCCATGCCCCTGGACATGCTGATCCGTTCGGGCGACAGCTCTACCCGCTCCATGCCGGACAGCGCCAAAGCCGCGCGCCGCTCAAGGAGGCTGGGACAACGCCCTGCGACTGCCGTCTCGGCCCAGAGCGCCCATAAGGGTTGCAGCGTCACGTCGAACAACCCGCCGGTGGCATGGTGAACCGCATGGGCCCGGGCGAGGCAGTCGAGCAACTCGAAGGGCGGCGCCTCCAGCAGCGCCTCGCGGTTTAGACGCGAAAGCGCGCTGCCCTCGCGGTAAAGGCTGAGGATATTTTCCAGCCGTTCGATCTCGGCCAGACAGCGGGCGGTGATTGCTTCGGCATCGGGGTGGTCCAGCCGGATCGAGGCGCGGGCACCGAGCGCCTGGCCGGTCCAGTGCTGTGTGGGTCGTGCCACGAGCGCAGCGGGCAGGCTGGCGGCAACAGCGGAAATCGCGATGAAACGGCGGCGGGTCAGAGACATGGCGGTGCCTTCAATGTTCGTGGATGGCGCGGAGGCGGTCGGCGAAATCGTCTTCATCGCCACTCTGGTCGTGGGCTGTGCCGGTCGACATCTCGACCGGAGCAAGCACGGCCTCTTCCGGGATGGCGTCGAAGGTCATGACCTCGCCTCCTTCGGCTTTGGCAAAGGCCAGGGCCTCGTCGCGACTGGCGAAGGGCACGGCTTCCGGCGCGCCCATGCCGCCTTCGCGCGCCGATCCCAGCACGTAGAAGGCGGTCGCGGCGGGGATCCAGTTGCCTGTCCCCGGCACCTCCCAGCTGGCGCCCGGCGCACCCATGTCGTTGACGTAGATCGCCAGAATCGGCAGGCTTTGCTCGGGCATCCGTTGATAGGCCAGCGCATCGCGCACCTGGCTGAAGTAAAGCGGCACGCCGGGCAGGCCCTCAAGATGGATCTGCGCCTTGGGGCCTGGATGTTCCAGGAGGTTCATCTGGCAGAAATGGCCGAGCGTCTCTGCGGTCATCTCGACCGGGGTCAGGTCCTGTGCGGCCTCTTCCTTGCAGGCGCTGAGGGTGAGCGACAAGGCCAGCATGAGGGCGAGGCGGGTCATGGCGAGACCTTTCTGAAAGCGGCAATGGAAAGGAGGAGGGCGGCAATCGGCCAGAGCACCAGCGAGAGCGCCGAATGCCAGAGCGGGATCGAGGCCGCAGCCCCGCCCATGCCACCCGCCGCGCCGACCGAGGCCGAGGCTGCCAGGTTGAAGAGGCGGAATGCATCGGCGGGATTCGCGAGCAGCAGCGCCGGCAGTGCATCGGTGGCAAAACCCCCGCCTGCGCCCGAGACGACCAGCGCCAGCAGCCCGAGATCATAGAGCACCACGAGCGACAGCCAGAGCCCGATTGCGAGCCCCGCAGCACCCGACGGGCGGCGTGACAGCGACGACAGCACATAGCCCAGGCCGAGGAAGGTTGCGCCCAGCAACACCGAGGTCCAGATCAGCCGGATCAGCGAAGGCAGGCCCTGCGCGGCGCCCGGATCGCTCCAGAACGCAGCAAGGGCGGCAGCCCCATAACCGAGGCTGACCGCAATCCCAAGGATCACCACATGCGCCAGCAATTTGCCCGCAAGGATGCTGCCGCGTGATACCGGATAGGTCAGCAGCAAAGGCAGCGTGCCGCGCTCGACCTCGCCCGCGACCGCGTCGAAACTCATCAAAAGCGCCAGAAGTGGCACCAGATAGACCGCCAGCGAGGTCAGCGAGACCACGGTGACCGAGAGCCGGTCGATGCCCACATCGCCGGTGGGGGCCGCCCCGGCGGCGGTCAGAACCAGCGCGAAAAGCACCATCAGCCCGGTTGCAATCGCGACCCAGCGGTTGCGAAGCGCGATGCGAAACTCGATCCCGGCGGTGGAGAGGATGCGCCTCATTGACCGGTCCTCCGGCTGAAATGGGAATAGATATCTTCAAGGCTCGGGGGGGTGACGTCGAGATCGGCGATCCTCGGGCCAAAGCCGGTGATACGGGTCAGAAGGGCCAGCTTTTCGGTCTGGCGGCAGCTGATCTGGATCTGCCCGGAGGGCAGCAGATGCGCGCCGGACAGCGATTCCAGCAGGCTGCTTGTGTAGCCCTCGGCAGGGGTCAGGGTAAAGCTGACCGGCAGCTCCGCCTGCTGCCGCAGGGAGGGGAGGGTGCCCGCCGCCTCGATCCGGCCTTTGGCGAGGATCAGGATCTGGTCGGTGCGCGCCTCGACCTCGGTCAGCACATGGGAGGAAAGGAGGATCGACGCACCCTCCGCTGCCAGCCCGTCCAGCAACGCATAGAAATCACGGCGCGAGACCGGATCAAGGCCCGAGGTTGGCTCGTCCAGGACCAGAAGGCGCGGGTGCCCGATCAGAGTCTGCGCAAGGCCTACGCGCTGGCGCATCCCCTTGGAATACGTGCCGATCCGGCGCTTTGCCGCATCTTTCAGCCCGACGCGGGCAAGCAGATCCAGCGCCAGCGAGGGGCTCTCGCCGCGCAGATGCAGGTAGTGACGGGTCTGTTCCTCGCCGGTGAGCGCCGGGTGGAAGGCGGCGTTTTCCGGCAGATAGGCCACCTGCGCCCGTGAAAGGGCCGATCCGGGCGCGGTGCCGCAAACCGTGACCTCGCCCTCGGATGCCGGAATCAGGCCGAGGATGATCTTCATCATCGTCGATTTGCCGGCACCATTATGGCCCAGCAGGGCCACGCGCTGGCCGGGGGCCACGCTCAGCGAGACATCCGAGAGCGCCTCGACCGGGCCGAACCGTTTAGTGAGATGTGAGATCGTCAGGGTCGAGGTCATCATAATTTCCAGTGGTCCAGCGGCCTGCGGCAGCCTCCTCCATCGCGGCGATTTCAGGGAGGACGGGGATGGTCAGCGGCTGCATCAGGGGCGCGCTGTCGGTGACGCCACCGGGCATGGTGGCGGGAAAGCTCGACTGGCTCCAGCGGATCAGCTGTACCGCGGGCGAGCCGGTCAGAAGGGCGGCGGAAGGCGTGGACCACAGGATATGGTCCATCAGATCATTGGGGCGGTAGCTGGCATCGGCGATGCCGTCACCGTTCAGATCATAGGCGGGATGGTCGGACCAGAAATTGCCGCGCCCCTCATGGCTCCATTCCATGAAACGGGTGCCGACATATTTCACCTGGTTCTGATTGCCAATGAAAGCGTTTCCGGTCAGCACGTTACGTTCAGACCCGGCAGTGAAATGAATGCCGATGCCGCAGCCTTGAAAGCGGTTCGACCAGATCAGGTTCTTGTGGGCGTTATAGATAAACAGGCATTTTTTGGTGCCGCCCCGGATCAGGTTGCCGGTGACATCGGCATTGTTGGCGTAGTTCAGCATCAGCCCGTGTTCACGGTCGCCAAGGCTGAGATTGTTGAGGATTTTTGAGCGATCCGAGAACATGATGGCAAAGCCGAGATGGTTGCCGATCGAGATATTGCCGGAAACCTCGGTCCTTTGCGTATACATGAAATGCACTGCGAAACGCAGGTCACGCATGATGTTGTTGCGGTAGATGCTGCTGGCGCTGGCGTTGGAAAAGATGCCATCCCGGCCATAGCGGATCTCGTTGCCCTCCAGCAGTGTGCCGGGGCTGTTCCAGACATAGATGCCGTTGCCGCGTTCGTTCATGCGGTGGTTCTGGCGGCCGGTGATATGGTTGCCGATCACTTCGGCATCGCGCCCGCCATGCATGTCGATGCCGTGCATATTGTCGTAAAGCGTCAACCCGAGGATCTGCACCCGGTCGGCGCCTTTCAGGATCTTCACCCCGGCATCGAGGTCTTCATTCGCCGAACCGGAGCCGGTGACGGTGAAGCCTTTCAGCACCACATCAGCCGCCGAAATCGTGATCACCGTGCCCTGGCCGGTCCCATCCACCACCGCGCCACGCGGACCGGTGATCGTCAGCGTGCGGTCGATGGTGACGGGGCCAGGATAGGCCCCGTCGGTCAGGATCAGCACATCACCGGGGGCTGCACCCCCGATGGCGGCTGCCAGCCTGCCCGGCCCGGGCGCGACCTCGTGCTCTGCCGCGAGTGCGGGCAAAGCGAAAAGGGCGCTGAAGAGAAGGGCAAGCCAGCGCATCATGGTCAGCCCTTCTTCGGCTCGACGAACATCCGGCCGCGCATCTCCATATGGAGCGCGTGGCAGAACCACTGGCAATAATACCAGTAGACGCCCGGCATGGCCGCAACGAAGGTGACGGAGGCAGTTTGCTGCGGCCCCACCTCCATCGCCACGCCATGGTTGCCCATGGTGAAGCCGTGGGTCAGATCGTCGATCTCATCCATATTGGTGACGATCACCGTGACCTCATCGCCCTCCTGGACAGTGAACTCTTCCAGCGAGAAGGACGGCGCGACAGAGGACATATAGACCCGCACCTTGTTGCCGTCGCGGATCACGGTATCGCACCAGTCGTCAAGATCGATGCCATCGGCCTCGGCCTGTTTGCGGGTCTCGGCCCACATCGGGTCCTGGCGGTCCCAGACCGATTTGATCCCCGACATGATCGAGGGGTGGACGGCAATCGCGTCATGGGGTTCCGCGAAGGTCGGGCCGTCATGCACCAGCTTCATCTCATCGCCGGAGATGTCGATCAGCTGGTCATTCTCGGCTTTCAGCGGCCCCACATTGAGGAAACGGTCTTTCGAGAATTTGCACAGGCAGACCAGCCAGTCATTGGTGGCATCAAGCGTCTCACCCATCACGGTTTTCAGGTGACCGGGCTGATAATGCACATCCAGCTTGTGTTTGATCGGATTGACCTTTTCACCGGCATAGGCGCGGATGGCGTCTTCGATGTTCCACTTCACCACCTGGCTGTCGAGGAAGAGCGAGGTATAGGCATTGCCGCGCCCGTCAAAGGCGGTGTGCAGCGGGCCAAGACCCAGCTCCGGTTCTGCCACAACGGCGGAACGCGGCTCGGCATTTTCATAGAAGATCGCGTCGAATTTGGTGATATCCAGCACCGTGACCGTAGGCGACAGCTTACCCGCGACGCAGAGGTGCTTTTTATCAGGCGCCATATTGCAGCCATGCGGGTTATTGGCGATCGGGATATAGCGGGTGAATTGCGAATTGGCCTCTTTGCGGCCATCGACGACCTTCACGCCGTTGATTTCCTCGAACTGACCCGCCGCGATGGCTTTCTCGATCTCTTCGATATTGAAGATGACGACGTGATCCATCTCGGATTCGGTCATCTCGGCAAGGGTCATCCCCATTTCCGAGTTATACGAGGTCGAGAAGGCCCATTTGCCGGTGTAATCGGCATCGCAATTGTCGAGATTGCCCGAGACCTTGACCTGCCAGGCGACCTGCCATTCATCGGCATCGACAGCGGTGAAGATGTTCACATAGGTCGAGACATCCCGCATGGTCGAGCCATCATTGACCAGCGGCGCCTCGTCTTCGCCATTGCAGAACACATAGTTCGAGCGCGGCCATTTCTGCGGGCGCAGACCGTGGATCCCCTTGGCATTCGGGATCTCCAGGATGGCATCGGTCTTCATCACATCGCAGCGCACCCGGGCGACGCGGGTATTGGCCTTGTCATTCATAAAGAGAAAACGGCCGTCATATTTGCCTTCGGTGAAGGACATATGGACGTGGTGAAGATCGCCATTGTCATGGATCTTCTTGCCGTTGGCAGCGAGGTGTTTTTTGGTCTTCTCGCTCATGGTGCGCTGGTGGATATGCAGCGATTCATTGGTCTGGCCCCAGCCGGTGGCCGAACAGCGGTTGAAGACCGGCACCCGCATCAGCTCGCGCATCGACGGGATACCGAGGATGCGCAATTCGCCCGCCTGGCCCGAGGACCAGAAGCCGTAATAATCATCCAGCTGGCCCGGTGCGATGCTGCCATCCGCGCCCGCCGCCAGCGCCGCACCGGAGGTGGCAGCGGTCACCGCGCCAATACCGCCGAGGCCAAGCGCCAGCCGTCCCGGCAGCGATCCTGCCAGCGCCACAGAGCCTGCGGTCGCGCCAAAGAGCGAGCGGCGGCTGAGGCCTTTGGTGTCTTGCTTATCCATGATCGGGTTCCTTTCGATCAGACTTCAGAAGGGGTTGTGCGGGCGGCATTCGGGTGGCCGGCGGGCGGCCTCCCGAGTTTCGGCCCCAGATTGGGGGGCGAGCTTTCCGCGATTTTTTCCCGCCGTTTCAGTTTCTTGATGACGACAGGGCAGGTGGTTTCAGACTGGTAGAGCACCTGGCAATGAAGGCAGTTGATGCATTCATTCGGGTTGATCTCGCCAGTCGGGTGGATCGACTGCACCGGGCATTGCTTGGCGCAGGTCTGACAGGGGTTGCCGCATTCGTGGTAGCGCTTCAGCCAGTCGAACATCCTCAGCCGCGCCGGGATCGCCAGTGCTGCCCCCAGCGGGCAGAGATAGCGGCAGTAGAAACGCTCGACGAACAGCCCGGCGATCAGCAGCGCCGCCGCATAGGCCACGAAGGGCCAGGCGCGGACGAAGTTCAGGATGATCGCGGTCTTGAACGGCTCCACCTCGGCCAGATGTTCGGCCTGGTCGATGCTCATCAGCGACACCCCGAAGAGGCCGAGGAAGATCATGTATTTGATCGGCCAGAGGCGTTCATGCAGGCCCCAGGGCAGGGTCCATTGCGGGATGCGCAGCTTGCGCGCGATCTGGTTCGTCAGCTCCTGCAGCGCGCCAAAGGGGCAAAGCCAGCCGCAATAGGCGCCGCGCCCCCAGAACAGCAGCGAGGCGGCAACCGCAAACCACAGGATGAAGGTCAGCGGGCTGAGCAGAAACGCCTGCCAGCTGAAGCCGCTGACCAGGCTGCCAAACAGCGCCATCAGGTTCACGACGGACAGTTGCGCATTAGCATACCAGCCGAGGAAGAGCAGCGTGACGGTCAGGAAGCCCATGCGGAAGATGTAGAAGCGGCGCTCGTTGCGGACGGCGAAGCTCTGGAAGAAGAACACCCCCGTCAGAACCAGCAGCATCACACCCAGGACCGCGATTTCCAGCTTTGACGACAGCCAGATCCGTTTCCACAGGTCGGATTGCGCGCTCGCCTCGTCCTGATCGGCGATCTGGGCGACTTCGGGCGGGGGCGCAGGGGGCGCAAGGTTGCGCAGATATTGGGGCGGCAGCTGATAGCCCAGATCAAAGGTCTGGAACACCTTCTCGACCGGCCCGACTGCGCGCTGCACCAGCAGTTGGATGCGGAAGGGCTTCGTCGCATCAAAGCCCGAGGCAGCGGGGATGCGGAACAGGTCCATCTCGGCGAATTCCGGCGCGCCGTCCGCGGTGATCGCATTGATCCGCTTATGGTCACGGTCACGGAAGCGCACCGAAACATCGTCTTGGATCAGCACGATACGGTCAAAAATCCCGCCCCGCACATAGCCCGAACCCTTGAAGCTGTAGATCCCGCGCCCGACCACGGCGATGGCATGATCGCCCTCACCCAGCCAGTTTTTCAGGTTGGTCTCGGCGGCGTCCCCCAGCAGCGCCTCACCAATCGCGGGAACCGAGACCAGCGCGGTCTGCATCTCGATGAAAGTGGTGGCGGGGGCCTCGGTCATCGGACGTTCGGCTGCGCGCGGATCGGGGTTGGCGGCAAAGGCGGCGTTGATCTGGCCGACATCCAGCGACAGGCGGCGCAGGGTGCCGTCGCCCTCCATCACCGGCCAGTCAGCGGGCACCGGCGTATCGGGGTTGATCTCGAATTGCGGACCCTGCGCGGCGGCTTCCGGCGCAAGGCCGCCCAGCCCCAGCCCACGCGCCACTTTCAGGCCGGAGCGGATGATCGAATCGTCAATCACCATCACTGTGACAGTCGCGCCCGAGATGATCTCCACATCATGGCCGGTGCCGCCCGATTGCGCCTCGGCGACCAGATCGAGGCCGATATAGCCCTCGACCATGGTGCGGATTTTGGCCTCGGGAATGCCGATCAGCACGATCGGCTCGGAGTGCTTGACCAGCTTCAGCCCAGCGATTTTTGCGTCTTTGTCCAGCGCAACCAAGGTGTGGATCGGCTTGCCGGAATAGCCGGTGGTGCCCACAAAATCCGAGGTGACAAAGGCCCAGGCGATGGTCTCGCCGCCTTTCAGCACCGGCACCACCGCCAGGTCAGAGCGGGGCGGGCCGAAGGCGTCAGCGCCGGGGACCAGCTCGGCGGCGCTCTGCTCTGGCAGCAGTTTTTCAAGCACAGTCTGCGCGCGTGCCTGCCCTGTCAACAGCAGGAAACAGGCGATCAGCGCAAGGCAAAGGCGGGCTATCGGCAGGCGGGCGATCATGCGCTGGCTATCCGGTTGTGATGGGGGGGAGGTCCGCGCAAAGGCGGGGTCAGATAATCAGGACGCAGCGCGCCGAAGCTGTTGCGGGGCACAGCAGCGATGCGCTGCGCAGGCGTCAGCAAAGGCAGGCCAGCGATAAAGGCAGGCAGGACCGGTGCGGTGAACCCGCAGAGACCGCAATCCTGGCAGTCATGCGGCGCGGGATGCTCATTGCCCTCTGCATCAAGCCAGATGGTCACGGTCTGGTCATCATGGCAGATCTCGACCGCCATCAGCGGCCCGGCAAAGGGCATCGCAGCGTTTACCTGCGCAGACGCCATAAGGCCCATCACCACCAGAAGGGTGGTGGCTATGCGCAGGCAGAGAAGGGGCATCCGGAGGATCATGAGGCAGGGATAGGGGTCAGGCCGGGGCGCTTCTTTGCGCCAGGGCAAAGAAGCGGGACATTTCAGCGGGGGGCGTCCATCCCGGCGGTGCCCGCAAGGAAACCAGCCGCGAAAAGGGCGCCCGGCATCTGCTGGCGCAGGGTGTGCAGCAGTTCGCCGGGGGCGGTGTCGCCGTGAATTTCCTGATAGTAGGCGTTTATTATATCAGGGAAATTATTGATCTGCGGTGAGAGGCGCAGTGATGTTACACCGGCCTCGCGCAGCACCCCGATCTGGCTGGCGACAGTGGTATGGGCATGGCCCAGCGTCTGCACGCCGTTGATGGTCAGGAAGGCAGTGCCGTCCAGCGTCTGCACCTCGCGCCCGTCGGGATCGTCACCGCAGACAAACAGGCAGGCATCCTTGATCCGGTCATGCAGCCGCGCGTGATAGCAGCGCCCGGAGATCGCCAACGGCACGCGGCCATGTCCCCAGACCTCGATGGCGACCCCCGCCGCCTGACCCGCACGGGCGAGAGTCGCAACCGAGGCCAGTGGCAGCTCCGGCGGCAGGCAGATCCGAGTCGCCCCTTTTCGGGTCAGCCATTCCAGCGTGCCCTCATTATAGACATTCACCATCGGACCGACCTGGAAAGCCATGCCTTCCGGCAGGTGTTTCAGCGCGCCCAGATCGGCGATTTCAACCGGCAGGCCGGTCTCGAACAGGGCCTCGGTCTGTTTGCGCTCACGCTTCAGGGTGATCAGAGCCAGTGAGGACAGCGCTACCTCTTTGCCCGCCGCCAGCAGGGCCTCGACCGCGCCGGGGATCTCCTGCTGCCAGAAGGGCAGACGTTTCGAGCAGACCCATTCGCCGATCACCACCCGCCTCGCGGGGGTAAGGGCGAGGCGCTGATAGAAGTCGCGCACCTGTTCAGCGGTCCAGAAAAACGCGATGGGGCCGATGGTCAGGTCCATGCTCATCTCCAGGTCTTGGCATAGGCGCCGGTGGTGGCAGCCTGGCCTTCGGTGAGTTTCGCGAGCAGACCCGCAGGCATCGGCTGCCCGGCTTCGGCTGCCTCGACGGCGGCACGGAAAGCGCGCACCACCTGGGCCACATAGGCGCGGGATCGCTGCCGTCCCTCGATCTTCAGCGCGGTGACACCGGCCTTTTGCAGCTTGGGGATCAGCTCGGTCGCATCGAGGCTGACCGGATCCTCGAAGATATGGCCGGTCTGTGCGGGGCCGGTTTCCGTCGCAGGCGCGGTGAAACAGCCCTTGCAAAGCGTGGGATAGGGCAGGGCCGCGCCCTTCGGCGTGCGGTCGATCAAAAACCCGCCAAGCCGCGCCTCGCTGTGCCCTGCAACCGTCTCATAGGCGACATGGCTTGCGGGCGAGCAGACGCCGTTCATATTGGGCGAGAGTCCCGTGGCCCAGCTTGAGAGCGAACAGCGCCCCTCGGCCATGACGCACAACCCGCCAAAGACGAAAACCTCGGTCTCGATGTCGATTTCTTTGTTGATCGCGGTGATCTCATCGACGGTCAGCACGCGCGGCAGCACGACGCGGCGGATACCAAAGCTCTCGGCGTAAAAATTTATCGCGTCCGGATTGGCGGCGGCGGCCTGGACAGACAGATGCAACCGCAGGTCAGGATGGGTGTCGGCGGCATGGGCGATCAGGCCTGGATCGGCGAGGATCACCGCATGAACCCCCGCCTGATGCGCATCCGCCACCGCCCGGTGCCACAGCGCCTGCGCGCCCGCGCGGGGGAAGGTGTTGATCGCGACCAGCACCCTCGCACCCCGGGCGCGGGCATAGGCGACGCCCTCGGCCATCTCTTCGCGCGAGAAGTTCAGGCCGGGAAAATTGCGGGCATTGGTCTCATCGGCAAAGCCGCAATAGACGGTATGCGCGCCCGCATCGACCGCCGCCCGAAGCGCAGAGGGTGTGCCTGCGGGGCAGACGAGTTCCATCATCTCAGATCTCCTCACGCGAGAGGGCATAGCCGCTGGCGCGGGCCAGCCGGGCGGAAGTGCTGCGCAGCCAGCGGTCAAAGGGCGCCACGGTCGCGGTGGCGAGTTCCTCGGTCAGGTCCAGCTCGGCATCGTCCAGCGCATTGCGCAGCGCCAGAACGGCGGCGGTATCGCCGAAAATCTCCAGCGCGCCTGAGAAGAACAGCGCATCGCCATCCTCGCGCCCATGCAGCATGGCGAGGAAGGCCGCGATGCTGCCCGAGATCCCGGCATCATGCGGGGGCAGGTCGGCACGGCGGGCAAAGGCGGTGATGCGGCGCGGTTCCGGCTCCATCAGCAGGCGCACCGGCCCGTCGGTCACATCTATCAGGAAGCGCGCGCTCTGGCTCGGGCCAAGGCGGGTGAAGATTGCGGGATGGTGTAAAGCGATCCGGCGCAGAATTGCTGTCAGCGCCCGGCCAAGCGCGGGAGCGGCGAGCGGCGGCAAGGCGATACGCTGCAGAAGGCGCGGCAGGGGGGCGGCATGGGTCATGGCCCCGGGCTTCGCATGGAAAATCAGCGCGAGGCTTGACCATCGTCAAGACCGGTGCGGATTTTCCGGCGCATGGATCAGCTATGAACCAGGCCTTACCCATCACCCGCAGCCTGCCTGCCATCGCTGATTTGCGGGCCTTCCTCGCGCATTTTGAGGCGGCGGGCGATCTGGCGCGGGTGCGTGAAAAGGTTTCGATCCGCCATGAAATGACGGCGGTGCAGCTGGCCGCTTTGCGTCGTGGCGGGCCGGTGCTGCGGTTTGACTACCATGATGGCGGCGTCATTCCGGTTGTCTCGAACCTGTTCGGCACGCAAGCGCGGGTGGCGGCGGGCCTCGGGCTTTTGCCCGGCCAGGTGGCGGATTTCGGGGCGTTCCTTGCGCATCTGCGCAGCCCGGTGCCGCCTGGCGGCATCCGAGACGCGCTGGCGCAATGGCCGATGCTGCGCGCGGCGCTGTCAGCACGGCCAAAGATCCTGCGCCATGGCCCGGTGCTGGATGCCACGCTGCCCGATCTGACTGCGCTGCCGGTGCAGACGCCCTGGCCGGGGGATGCCGGGCCGCTGATCACCTGGCCTGTGGTGATGACCCGGCCCTTCGGGACGGAAGCCACTGACCTTGGACAATATAATCTCGGCGTCTACCGCTCCCAGGTGATCGGGCCCGACCGGCTGATCCTGCGCTGGCTTGCCCATCGTGGCGGGGCCGCGCATCACCGCACATGGGAGCGCGCCGGGCAGCCCATGCCGGTCGCCATCGCGCTTGGGGCCGATCCTGCGCTTTTGCTTTCAGCGGCGCTGCCGCTGCCCGAAACCGTCTCGGAGCTGGGATTTTCCGGTGTTCTCCGTGGTGCCAGAACCGATCTCGTTCCCTCGCGGTCGCTGCCCATGATGATCCCGGCCCGCTCTGAGATGGTGCTGGAGGGCTGGGTTCACCCGGGAGAGACCGCGCCCGAGGGGCCGTTTGGCGACCATACCGGCTATTACAATTCGGTCGAGGCCTTCCCGGTGATGCGGGTGACGCGGATCACCTGCCGCGAGACCCCGCTTTACCTTTCCACCGTCACTGGCCGCCCGCCGGATGAGCCATCCGTCATCGGCGAGGTGTTCAATGATCTGGCGCTGCCGCTGATCCGGGCGCAGATCCCTGAGGTACGGGATCTCTGGTTGCCGCCTGCCGCGTGCTCCTACCGCATGGCGGTGGTGAAGATCGACAAGCGTTACCCTGGCCAGGCGCGGCGGGTGATGATGGCGCTTTGGGGGATGCTGCCGCAGTTCAGCTACACGAAGCTGGTCGTGGTGGTGGATGGGGATCTGGACATCCGCAACTGGGATGACATCGCCTGGGCGCTGGCAACCCGGATGGACCCTGCTCGCGATGTGATGCTGATCGACCGCACGCCGATGGATTACCTCGACTTCGCCTCACCGCTGGAGGGGCTGGCGGGCAAGATCGGGATTGATGCGACCACCAAGATCGGGGTGGAGACTGCCCGCGAATGGGGCCAGGAAATGGCACTGGACCCGGCGCATGTGGCCCGGGCCGAGGCGATCCTTGCGGGGATCATGCCATGACGGGGGCGATGAGGGTTGTGCTGGGGGTTTCCGGCGCATCGGGCGCAGCGCTGGCGATGGATTGCGCGCGGGCCCTGATCCGCGCCGGGGTTGAGATTGATCTGGTCCTTTCCACCATGGCCGCGCGCACCTTGCTTGAGGAAATCGGGCCGGGGGCCGAAGCCGATCTGATGGCGCTCTCCACAAGGGTTCACCCGCTGCGCGACCTCGGCGCGGCGATTGCCTCGGGCTCTTACCCGGTTAAGGGCATGATCGTCGCGCCCTGTTCGATGCGCAGCCTCGCCGCGATCGCGCATGGCATGGACGACAACCTCCTGATCCGCGCGGCGGGGGTGCAGCTGAAAGAGCGGCGCCCTCTGATCCTTCTGACCCGTGAGGCGCCCCTGACTCTGGCGCATCTGAAGAACATGCAGGCCGCGACGGAAATGGGCGCGGTGATCCTGCCGCCGGTTCCTGCCTTTTACCTGCGCCCGGCCTCGCTGGCCGAAGTGACCGCTCAGATCGCCGCCCGCGCGGTCGACCTTTTACGCCTTGGCCCGCCGCTGGCGCAGGCCTGGACGCCTGACACCCCCTGAACCACACGGAGACAAACCATGAGCCTTGACCTTCTCGCCCCCGCAACCACCGTCCGCGACATCGCCGCGCAACTGCCCGGTGCCGCGCAGATCTTCCGCGATTCTGACATCAGCTTTTGCTGCGGCGGTGCGCTGACCCTGCCGCAGGCCGCTGAAAAGGCCGGGCTGGAGCTGGGCGGCCTGGTGGCGGACCTTCAGAACCTGATCACCCGCGCGGCGCAGGACGCGCCGCGTGAGACCCCGGATCTGATCGCCTATATCCTCAAACGCTATCATGAGACCCACCGTGAGGATCTGAACTTCCTCACCCAGCTTGCGAACCGGGTCGAGATGGTGCATGGCGACCATGAAGAGGCACCGCTCGGCCTGACCGAAACGCTGCTGGCGCTGCGCGACGATCTTGATGGCCATATGACCAAAGAGGAAACCGTGCTCTTCCCGGCCATGCTGAACGGGGCGGGCGCGATGCTCGCGGCCCCCATCGCGGTGATGCAGGAGGAACATGCCGCGACCAGCGATCTGTTGCGCAAGATTGAACATATCACCCATGGCCTGACCCTGCCCGAAGGCGCCTGCGGTTCCTGGACGGCGCTTTACACCGGGCTTCGGAAGCTTTGCGAGGAGGTGGTGGCCCATATCCATCTTGAGGAAACCGTGCTGTTCCCCCGCGCGCTGGCCGCCTGAGAACTCCGGTTTTCTTGACCGAAATCAATGGAAACGCCGCCCTTCTGAAGTAAGGGCGGCGGTGCAGCCCCCCTTTGGGCCGCCAAAACACCCCAGCCAGACGCCAGGTTTTCCCGACAACCAGCCCAGCCCCGGATGACGGGCGGGAAAGGAAAACCATGAGTATCAGATCCCTGCGTGGCAGCGCGGCCCTGCTTTTGTGCCTTGGCCTCACCGCAACCCCTGCTTTGGCCGAGGAAGAGCCGGTCAGTCTCGGAACCATCACCCTGACCGCGACCGGTCTGCCGGTAGAAGTGCTGAAAAGCCCGGCCTCGGTCAGCGTGATCGACGGCTCGGCGATCAGGAACACCGCGCCAGTCTCGGTGGCAAAGCTGATCAGCGATGTGCCGGGTCTGCAGGTCAGCGGCAACGGCATCGACCGCATCGCCATTCGCGGCGAAGGCGCGTCGCGCGTCGCGGTGCTGATCGACGGGCAGAAGCTGACCGATCATACCAATTACGGCCAGCCGCTGCTGATTGACCCCGGCTCGATCGAGCGGATCGAAGTGGTGCGCGGCTCTTCCTCGGTGATCTCGGGCAGCCAGGCGATTGGCGGCGTGGTCAATATCATCACGAAAAAGGGCGCAGCGAGGCCGTTTGAGCTGACGACCCAGGCAGGCTACATGTCGGCCACCGATGGCTATCGGCTTTCCGCCACCGCCTCGGGCACGGTTGAGGCAGGTGAAGGCGCGCTGGATTACCGGCTGACGCTGGGCCGGATGTCGCAGGATGATCGCAAATCGGCGGATGGCGTGGTCTCGCCCTCGGATACCTCGGACCGCACCGCCTCGGCACATCTGGGCTACCGGAGCGGCCAGCATTATTTCGGGCTGAAACTGCTCAGCTATGATCTTTCCGCCAATGTCTTTGCCGACAACCCCGATTTTCTTATCCAGATGCCCAAGCGTGACATGCGCCGGGTGGGGGTGTTTTATGAGGGTGAGAACCTCACCCCCTGGCTGCGCAAACTGAGCTTTGACGCCTATCGCCAGACGGTGGATCGCAGTTTCCGCAACGATATCACCATGTATCCCGCCGGCATCATGCATCTGCATGTGGAATCGACCTCGGAGGACGAGCAACTGACCTTCGGCGCCAATTTGCGGGCCGAGATGCAGTTCTCGGAAAACAGTCGCACCTATGTCGGGATCGAATTCACTGATGACAGCCTGACCACCGACAAATACTCCCGCACCACCGTGCGGTTTCGGGGCGCGCCTTTCCCGATCTCGGATGTGACAACGCTGCGCTACGATGAGGCGACGATCCGCACCACCTCGGTCTTTACCCAGCATGAGATCAGCCTGAATGACGCGCTGACTGCCACCTTCGGCGCGCGCTGGTATCATGTCGAGGCGAGCCATGATGTGGCAACCACCAATGGCGTGGCGCGCGCGGCGACCGGGAACCGCGACGATCAGGGGCTGGTCTCGGCAGGGCTGGTCTGGTATCCGGATGAGAGCCTGGCGCTGCGCGCGAATATCTCGCAGGGCTATATCTATCCGTCGCTCAGCCAGCTGTTCCTGAACACCACCGCAGGCGGCACAGCGATTGCGGGGAACCCCGACCTTGATCCGGAACGCGCCACGACATTCGAGATCGGTGCGCGTTACGATGCCGGGGGCGCGCTGATCGACGCGACTTTGTTCCACACCAGGGCGAAGGACTATATCGCCAGCGTCCAGACCGACCCGATGACACGGGCGCGGCAATATATGAACCTCGAAGAGGCGAAAAGCTGGGGGCTGGAGCTGCATGCCGAATATGCGCTGCCGGAGCTGGGCCTGACGCCCTATATCGCCGCCACCGCGCTGCGGCGTGAGATCACCTATGCCAACGGCTTCTCTACCCGCGATTCCGGGATGCCGGATCTGTCGGGCCGTGTCGGTCTGCGCAAGTCCTGGAGCCTGGGCGCGGCCGAGGGCGAATTCGACTTCTTCCTGCGTGCCGCCAGCGGCACGGTGATGCGCGGGGCGGACGGGCTGGTGGCTGCCCGCGATGCCAATGCGCTGAAAACCAATCGCAGCGCGGGGTTCGGCACACTGAACCTGCACACGACCGCCCAGTTCGACAACGGAATCGCGGTGGTGCTGGAGCTGAACAACCTGACCGACCGCAGCTATGAGGGATGGGATTACATGCCGGGCGAGGAACGCTCGGTGAACCTCTTCCTGACGAAAACCTTCTGAGGGCTGCCATGCTGATCGAGACACTTCTTGTGCTGACCCAAATCGGAGAGGGGGATCTGCGGGTGACGCTGTCGCCCGCCGCCGATGCGGTGGAATGCGAGGCAAACCGCGATGCGGTGGTGACGATCCTGACCGATGCCGGCCGACCGCCGCTGGTGGCGCTTTGCGGCCAGACCGGGCTGCGGCTGACGCCCTTCCTGCATGGCATCCGGCCCGAGGATGAGACCCATCGCTACCGGGTCAAGTTGCCCGAAAGCGGGGGATTTGTGGTGATGCCGCTGGCGGAAGGCGAGGGCTGCGCCCCCGGTACTGCGGCGGGGAGCGTCATCTATTGTGCCAGGTCTGCGCAATCGGTGGTGAAAGAGGATTGATCCTTCGCAGGGTCCGGGAACGCGGGAGGGAACTTTCCTTCCCGCGTTTTCTTTTGCCCCGGCCTGCCAAATTTGCGCCAGCGCAAAGAGGCGGCGGTCTGCATATTGTATGTATGGAAAGCCAAACGCCTACATATAGAATTCAACCGGGGGCAATATGCCAAACTCCACCCCAGATAACCGCAGTCCTTCAGAGACGAAGCGCAAAGAGGCAAGCTGGGTCGATGCGGTGGCCACGATCGATGAATATCTTGATCGGGCCGACTGGCGGGTGAATGCGAATGCCAATCAGGGCTATTCGCTGGGGGGGATGATCCTCAACAGCTCGGGCAAGATGGTCGCGAATTACTGGCTGTCGCAGGTCTATCCGGCGGCGGTGGGCGAGGCGCATCGCTCGGGCGATCTGCATATCCATGACCTCGACGTGCTCGCGGGCTACTGCGCCGGATGGTCCCTGCGTACGCTTTTGACCGAGGGGCTGAACGGGGTGCCCGGCAAGGTTGAGGCAGGGCCGCCAAAGCACCTCTCCAGCGCGGTCGGGCAGATCGTGAACTTCCTTGGCACGCTGCAAAACGAATGGGCGGGGGCGCAGGCGTTCAGCTCTTTCGACACCTATCTGGCGCCCTATGTGCGGATTGACGGCCTCGACTATGCCACCGTGCGCCAGTGCATCCAGGAGATGATCTACAACCTCAACGTGCCGTCGCGATGGGGCACGCAGACGCCCTTCACCAACCTGACCTTTGACTGGATCTGTCCCGAGGATCTGGCGGGCCAGACCCCGCTGATCGGCGGGGCAGAGGTGGATTTCACCTATGGCGAATTGCAGCCCGAAATGGACATGATTAACCGCGCCTATATGGAGGTGATGTCCGAGGGCGATGCGAAAGGCCGGGTCTTCACCTTCCCGATCCCGACCTACAACATCACAAAAGACTTCCCCTGGGAGAGCGAGAACGCCCGGCTTTTGTTCGAACTGACCGCGAAATACGGGCTGCCCTATTTCCAGAACTTCATCAATTCCGAGCTGGAGCCGCATATGGTCCGCTCGATGTGCTGCCGCTTGCAGCTGGATCTAAGCGAGCTCTTGAAACGCGGCAACGGGCTCTTTGGCAGTGCGGAACAGACCGGATCGCTGGGCGTGGTGACCATCAATTGCGCGCGCCTTGGTCATATCTATGCGGGCGATACCGATGGGTTATTCACGCGGCTTGATGAGCTGCTGGATCTGGGCCGTGACAGTCTGGAGATCAAACGCCAGGTGGTGCAGCGGCTGATCGACTCGGGTCTGCTGCCCTATACGAAACGCTATCTGGGCACGCTGAGGAACCATTTCTCGACGCTGGGCGTGAACGGGATCAATGAGATGATCCGCAATTTCACCGGCGATGCGCAGGATCTGACCACCCCTTGGGGCAACCGTTTCGCGCTGCGTCTGCTGGATCACATCCGCAAACGGATGACGGAATTCCAGGAGGCGACCGGCCATCTCTATAACCTGGAGGCCACGCCCGCCGAGGGCACCACCTACCGTTTCGCCCGTGAAGACCGCAAACGCTACCCCGGGATCCTGCAAGCCGGGAGCGAGGCCGAGCCTTATTACACCAATTCCAGCCAGCTGCCGGTCGGATTTACCGATGACCCGTTCGAGGCGCTGTCGCGCCAGGACAAGCTGCAATGCAAATATACCGGCGGCACCGTACTGCATCTCTACATGAACAGCCGGCTTTCCTCGGGCGATGCCTGCCGCAAGCTGGTGCAGCGCGCGCTGACGCATTTCCGGCTGCCCTATATCACCGTGACGCCGACCTTCTCGATCTGCCCTAAACACGGCTATCTGGCAGGCGAGCATGAGTTTTGCCCGAAATGCGATGCCGAGGCGCTGGCCGCCCGCGCTGCCTGAAACACCACCAGTCAGAAGGAAAATCTGATGTTTCACGACCGTTTGCTCACCGACCCCGCCCGCTTTGCCACGGAACGTCTGTCCGAAGAGCAGCGCCAGCGCTGCGAAGTCTGGACCCGCGTCATGGGCTATCACCGCCCTGTTTCCTCATTCAATACTGGCAAGAAAGGCGAATTCCACGAAAGGCTGCATTTCGAGGAAAGCCGTGCCGGGCTCTGACATCGGGACTGCTGCGAGCGGGGTTTGGGACAGGGGGCTGATCCGCATTGGCGGATTTGCTCCGGTCTCTTTCGCGGATTGGCCCGGCGAGATCTCGGCAGTGATCTTCTGCCAGGGCTGTCCATGGGATTGCGGTTATTGCCACAACCCGGATCTGATTCCGGCCAGAGCGCCCTCACGTTATGGCTGGGATCAGATCCTCGGCTTTCTGCGCCAAAGACGCGGTTTGCTGGATGGGGTGGTCTTTTCGGGCGGTGAGCCGCTTCTGCAAAAGCACCTTCCAGCCGCGATGGCTGCGGTCAAAGAGCTGGGATTTCGCCTGGGGTTGCATACCGGCGGCGCCTATCCGGCACGGTTCGGGCGTGTCCTGCCGCTGCTGGACTGGGTCGGCTTTGACATCAAGGCCGCGCCGCAGGATTACCCCGATCTGACCCATAGCCGCCGCAGTGGCGATGATGCGATGGAGAGTTTCAGGCTTTTGCGCCGAAGCGGGGTGCCCTTTGAAACCCGCACGACGCTGGACCCGTATTTCTTTACCCCGCCCCGCCTTTTTCGGCTGGAGCAGACCATTCGCGCGCTTGGACTGAATGACCACCGGATGCAGGACTATCGCGAGACCGGCACCCGTCCGCGCGCCGGTTGATCAGGAAATCTGCCGCTTCTCCAGCTTCCGCGCCAGCGTACGGCGATGCAGCCCGAGCCGCCGCGCGGTCTCGGTGATGTTGAAGCCGGTCTCGGCCAGCGTCTCATGGATACGCTCCCATTCAAGCGTCCGGATCGAGGTGGGGCGATGGCAAAGCGGCGTGGTGGTGACACCTTCGCCCATCTCGAACGCCCGTTCGATATCGTCGCTGTTGGCGGGTTTGGGCAGGTAATGGCAGGCGCCAAGTTTGATCGCCTCGACCGCCGTATTGATGCTGGCAAAGCCGGTCAGCACCACCACCCGCATATCCGCATCGTGCCGGTGCAGGTCGCGCACGCAATCAAGCCCGGAATGGCTTGGGCTGCCCGCCAGCTTCAGATCGACAATCGCGCGTGTCGGCTGCGCATCGGTCAGCGCAGAGGCCAGATCCTCATAGCGTGACAGATGCCGGACCGTATAACCGCGCCGCTCGAAGGACCGCTTCAGCGCGGTCGCCAGCGCGAGGTCATCCTCGATGATCAGCAGCTGTTCCATCGTCAGTCTCCGGTGATCGGGGGGAGGTCGAGGTGCATCACCGCCTCGGCCCCGCCATTGGATATGTTGCGCAGGGTCAGTGCGCCGCCAAAACGACGCGCCACATTCTGGCACAGAAAGAGGCCAAGCCCCGCACCCTCGCGCGGGCTGGTCGAATTCCAGGGGCGCCCCGGGGCTGCAAGGATTTCCGGCGCAAAGCCCGGCCCCCGGTCGGTGACCCGGAGCGTGATCTGATCGCCCTCAGCACCGATATGCAGCGCAACCGTGCCCGGGCCGGCGGTTTCGGCGTTTTCCAGCAGGTTGAAGAGAGCCTGGCGGAGCGAGTGATCCAGGATCGTCTCCTGCCCCGGCGCAAGGTCATTGCGGTAGTCCAGCGCGGTGCCGGGGTGATGACTGCGCCATTCCCGCACTACCTGGTCAAAGAACTGCGCCGGATCGCCACGCGCGGCCCCTTCGCTGCGCGCCGCACCAGAGGAGGCAAGGATCCCGGTGATGATATGCTTGCAGCGCTCCAACTGGGTGGAAACCTCGGCCAGTTCGTCCCCCAGATGCGGCGACTGCCGGATCGCAGGTTCCTGCGCCCAGTCACCCAGGATCACCGAGATCGTCGCCAGCGGCGAGCCCAGCTCATGCGCAGCGCCCGAGGCGAGAAGGCCGATATGCACGAGGTGGTCTTCCTCGGCACGCTGCATCCGCAGGGCGGTCAGGGCGGCGTCGCGCTCGCGCAGAGTGTCGCGGATCTGGGTGATTGCCTGGACCATCAGCCCCGCCGCCAGCAGGAAACAGATGAACATGCCCCAGAGATGCAGGTCGAGGAAATCGCTGCCGGTTCCGTGGCTGTGCGGCAGCTCCAGGGGCAGAAACACCCGGCTGAGGATCATCCAGGCGAGCGCACTGACGGCAGTCAGCAGCCAGGCGGCGATGGGGCCCACAAGCATCGCCCCAAGGATGATATGCAGCAGGAACAGAGAGATGAACGGGTTTGTCGTCCCCCCGGAGAGGCCCAGCTGCACCGCCAGTGCCAGCACATCCAGAGCCAAAAGCGCAAGGATGCCAGCATCGGTCACCGGGGTCTCACTCCGCGCGCGCCAGTGACAGGCGAGGTTCAGAAGGCATTGCGCCAGCAGGACCGCTGCCATCGGCAAAAGCGGCAGCTGCAGGTCAAAGCCGAAATGCAGGATGCTGATGGTCAGCGCCTGGCCCAGCACCGCAAGCCAGCGCAGCCGCACCAGCATCGCCAGTGTCTTGCGGGTCGCGCGGGTGCTGTGGAGATCAGTCATTCCTGGCCATTCGGGTCTGTGTCCTGCCCCTCACTGAGGGCATTTTCACACTGCTTCTTTGCGCCAGATCAGGCAAATTGTGAACCGGCAAAGAAAATACCCCCGACCACAGGGGGCGGGGGCAAGGTGTTTCCGGCGTCTGTTGCGGCGCGGCGGAACGACTGGCCGGGGAACCTGCTGGCCAGATCCTGGACGGGTCAGAACTTATAGCTGACCCCAAGGCTGACCGAGCGGCCCTGGCCATGCACCAGGGCCTCGGACCCATTGGCACCGCTGCGGAACTTGGCGCGGTCGACGCCGCCAAGCGGCAGCGCATAGTCACGGTCAAAGAGATTCTCGACGGCGAAATCCACCTGCACCGCGCCCGTCTGATAGCTGGAGCGCAGATTGACGAGGCCGTAGCCCGGGGTAGCAGCCTCCATCCGGTCATCGGCCACACGCGTCTTGCCCGAAGCCGCCTCCAGCTCGATCGCATTGGTCCAGTTGCCGGCGCGGTGGCCAAGGGCAATTTTCGCATTCAGCGGCATGATATTGTAGAGATTCTCGCCGGTGGTGCGGTCACGCCCGCGGGTGTAAGCGATCTGTCCGCTCAGGCTCCAGTCGCCATGCCACTCCCCAAGCGCCTTTGCACCCTCAAGGTTCAGGCTGAACATCTCGGCATCATGGTTGACGAAACGGTAGATCGCGCGCCGCCCCATCGAGGCCGTCCCGATCTGCTCGCCGGTGATGTAATCGTCAAAGCGGGAATATTGCGCGGAAGCCTTCAGGTGCCAGTCATCCTGGCCCGGATCATGCCATTCATAGCTGAGCGCGAGGGTATTGGCGGTTTCCGGCTTCAGATCCATATTGCCGACCCAGCCATGCAGATCGCCGAACCAGTTGGTCATCGAGGCCGCCATCGCCATCGAAGACCAGGTGTAGCGCTCATAAAGATTGGGCGAGCGGGTCTTGCGCGAGAAGCCGAATTCCAGCGCCTGACCGTCTGAGGGTGTAAAGCGCGCAGTCGCGGTCAGGTCGAGATTGTGGTCGCCGCGCTTGCGGTCGCGGGCGTTGAAGGCGTCGGCCTCGGCCTGGTACATCATCGAATAGCCGCGGACATCGCCGGCATCGGTGGTGACGCGCTCATAGCGCACCCCGAAAACCGTCTGCCACTGATCGTTCCACTGGGTCTCCAGTTCGGCAAAGACCGCAGCCCGGTCGCGCCTGCCATCATTGATGTTTAGATAGGTGTCCGGCCCCATCATCCCCACCATCATGCCGACCGGCGGCCACCAGTCATCCAGCCGGTAGCTGAGATACTCCGCGCCGAGACGCAGGCGGCTTTGCGCATCCAGATCTATCCCGGCATGCAGCGTCAGCCCCCGGTCACGGCCATCGGTCTCCATCGGCATGGTGCCGGATTTGTCGGCCAGCATATCCATCGAATGACGGACCTTGTTCTGGTAAAGCCGTGCCTCCATGTCGCCCCAGTCGAAGCTGCCCTTCCAGAAGGCATTCAGCGAGGTGCTGGAATTGTCCGTCATATCCATGGCCTGGTTCGGAAAGGCCTGGTAGGGGATGTTCTGCCAGCCATAGGCCAGCCCGACGGTATGATCGCCGAACCGCGCCGCCGCGCTGATCTTGTGGTTTCCCGCGCTGTATTCGGTGGATTTCACCTCGGCGCCACTGCCATCCGTGTAATTCCCGGCAGAACTGTGTGACCCGTCGTAAGACAGGCTGAACCGCTCTCCGCCGACCCGGAGCGCCGCCGCCGCACCGCGCACATCGCCGTTAGAGCGTCCGAAGGCCGAGAGCTGCCCCGAGAGTTTCGCCCCTTCGCCTGGTTCCGAAAACACCGGCTCTGGGCTGTTGACGCGGATGGTGCCCCCGATGCTGTCGCCACCCTCGGACACCGGGGTAAGGCCCGCGTAAAGCGCCAGATCCGCGATGGCGGTCGGCGCGATGTAGGACAAAGGCGGGTTCATGAAATTGCCGCAGGATGCCGTGATCTGCATCCCGTCTACCACCGTCTTCACCCGGTCCGAGGCAAAGCCATTCACCACGGGCAGCGCCGAAACCCCGCCCGCATTTTGCAGGGACACCCCGGTCATCCGGGTGAACAGCGTGGCACTGTCGCTGGTGGTGCTGACGACGCTCGCCAGCGGGGCCTCTCCGGCAGAGAGCGCCGCGCTGTTGCCGGGCAAATAGGCCTTCAGCAGGATCGTCCCCAGATGTTCGGCGTGATCCGCGTCGTCTGTACCCTGGCTTCGGGCTGGGCTGACCCCCATCACCACCAGGGCGACGATCGCGGTGGTGCCGAGCAGCAGCGGAAGGCGGCGGTGGGATGGGCGGAGAGGCTGGGACGGGCCGGGCACGGCGTATTCCTTCATGTCTGTGCCAGGGGCGGGCGAGACGCTGTCTCAGAGCTGACCCCCGGGCCTGATGGGCAAAATCCCCTGATGGGACTGCCTGGCGCCAAGGCTAGGACACACTCGCGGCGCGGCCCAACTGGACGAATTGTCCACCCCCCTCCTCCGGGCCAGGGGTCTGTCCGAACATCCGGTGGTTTCTTTGCGCTGGAACAAACTGGGCCACGCCCGGCTCTGCGATAGGAAAGGCGGGGTCACACCAGCCCCGAAGGGGGTATCCCTCACCCCCTTCCAGCCAGCGATCCCGCCAGCCGATCAAAACCCCCCGTGTCAGAGGCAGCTCTCTGGCCATGACAAGGATGATCGGATGTTTTCCTCTTCTGCGATCCCATTGCGCGTCAGCCTCGCGCTTCTGGCCGGCACATCGGCGCTGACCGCGCTGCCGGTTCTGGCGCAATCCGTTTCCCCCGGTGCGGTGATCGAGCTTGGCACCGTCTATCTTGAGGCCGACAATCCGGCGCGCGCGCGCCTTGCCGTGACACCCGGTGCGGTTGATCTGATCGCACTGCCAGAGACATCCGCCGCGCCGACGCTGGCCGATGCGCTTTCAGGCCAGCCCGGCATCATCGTGCAGGAGTTTTTCGGCGGCAATGATCAGCCGCGCATCCAGATCCGGGGCTCCGGCCAGCAGCAGAACCCGGCCGAGCGCGGGCTCCTGATCCTGAGCGACGGCATGCCGGTCAACCGCGCCGATGGTTCTTATGTTGTGGGCCTCGCCTCGCCCGGCACCGCCAATGGGATCGAGGTGTTCCGGGGTGCCAGCGCCAACCGTCTGGGGGCTGCGGTGCTGGGCGGCGCGCTGAACTTCACCTCCCCCTCGGGAGAGGAGGCGCCGGGCTTTGCGGGCGCCGTCAGCGCTGGCAGCTTCGGTCGCCGCGATGCGCGGTTGAGTTATGGGCTTGCGGGCGAAAACCACGCCGCCTGGGTCTTTGCCGAACACAGCGAGGCGGATGGCTTCCGCGACTATAACAGCTCTGAGCGCAACGCGGTGGGCGGCAATCTGACCTTCCGCAACGGTGCCGCCACGACGCGGCTTTTCTTCCGCCATACCGATCTGAAATTCGACGTCGCAGGCCCGCTGACCTGGGCCGCATTGCAAACCGACCCGACGCAAAACCACACCGGCCCGGTGGTGGTGGGCGGCGCTCCGACCAATCCCGGCCCGAATGTGCTGCGCGACCTGCCGCATCGTGAAACGAAACAGACGCTGCTTGGCGCGCGCACCACATGGGAGGCGGGCAACCAGATTTTCGATCTCGGCTTCAGCGCCTCAAAAACCGATGACAGCTTTGCCTTCCCGATCTCGGCGGGGTTCCGCGATACGGATGGCTATGACGCAACCCTGACCGCCCGCTACAGCCTGATGGGCGAGGGGGTGCTGCCTTTGTTCGAGGCCGGGCTGAACTGGTCGAAAGGCGCTTCTGATCGCTATTATGCCCATAATATCCGCGGCACACGTGGCGCGGCTTTCGGCAAGAACCGCCTGCGCGCGGAGACCGTCTCGCTTTACGCGGGTGGCAATATCGAGCTGGGGCAGTTCACTCTGTCACCCTCGGTCAGCTTCATCCATGCCAGCCGCGAAAATGCCGACCTCTGGGGCGCCGCGCCGCGCCCGACCGCAGGCTTCAGCCCGATGATTCCGGGCCAGCCGCTGCCGGGCGGTGCGATTTCGGTCGCCCCCACCGATTACGACCGCAGCTATTCCGGCTTTGCGCCCTCGCTCGCGCTGTCCTGGGCCCCGGCTGAGGATCAGTTCGCCTGGATCTCGCTGTCGCGCAGTTTTGAGCCGCCGACCCATGACGATCTTCTGGGCACTGTTGGTGGCACCCCGAATTCCGGCCCTGGCCGTCCCAACCCCGGCGCACCCTCGGCCGGGACCGCGATGTTCTCGACCCCTGATCTTGAGGCGCAAAGCGCCGTCACGCTTGAGATCGGCTGGCGCGGGCAGGCAGGCGCGATCCGCTGGGACGCGACCGCTTACCATGCAAGGCTGAAGAATGAGCTCCTGTCGCTGCGTGACACCTCCGGCGCGGCGCTCGCGGCGATGAACGCCGACCGCACCACGCATTCCGGGCTGGAACTCGGTCTCGGCACCGATCTGAGCGACAGCCTGAGCGCCCGTCTGGCCTGGACCTGGCAGGATTTCCGCTTCGACAATGACCCGGTGCGTGGCAACAACCGGCTGGCGGGCGCGCCCGAGCATGTGATCACGCTCGCGCTTGACTGGCAGGCGAGCGAGGCCTTCTCGCTGAACACCCGCATCCATTGGGTGCCTGGCAAGACCCCGGTCGACAATATGAACATGGTCTTCAACGGGTCATACGCGCTGGTCGATCTGGGCGCGGAATACCGCGTCAATGACCAGGCTGTGCTCTTCGCCGAGGTGAGCAATCTGTTCGATGAGACCTATGCCTCTTCGACCCTGGTTCTTGATCAGGCCTCGCCCCTACAGGCCGCGTTCATCCCTGGCACCGGACGAGCGGTCACCCTCGGCGCGAAGCTGAAATTCTGAAGCCACACACGGGTCCGGCATTGTCCGTGCCCCCCCTTTCCCGTCTGATCGAAGGTCAGGATCATGTCTCTCTCTCGCCGAACCCTTTTCACGCATGGCGCGGTGTTTCTGTCGGCCTTGGCTGCCCCCGGTATCCTGCGTGCGAAGCCCGCGCGGCTGGCGCTTTATGGACCGCCCGCCGGGCCGTCGATCACACTCGCCCATGCTGTGGCGGGCGACTTCCTGAAGGATCTGGCGGGTGAGGTCACGCTGACCACCTGGACCAATCCGGATGAGCTGCGCGCAGGCTTGACCTCGGGCGCGATGGATCTCTCGGTGGTGCCGGTTCAGGCCGCGGCCAATTTTTACAATCGCGGCCTGGGCCTCAGGCTGGTGAATGTGATGACCGACGGGTTGATGACGATCATGGCGCCGGAAGGCGTCAGCGGCATCGCCGCATTGAAAAGCAAGCGTCTGGCAGTGCCTTTCGTCAATGACACGCCCGATTTCATCCTGCGCGCGGTGCTGGCGCATCATGGGCTGGAGGATCAGGTGGAACAGGTGGCGGTCGGCAGCCCCATCGAGGCCGCGCAGCTCCTGCTGACAGGCCGCATCGACGCCGCGCTTTTGTCCGAACCCGCCTCAAGCGGGGTTGAGATCATGGGGGCGAAAGCGGGCAAGGCGTTTTCCCGCGCCGTGGATCTCCAGGCGGAATGGGGGGCGATCACCGGGCAGGGCGCGGTGATCCCGCAGGCCGGCCTTGCGGTGACAACGGCGTTCGCAGAGCGCAGCCCGGATCTCATCGCGCCCCTGCAGGCGGCGATGGAGCGCGCGGCAGCCTCGGTCAATGCCGCGCCGGAGGAGGCCGCGAAACATGCAGCAGCCGCGCTTTTGCTGCCCGCGCCGATCCTTGCCGCGTCAATCCCGCGCTCAAATCTCGTGGCGCGTCGCGCCAGTGAGGCACGGCCGCAGATCGAATCCATGCTGTCTTTGATGGCTGCGGCGGATGCGGCGATCATTGGCGGCAAACTGCCAGATGATGGATTCTATCTGATCTGAAACGATAAAACCGATGCTGAATGCCGTCACAGATCGCCTCTCCCGCCTTGGCCGTTTCCTCTGGTCGGCCTGGGCGGGGCTGGCGGGGCTCTGCCTGCTGGCAGCGCTCTGGCAGGCGGGGCATGAGACCTATGGCAGCTTCATCCTGCCCGCGCCGCTGGAGACAATGCAGGCTGCCCTCGACCTGATCCGGGACGGCGAGGCGCAGGAATTGCTGGCCCTGACCAGCCTGCGCGCCGCTCTGGGCTTCGCGCTGGCGGCTGTGATCGGCACGCTGGCCGGAGTGATCGCCGGCTATTCCCCCGCCATTTTGCGCATGGCGCGCCCGGTGCTGACGGTGGTGATCGGAGTGCCGCCGATTGCCTGGATCGTGCTGGCGATGATCTGGTTCGGGGCCTCGATGATGACGGTGGCGCTGACCATCGTGATCTCGGCCACGCCGGTCGTGTTCATGGGGGCGGTCGAGGGCGTTATCACCCGCGACCGTGGCCTTGATGCCATGGCCGAGGCCTTTGGTGCTGGCCCGATCCGCCGCTTTCTGCATATAGCCAGCCGCCAGATCGCCACGCATCTTCTGCCCGCGCTGGTGCTGGCGCTTGGCTCGGCTTTCAAGGTCGCGGTGATGGCCGAGCTGTTGTCGAATGCGGGCGGCGTCGGCGGCGCGCTGGCCCGGTCGCGCTCCATGCTGGATATTTCCGGCGCCATGGCCTGGGTTTTGCTGGCGGTGGCCGTGCTGGTCATCGCGGAATATGGCCTGCTGCGCCCGATCCAGGCCGAGCTGGAACGTGGTCGCGAAGCAGCCCGGCCCTGGGGGGTGAAGCGATGAACCTGCTGACGGTGCAAGGGCTGGGCCATTCTTATTTCGGCCGCAAAGTTCTGGATGGGATCGGTTTTTCGATAGGCACGGGCGAGGTGGTTTCGCTGGTCGGCCCCTCCGGGTCTGGCAAATCCACCATCGCCCATATCGCTGCCGGGCTGATCATGCCGCGCACGGGGCGCATCACGCGCGGCTACCGGCGTCATGCGATGGTCTTCCAGGAGCCGCGCCTTATGCCCTGGGCCACGGTTGCCGCCAATATTGCCTTCCCGCTGAAAATGGCCTGCCTGCCGCGCCGGGACCGCGCCGCGCAGGTGCTTGCTGCCGCGCTGGCCGCCGGGCTGGAACCCGAAGACCTGCCCAAATACCCGGTAGAGCTGTCCGGCGGCATGCGCCAGCGCTGCGCCATTGCGCGAGCCCTGGTGGCCGAGCCGGATTTCCTCTATTTCGACGAGCCCTTCACCGCGCTGGATGTCGCGCTTAAACGGCGGATGCAGGACCTGGTGATCGCCGCCTCGGCCCAGGCCCGGTTCAGCGCGCTTTTCATCACCCATGACCTGATGGAGGCCATCCGCATCAGCCACCGTATCCTGGTGCTGCACCCGACCGGACAGGGCATCGCGGGCGAGCGGATCCTCACCGGTGACCCGGCCACCCGCAGCGAAGCGTCGGTTTTCGCCAGCCGTGAAGCCTTCCTCACCGGTGACCCGCTCTTCGCCCATATCCATGATCTCGACGAAAGGCGGCGGCCATGACCCCGCGCACGGATCTGCCTTTGCACCGTATCCTCTCGGATGAGGGGTTTCGCATCTTTTTTCCGCTGGCGGCGCTGCATGCTGGCCTCTGGCCGATGATCTGGGTGCTGCTCTGGTCGTTCGATCTGCCTTTCGCGCGCGACTTGCCGCCCGGCATCTGGCATGGTTACGAGATGATCTTCGGGGCCTGGGGCGCGGCGCTGATCGGCTTTCTGACCACCGCCGCCCCGGAATGGAGCGACAGCAAGCGCTTGCGGGGCCGTATCTTGTGGTGGCTGGCCGCAAGCTGGGGCTTCGCGCGGATCGCGGGGCTGACTGGCGCGGATCTGCTGATCTGGCCTGCCGCGCTCGCCGATCTGATCTGGCTGGGGTTTCTGCCCTCATATCTGCTGGTGCTGTCGATCCGAATACGTACTGACCGGCTGTTGTCTTTCGCTGGCTGGGGTCTGGCGCTGGCGGGCCTCGGAATGTGGGCGCGGCTGCAAATGGCGATGGGTGATGTTGACGGGGCCATGCGCGCGCTGACGCTGGCTGGGCTGTTATTCGCCGGGCTTCTCGGCCTCGCGCTGGCGCGGATTACCGTGCCTGTGACCAATGAGGTGCTGGACCCCACGGGCCGCACCTCGCCTTTCCGCCCACATCCCGGGCGGCTGAACCTGGGTCCGGGTCTGGTTGCGCTGGCGGCTTTTTCCGATCTGGCGGGGGGGTCTGCTGCGGTAACCGGCTATCTCTGGATCGGGGCGGGGGCCGCCTTTATGGAACGCATGGCCGAGGGTTTCATCGGCAGGGCGGCGTTTCGGGCCGAGATCCTTGGCCTGATGGCAGCGGCAGGTTTCTCCGGCGCGGGAATGATCGCGCTCGGTGCCGCACGGCTGGGCGCATCCTGGCCGGAGGTGGCGGCGCTGCATCTCGTCGTGATGGGCGGCCTTGGCCTTGGAGTGCTGGCAGTTCTGGCAATTGCGGGGCGGTTCCATACCGGCCAGGGGCTGGGACTTTCGCGCCGCTCAAAGGCGGCATTCCTGCTGATATCGCTGGCCACGCTGTTGCGGGTCCTGCCCGAGATGGGCGTGATGCCCTGGCCGCCGGGGCCTTTGCACGGGATCGCGGCGCTGGCCTGGGCGGCCGGGTTCCTGTTCTGGCTCTGGGATTACTGGCCCGCGTTGCGCGATCCGGCCACGCTGGGGCAGTTGCACTGAACCCGCTCAGGCGGCCTCATCCAGCAGGTGCCGCACCCATTTCCCCGCCGCCCAGGCCGCGGGCACGCCAAGCGGCCCGGCCAGGGTCAGCGCCGTCACCGGCGCAAGCGCGGTGAAGCCGAAGGCCTGAAGCAGCAGCGCCAGCATGAAAAGATTGATCGCCACCGCTGCCGCCGCAAAGACGTAAAGCAGCGCCGCGAGTTTCCACACGCCCCACCCCGGCGCGGATCTTGTGGCGGTTTCCCCTGTCATCCTGGCCCCCTTCGCTCACGGCTTGCCGGTCTTTTGCCATGCACCAAACCCCGCATCCTTGACTTTGGTTAAGGAGAGACTCGCGCGGGAGGCGCAAGCCAGAGCCATCGCCAACAGCTCCGGGAGATCCTCGCCATGCGCGACGTCCTGACGAAGAGCATGGCCCGGAACATCTTTTATGGCGGGTCGCTGTTCTTCATCCTCATATTCATCGGCCTGTTCATTCATGGCCACTGGTACATCGTCAATGTCTCGACCGACCACGCGGGGATCACCGAATCCGTCGCGCGCGGCAAACATGTCTGGGAAAAAAAAGCCTGTGTGAACTGTCATTCGATCCTTGGGGAAGGCGCCTATTTCGCCCCCGAGGTCGGCAATGTCATGGCCCGCTGGGGCGTCGCAGACGATCCCGAAGCCGCGTTCGAGACCATGAAAGGCTGGATGGAAGCCCAGCCTTCGGGCGTCGAAGGCCGCCGCCAGATGCCGCAATTCAACCTCTCGGACGAAGACATCCGGGGGCTGACCGATTTCCTTCTGTGGACGGGCAGGATCAACACTCAGGGCTGGCCTCCGAATGATGCCGGTTAAGGAGCCAAGCAGATGAAGTACCAATCCCAAAAGATTGCGCTGGCCTATATCCTGGTCGCGCTGGCCCTTTTCGCCGTGCAGGTGACGATGGGCGTCGTGCTGGGCTATATCTATGTCCAGCCGAATTTCCTGGCCGAGGTGCTGCCCTTCTCGGTGGCGCGGATGCTGCACACCAATTCGCTGATCGTCTGGCTGCTGACCGGCTTCTTCGGTGCGGCCTACTTCCTGATCCCCGAAGAGGCCGAGCGCGAGATCCATTCCGTCAAAGCCGCATATATCCAGCTGGCCATTCTGGTCCTTGGCACGGCGGGCGTGGTCGTGACCTATCTCTTCAACCTCTTTGAGGGGAATTTCCTGCTGGGTCGTGAGGGGCGCGAGTTCCTCGAACAGCCCCGTTGGGTCAAGGCGGGCATCGTTGTCGCCGCGCTGATCTTCCTGTGGAATGTCACCATGACGGTCGCCAAAGGCCGCAAGACGGTGATCTCCTCGATCATGCTGATCGGCCTCTGGGGCCTGGCGCTTCTGTTCCTGTTTTCGTTCTATAACCCCGACAACCTCGCGCTCGACAAGCAATACTGGTGGAATGTCGTCCATCTCTGGGTCGAAGGCGTGTGGGAGCTGATCATGGCCTCCATCCTCGGCTTCCTGATGCTGAAGCTGACAGGCGTTGACCGTGAGGTCGTGGAGAAATGGCTCTATGTCATTGTGGCCACGGCGCTGTTCTCGGGTATCCTCGGCACCGGCCACCATTATTTCTGGATCGGGATGCCCGCCTACTGGCAATGGATCGGCTCGATCTTCTCCTCCTTCGAAGTGGTGCCCTTCTTCGCGATGATGGCCTTTGCCTTCGTGATGGTCTGGAAGGGCCGTCGCGATCACCCGAACAAGGCGGCACTGCTCTGGAGCCTCGGCTGCGCGGTTCTCGCCTTCTTCGGTGCCGGTGTCTGGGGTTTCCTGCACACGCTGCACGGGGTGAACTACTATACCCATGGCACCCAAGTGACGGCGGCGCACGGCCACCTTGCCTTCTACGGCGCCTATGTCTGCGTTAACCTTGCGCTCTTCACCTATGCGCTGCCGATCCTGAAACAGCGCGCCCCCTATAACCAGGTGCTGAACATGGTTGGCTTCTGGCTGATGTCGGCGGGGATGGTTTTCATGACCTTCGTGCTGACCTTCGCGGGCACCATCCAGACCCATCTGCAGCGCGTCATGGGCCAGTATTACATGGAGGTGCAGGACCAGATCGCGCTCTTCTACTGGATGCGGCTTGGCTCGGGCGTCGCGGTGGTGATCGGGGTCTATATCCTCCTCTACGCGCTGCTGGTGCCGCGCCGTCGCGAGATCATCGAACCCGGCCCCGTTATCAAACATGCTGCGGAGTGAACCCATGGACGGAACCTATGTGGGGGGGGCTCAGGCCCCCTTCTACCTGGCGCAGGGCGATGAATGCGATGTCTTCGCCGCCGCTTACGCCAACCGCCTGCCGCTTTTGCTGAAAGGCCCGACCGGCTGCGGTAAGACCCGGTTTGTTGCCCATATGGCGGCGCAACTGGGCAGGCCGCTCTACACGGTTGCCTGCCATGACGACCTCTCGGCAGCCGATCTGATCGGGCGCTATCTGCTCAAGGGTGGCGAGACGGTCTGGGTCGACGGCCCCCTGACCCGCGCCGTCCGCGAAGGTGCGATCTGCTATCTCGACGAAGTGGTCGAGGCGAGGAAAGACGTGGCGGTGGTCCTTCACCCTCTGACCGACGACCGCCGCATCCTGCCAATTGACCGTACGGGTGAGGAATTGCAGGCCGCTTCCGGCTTTATGCTGGTGGCAAGCTACAACCCCGGCTATCAGAACATCCTGAAAACGCTGAAGCCTTCGACAAGGCAGCGGTTCCTTTCGGTCGAATTCACCTTCCCGAAACCCGAGCACGAAATCCCTGTCGTGATGCGCGAAAGCGGCCTTGATGAGGGGCGCGTCTCGCTGCTGGTGCGGCTTGCGGGCAAGCTGCGCGGGTTGAAAGGCCAGGACCTGGAGGAAGGCGTCTCCACCCGCCTCGTGGTCTATGCCGCGACGCTGATCGCAGGCGGAATGGACCTCAACCGTGCCATCCGCGCCGCGATGATCGAGCCGCTGACCGATGACGCAGATACCCGCCGGGGCCTGATGGATCTGGTCGTGGCGGTGGCGGGCTGAGCCATGGCACATCTCGACATCACGCCCTGGGAACCTGAGGAAACCGTCGGCAAGATCTGGCACCGGCTGGCCGCCCCCATGGACCCGCCCGCCCGTTTCCCCGAGGCCGCAGTGCGGTTTGACGAGATGCGCGGTCGGATTGCGGTGTTGTTCCGGGGTCTCGGCGGCAACGTGGATGTCGAGATGAAGCCGGTGGCGGATGAAACGTCGCGCCACCGGATCTCATGGCGGCGCTGGCTGGCCTTTGATGCCGAGGCACTGCCCCGCGCCAGTTTCGACGGCGAGTCCCTGCGCCTGCCGAATGAGATCGCGGCCTTCCCTGACCGCGCCGATAATGAAGCTCTCTATCTCTGGCTGGCGGCAGCCTCGGCCCATGCGCCAGCGACCCTGCCGGAAACCGACCCGCTGCGCGCCGATCTGGCCAGGGTCCATGCGGGCGTTGCGATGACCCGCGCGACCCTGGCCGCAGCCCCGGGCTTGCGCAGCAGCCATGCCCGGCTTTGCGCGGCGCATCTGGCCTTGCGCCAGCGCCCCGGCCTGCGCGGCACCGAGTTGCATATCGAGACCCTGGTTCGCCATCTTCTGGGGGATCCCGCGGTTCCCGAACCCGATCTTTTGCACCATTACGCCGCCCCGCCCGCCCATTGGCAGGCGCCCAAAAACTACCGCCCCGCCCTTCCGGTGCCGCTCTGGCCTGATCTGCGGGCGCTCTCTCGCGGCAACCCGACCGAGATCGCCACCCTGCCGACCGAGGGCACCCCTGAGGAATCCGGCGACGGCACCGCCCGCAAGGCGCGCCGCATGAAGGCCGATCAGGTGGAGCGCAAAGACAGCCTGATCCTTTATAAATTCGAGGCCATGCTGACCTGGGCCGAGATGATGAACATCAATCGCCGTGTCGAGGACGACGATCTCGACACGGCGAAAAAGGCGGCGGAAGACCATGAGGAGGTAGTGCTTGGCCAACTCTCCAAGGCCCCGGCTACCAAGCTGAAACTGCATCTCGACCTCGCACCCGAAGATGTGGACCGCGAACGGATCGCCGGGGTCTCCACCTATCCCGAATGGGACGCGCGCAGCGCGGCCTATCTGCCAGATCACTGCCGCGTGCTCGCGGCAAAGACCGAAGCCGCGCCCGATTGGCAAGGCATCACGGACGAGGCCGCGCGCCGCCGCATCCGCGCGGTGAAACTCCAGTTCGAGGCGTTGCGCCCGGCGAAACTGATCCATCACGCGCAGCCCGATGGTGAGGATCTCGACCTTGACGCGGCCTTGCGCAGCTTCGCCGATCTGAGCGCGACCGGGCGCGGGTCTGACCGGATCTGGCAACAGTCGCGGCCCGAAAACCGCGATCTGGCGGTGTCGATCCTGATGGATGTCTCGCGTTCGACCGAAAGCGCCGTGACAGGTCGCGCGGTGATCGACATCGCGCGTGAGGCGCTGACGGCGCTGGCCTGGGGGCTCGACGCCTGCGGCGACCGTTTTGCGATCCAGGGGTTTTCATCCCTGAAACGCGACCTGGTCTGGATCCATGACTGCAAGTCCTTCGACGAGCCGATGGGGCAGGGGATCGAGGCCCGCATCCACGCTTTGCGCCCGGGCTTCTATACCCGCCTTGGCGCGGCGATCCGCCATGCCTCTCACGGTCTCACGAAAGAAGGCCGCTCCCGTCGGCTGATGATCGTGATCACCGACGGCAAGCCCAATGATCTCGACCATTACGAGGGGCGCCACGGTATCGAAGACAGCGCCATGGCCGTGCGTGAGGCGCGGCGCGCGGGACATGCGGTTTTCGGAATCACCATCGACCGCGACGCCCAGAGCTGGTTCCCGAGGATCTTTGGCCAGGGTGGTTTCCAAGTGATCCACGAACCCGACCGCTTGGTCACCGCGCTGCCCGAAATCTACCGCCAGTTGGTGCTGTGATGGCCGTGCGCTCTGAGATGACGGTCGATGACCTGCCGGGCGAGCTGATCCTGTGGATATTAATCGCGTCTGAACTGGCGGTGTTCATGGCCGGGATCTCGGTCATGGTGATCCTCGGTCTGATGGACCCTGCGGGGTTTGGGTCGGCGCAGGCACAGCTCGACGGGCGGATGGCGGCGCTGAACACGGTTGTGCTGGTGACTTCGGGCCTTTTTGCCGCGAGGGCAGAGCGGGCGGCGGCGCAGGGCCGGGTGCAGGCGGCGCGCAGGGGGCTTTTGCTGGCGGCCTTGGGTGGGGTGATCTTTCTGGTCGTGAAGGGGGTTGAGTATGCCCGCGACATTCAGGCCGGGATCAGCATCGACAGCCATCCGTTCTTTACCTTTTACTACCTTCTGAGCGGGTTTCACGCCGCGCATGTGATCGCCGGCGTCGCGGTTCTTTTGCTGGTGGCGATGCGCGCCCGGGCTGATGCCGTGCAGGCGGGCGCGATGTTCTGGCATATGGTCGATCTGGTCTGGGTGCTGATCCTGCCTGCGATCTGGCTGATCTGGTGAGTAGCATGGATGTTCTGACGAAAACCTGGGCCTTGCTGATCGCACTGACGCTGGCGACCGCCACGCTTGCCGGGATTGATGGCAAGCTGGCGGTGGCGGGGATTCTTATGCTGGCTTTCCTGAAGGCCCGGCTGATCCTTGGCCGTTTCCTGCATCTGAATGCGGCACCGGGCTGGCTGATGGGTTTCACACTGCCAATCGGGATCTGGCTTTTGCTGATCGGGGCGGGCTATGCGCTTGTCGTCAGATAGCGCGGCTCAGCGCACCCGACCCGTCATCATGCGCCAGCCCCTGCAACGCAGTGACCGAGGCAATCGCGGCGCTGGTCTGGTTCACCACCACGCCAAAGTCGCGCAGCCGGGCGAAGGCACGGCTGAGACTTTCGGGTTTCATCCCCAACCGCCCGGCAATCAGCGCCTTGTCGTAAGGCAGCGTGACGGTCGCGCTTTGGGCACCTTCTGGGCACAGTTCCAGCAGGAACTCCGCCACACGCTGCGCGCCGGAGCGCGCCTTAAGCTGCTCGATCTGCTCCACCAGCCCCTGCAGATGCAGGAAGGTCGCCGACAGAACCGAAATCGCAGTTTCGGGATGGGCGTGCAGCAGGTCAAGAAAGGCCTGGGCAGGAACCGCCAGCACCTCGGCCACCGTGGTGGCCTCGGCCGAGACCGGATAGGCGGCGCGGCGCAACGCGATCGGTTCGCCGAAACTCTGGCCCCTGGTCATCACGCCGACCACAGCCTCGGTGCCATTCGGCGCAATACGGTAGAGCTTCACCCAACCCTCGGTCACGATATGGATCGCATGCGCGGTATCGCCGTGATGAAACAACGCTTGCCCGCGCCGCAGCTTTTTGACATGCGCGCCGTCAAGCAGGCTTTGCGCAATCTCGGGCGGCAGGCTGGAAAACAGCCGCGACTGGCAGGCGATCCGGCGATGCAGCGGGGTCAAAGTCGGGCTCATGCGACAGGGCCTTTCAGGCAGGGAGACGGTGGATGGACTGGCTGAACTTTGCACTCGCACTGACGGTTTTCTTCGCGAGCCATGCGGTCCCGGCAATCCCGGCGGTAAAAGCCAGGGGAAAAGCGGCGCTCGGCCCGGCGGGCTATGCTGCGGTCTTTGGCACCCTGTCGCTGGTGGTCCTGATCTGGGTGATCATCGCGGCAGGCGAGGCCCCTTATGTAGAGGTCTGGCCGCAATACCCCTGGATGCGGTGGTCGGCGAATATCGTGATGCCGGTCGCGCTCCTGATTCTGACCCTCGCGGCCGGGCAGCCCAACCCGCTGAGTTTCGGGGGCCGCAAAGCCGGGTTTGACCCTGCGCGCCCTGGCATCGCGGGTTTTGCGCGCCATCCGCTTCTGTGGGCGCTGCTCCTGTGGTCGGCGGCGCATCTTCTGGTCAATGGCGATCTGGCGCATGTGATCCTTTTCGCGGCTTTCGCCATCTTCTGCCTTGCGGGGATGGGGATGCTCGACCGCCGCCGGATGCGGGAACTGGGCTCTGAGGAGTGGAGCCGCCTTGCCGCGCAGACATCAAACACTCCGCGAGCCTGGCGGCTGCGTTCTGCCATGAGCCTGCCGCGTCTTCTGGCCTTCACAGCAATATGGGCGGCAGTTCTTGCCGCCCATCCGCATGTCATCGGGGTGTCGCCGCTGCCCTGAACCCTGTCAGTGCAGAACTGTCACTGAACCTGAGCGATCTCTGCATCCATCCGCTCGCGTGCCTTTTTCGGCAGTTTGGCGGTTTTGGCGGCATCGAGATTGGTCGGAGCCTCGCCGACCTGGATCAGTGCAACCATCCCCATCGCGAAATGCGGCGTGCATTTGACGCCGTAAAGCCCGGCCTCGGTTACGGTCAGCGTATATTCCTCATTGATCTTGCTTTTGAACACCTCAACGCCCTCGGGCAGGATGTCCTTGATCGCTTCGACATTGTGGCTCTTGTCGGTCGGGATGAAGTGGATGGTATCGCCGGGTTCCGCCTTCACAAAGGCAGGCTCAAAAACCATGGTGCCCGCTTCACCCTTGTTCAGCATATGGACTTCGTGCTCGGCGGCAAAGCCTGCCCCTGCCAGCGCAAGAACGAAAGCGGGTGCGGCGAGAAGGGTGGCAAGTTTCATATCAGATCTCCGGTCATGCGGACCGGGGTTCCGATCCGTTGAGACCAGAACTAGGGGGATTCTGCCGCGCGCACTTTGCGATATCGCAAAGAGCAGGAAACATCTTTGCCGCGCCGCTTACTCTTCGGGATCAGCGATTTTCGCCAGCCCTTCGGCATCGGTAACGGTCAGCTTCTGGCGTCCGCCCTCGACCAGCCCGCGCCCCTCCCAGGCCGATAAAAGCCGCGAAACCGTATGCAGCGTGGTGCCGGTCATCTCGGCAATGTCCTGTCGGGTGATGGGAAAATCGATGCGGGTGCCTGCCTCTTCGATCCGGCCTGCCTTTTCGGCCAGCCGCAGGACTGCATGGGCCACACGCCGCTCAACCTCCTGGGTCGACATTTCGCGCAAGCGGGTATGGGCCTCGTCCAGACGCTGGCCGATGGTCTGCATTGCATTGATCGCAAGGCGGGGATTGTTCTCGACCACCGCGTCCCAGTCGGCCATCGGCCAGGATATCACCAGCGATTCCACCGCAGCCTTCGCGGTCCCGGGATAATCAGGCCGCGCCAGCGCACGGGCAAAGCCAAAGAGATCACCCGGATGCACCACCCGCACCATGACCTGCTGGCCGTCGGCCGTGACCTGGCTGACCTTCAGCCGCCCATGCAGGAGGAGGTAAAAGGCCACCGCTTCGCCGCCCTGCTCAAAGACGGTGTCGCCCTGCAAAATCCGCACCGGCGTCGCGCGCACCATCAGGCGTGCCAGCGCCGCCGACTCCATTTGCCGGAACAAGGGAAGATTTCGCACAAGAGAGATGTCGATCGCCACGCTTTGCGCTTTCACTCTGACCTTTCCCTTCGGTGCCGCAAAACGGGGCAGAAGCAAAGCATTGATATTCATCCTGGCCCAAATACTCCCGCCGGAGGAATCCCGGGCTGGGCCATAACCGGCTCAGTTGACCTCTCTCACCAAACGAAATCCCAGATTGGCCGGCGGCACGCCCACCGAGCAGCCGCCCGATTTAGGATCGCGGACAAAGTCGATGATTGCGGCGCGGTGCAGCCCTTCGGCGATGTAGATGCCGCAGCTTTCCGTCTCGCGCAGGATGTTGCCGCTTGCGTCGATATCGCCCCGGCGCAGGCAGGTCGAGGTCCATTCCCAGACTGCGCCACCGATATCATGCACGCCCAGCGAATTGACGTTCAGACTGCCGACAGGTCGTATCTCGCGGTCCAGAACGCGCGAGCGCGCCGATTCCACCTGATATTCCGCCAGCCAGCGCACGGCTGGGTTGGCGGGATCGCTTTCGACGTCAAGCGCATCATCGCGGAAGAGTTCCGCCGCCGCATGGGCCCATTCGATGTCCGAAGGCAACCGCCAGGTCTCGCCGGTCTGCTCAGAGAGCCAGGTGGCATAGGCCTGCGCATCAAACCAGTTCACCGCGGTGACCGGCAGATCAGGCCTGGCGGTGATCTGGCCAGGGGCCGCACACCCGCCTGACCCCACGCAATCCATCCAATCGCCATGGCTGACCGGGACGGCCATGATATCGACCGGAGCCGGGATCGAAACGACAACAAGCGGCGCATCCGCCGCGAGGCCATCCCTCTGCCAGTCGCCATCGATGCGATGTTCAAAGGGCGCTGGCTCCAGCCGCACCACCACTGGCGACAATGGCCTATCGGGCAAGTGTTCGCTGGCGGTACCGGGCAGCACAAGCTGCAATGTGCCTGCCAGAGCGGTCACGAGGCCCGAGAGGAATATGGTGCTGATTTGCATGGCAGAGCTCCCTCCAGAAAGCCCCGCTGCGCAATATCTGCGCAGCGGGTGGGGTCAGTTGCGGATCTGATCGGCCCGTGATCAGATTGGGCTGGGGGCCAGGACCTGCATCATCAGGTCGTCGTTCCAATCGCCCTCAACCACGATATGGGCGGCGGCGCCAAGCTCGAAAGCCTCGATCAGATTGTGGTTCACATAGGCGTAAACCCCGGGCTGCTCGAAAGTATAGACCATCAGGCCCGCAGTGCCGCCGGGGATGAACCAGGTCTCCAGACCACGCTCGGGCGGGTTGTTGAACTTGCCGGTCGCCCAGACATAATCGCCATGCCCGCCGATCAGGTGGGGCCGCGTGTCGCGGTTTGCCTGACCGTGGATGAAGGCGACTGTCTCGCCGACTTTCGCCGTCATCGCATGGTCGCCGGTCAGGGCACCCACCGCGCCGTTGAAGACCACATGGGTCGGGGTCAGCGTGCGCATGACGGCCAGCGTATCCTCATAGCTTTCGCCGGGGCTGTCATATTGCTTCCAGTTGCCGGCCTCGTCGCGCGGCACATAGAAGTCCTGCTCGCCGATGTAATAAACCTTGTCATATTTGACCGGCTCGCCGTCGCGGTCTTTCAGCCCGTCGCGCGGCAGCACCATGATCACGCCATTCATCCCCGAGACCACATGCCAGGCCACCATGCCCGGAGGGGCGCAGTGATAGACAAAGACGCCCGGTTTAGTGGCCTTCCAGCGCAGCACCGTCTTTTCGCCCGGGTTCACCTGGGTCAGTGCGCCGCCGCCAAGCGCCCCGGTCGAGCTGTGGAAGTCGATATTGTGCATCAGCTCATTGGTATCGGGGTTGAACAGCGTGAGTTCGACATAGTCGCCCTCATGCACCACCATCAGCGGGCCGGGCACCGTACCGTTGAAGGTCGAGGCCCAGTAGGTTGCGCCGCTGTCATCGAGGGTGATCTTCTTCTCGATGATGGTCATCTCGAATTCGACCACTTTCGGGCCGCCACTCGCCACCTGTTCATGCTCATGGACAAAAGGCGGATCGACCAGCTTCACCTTGACGCGCGGCAGGCTGGCGATATCGGCGTTCGCGGCCGGGGTCAGCACCTCTTTCGTCTCGGCAGCGGCTTGGCGGATCTGGGTCATCGCGCCTGCAATGGCGGCGCCTGCAAGGATGGTGCGGCGGCTTACGGGCAGGGTGGGCATGGCTGGTTCCTTTCGCTCATGTCACTGAATTGCTTCCGGTTCTGATCCGGTTGAGCCAATCATGCCCTGGTCTGACGCCCCCTTCGTTGAGCCGGATCAAATGCTTGGTGGTGAAATGGTTCGTTGCTTGCGGCAGCACAAAGAGCAGAGAGATTTCCGCTCTAGCTCTTGGGTAAATTGTCCTGCCCCCGAAAGTACCAGCCCATGAAAGACTCAAAACGCCCCCGTATTCCGCGCGGCCTGAAACAGGATGGAGCTGCTATCTGGTCATATGGTTTCCGGCCCTTCTTCCTCGGTGGCGCGGTCTGGGCGGTGCTGACCATGCTGCTCTGGATCCTTGCGCTCGCGCGGGGCCTGCCTTTGGGGGGCGATTTCGGCGCGCCGCTCTGGCACGCGCATGAGATGGTCTTCGGCTTTGCGCCTGCGGTGCTGGCGGGGTTCCTGCTGACCGCGATCCCGAACTGGACCGGCAGTCTGCCGGTCTCAGGCCGCCCGCTGATCGGGCTGGTGGCTTTGTGGCTTGGGGGGCGGATCGCGATGGCCGGCGCGGGTGTCACCGGCACGCTGCCTGCCTCATTGCTGGATGCGGCCTTCCTGCCGGTGTTTCTGGCCCTTTGCGCGCGCGAGATCATCCGGGGCCGCAAATGGAATGACCTGAAGGTGCTGGCCGGGGTCTTCGCCATCAGTCTTGGCAATCTGGGCTTTCACGTCGCGGTGCATCTGGGGGGCGATCCGCATCTGTGGCTGCGCGGAGCGGTGGCGGGCTATGTCGCGCTGGTTCTGATCATCGGTGGCCGCATCATCCCGAGCTTTACCCGCAACTGGCTGAATCAGCGGCGGGTGACGCTGTTGCCGGTGGCATATAACCGCTTTGACATGGGGGTGATTGTCTTTTCGGTCGGGGCACTGATGGCCTGGGTTTTCACGCCGGACGAGAGGCTGATCGCGGCTCCGGCGCTGATCGCGGCGGCGCTGAACATTGTGCGGCTCGCGCGCTGGAGCGGCGTGGCGGTCAGGGCGGAATGGCTGCTCATGGTGCTGCATCTCGCCTATGCTTTCGTGCCCCTTGGGCTGGCCTCTATAGCACTTGCCGCGCTCGGGGTGATCCAGCCGGTCTCGGCGCTGCATCTGCTGACGGTGGGGGTGATTGCCACGATGATGCTGGCGGTGATGACGCGGGCGACGCGGGGCCATACCGGCAGGCCGCTGGCAGCCACAGGCCTGACCATCGCCTCTTACCTGGGCCTTTTTGCGGCCGCACTGGCGCGACCATTGGCGGATCTGACCGGCTGGCCCGGCGTGATGGAGGCCTCGGGCGCGCTCTGGATCCTCGCCTTCAGCCTCTTCATCCTGGAATATGGCCCGATGCTGATCCGGGTCCGCAGGAAGCCACGCGGAGAGGCCTGATTGGCGCATGAGCAAAAAAGGGCAGCTTCTGCTGCCCTTTTGTTTCAGAATGCCAGAGGCTCCATCCGCTCCGGCGTCCAGGGCGGCTCCCAGCTTAGGCGGATTTCGGCGGCCTTGATCCCCGGCACCGCCAGCACCGCCGCTTCAACTCCCAAGCGCAGCATTTCGGTCAGAGGGCAGCCGCGCGTGGTGGTGGTCATCGTGACATGGGCAGAGGCTCCTGCGATGCGCGCCTCATAAATCATGCCCATCGCGATCAGATCGCGGCCGGTTTCGGGGTCGCAGACCCCGCGCAAAGCCTGTTCCAGCCCGGCGGCGATGTCAGTCATCCTTCGCTCCCGCCCGCACCATCAGCCGATAGCTCTGTCCGTCAGCCGCGTAATTCCCCGCCCATTCATGGCCGCGCTGCGCGAGTTCGGGAAACAGAAACATCGGCTCACGGTCGAGCAGCGCGAACAGGACCTGGCCGGGTTCGAGCGTGGTGACCTCCTCCAGAATGCGCACCATCGGCTCCGGCGGCTCCAGCCCGATCAGCTCCAGCACCAGCGCCGGGTCGGGCCAGAAACCGGCGCCCGGGGCCGAGCCGGGCGCCATGCCCAAATCGGCAGGTCCGCTGCCCTGCGGAGTGAAGGTCACTTCCCAGACGCCATCATCCCGCCGCCGGTCGGCACAGTCAAAGCCACGATTGGCCATGACATTGAACAAAGGCGCCGGCCGGAATGGCGCCAGCATCCTGAGCGCCTGGCCGGGCTGAAGCGCATCAATCGCCGCCATGATGGCGCCGAAAGGCTCTTCGCCCTGCGCAAGGATCGGGCGGACATCAAGCTCATAGGGAGGGGGCGTTGTCATATCTGGTTCTCTGCGGAGGGTGGGGATTTCAGGAAGGCGGGCAGAACAAGGGGCGGCAGGAGGCCCGGACGCTCGGGTGCGGGCAAATGCGAGAGGCTACGGATCGCCACCAGCTCGCACAGGATCTGCGTTGCGGCAATCAGCAGGCCGCAAAGCGCGAGACGAAAGCCCGCGTGAAAACCGGTTGCGAGCGAAAGCGTGCCGGTCCCGGCGGCGAGGCTCCAGATCGTCAGCGCGAGACCCGCGCGGCGCGGGTGGGTCAGGCTTTGCACGGTCGGAACCTTGCGCCGCCCGATCAGCGGCGCGAAAACCTGGATCCAGGTCAGAAAGGCGGTAATGCGGATCATCTGCGCAAGGGTCAGCGTCGACAGCCAGCCGACAAGCGCGGCGAAGACGGTGGCCCGGGCCAGCGCGCCTCCCTGCCAGACCGCCAAGGGCAAAAGAAGTACGGAAAGCGCGAGGAAGCCAAGCGCCATCCGGCTCCAGGACATGTTCAGCTCGGGGGTGGGGCGTCTGCGCGCGCGCCAGAGACGTCGGACATCATCGAGATAAATCCCACATCCCGCCAGCGAGATCCCGCAAACCCCGATCAGCAGGGGCGTCAGGCTGCCATCCAGCAGCAGCATCAGCAGCCCGGTCAGCATCAGCCCCGCCATCAGCGCCGCCAGTGCAAACACAGCGCGGCGCTGCCAGCTGGCCGCTTCGGGCGCCAGCAGGAACATGGCAAAGAGCTTGTAGCTGACCCCGATGGCGGCAAAGCTCAGAAAGCCGCCAATGCCGAACAGCATATGCAGGGGCAGTGCCTGGCTCAGATCGACGGCGAGGCGGCTGCCGGCAAGGGTCGAGACCATTGCGGCCCCGCTCAGCCACAGACCTGCTAGCCCCGCCAGCGCGACAAGCACCATCCTGACTTCTGGCAGGCGCAGGGTTTGCCGCGTGACCAGTGTGGCAAGGATCATCACCGCCAGCATCGCAAAGCTCAGGCCCAGGGCAACCGGCCCCAGCAGAAAGAGGGGCCGGGCGATCTCATACCCGTCAAGGCTGAGAAATCCGCCCGCCAGCGCCAGGGTGCCAAGCGATGAGGCAAGCAAAGCCGGGAGGGCAAGGCGCGAAAAGGCCAGCGGGCGCGCGGCCAGCACTGGCACGAATTGCACCAGCGCCCCCAGCATGACCTGCACCAGCCAGCCAAGCGCAAAGAGATGTACGATGGCAAGCGCCTCTGGCCGGTCAAAATCCTCAGGGCCGATACCCGCCGCCAGCGCCAGCACAAGCGCCAGCAAAAGGGCGATGATCGCGCTGCCGAACCAGCTCAGGGTCCAAGGTGAAAGCGATTTTCCCGGCATCCTCATCCCTCGGAAGGTATGCTGGTAACTTATAGTCTGGCACGCAACTTTCCTTGCGCTGGCTCAAACTGGGACAACCGCGCGCGCCTGATCCGTCTCCCGCCGACGAAAGATCTATTCGGGTGATCCTGCCGATCCCAGTTAAGACCGCTGCATCGACCAGGCCTGATGACTGTAAAATGCATGGATGCAGTTAATCCGGGTTGTGCCCGGTGATTGCTGTCGCCAAGCCGATTGTATAGCAGTCGGTGGGCCCCTGCTGGCCAGGCTCGCAGCACCGTCGCCCTCGTTTCCCAGGCGATAATGACTGGAATCCACTTTACAGTACGCGTTTGCGAATACATCCAGATGCACTTTGATCGCCAGCCCAGGGCAATCGCAGTCCGTTGGATAGGCCAACCCTGAGATTGTCTTACCCAGCCTGGTATTTTGCACGAATATTGCGTAGCAGTGGTGTGTCATCGGCCACCCGGCACTCTAATATTCCGCTTCTCGGGGGGTGATGCGAGTCGTTATCCGCAATTTTGACCGTTCAGCTACAATAAGACTTCGGCGCGCGCATCGTCGCGCGCGATCTGGATCGACGGACCGCAGAAATACAGATCCGCACCGCCATCATGAACAGATATAATTCCCTCGGCACCGCCGAGATCATAGCCCTTAGCTGAATATAGGACCGGATAGGTTAAGTTCGGCCGACAGGCGATTAGCGCACTTACGCCGCACGACAGATGCATGCTACCCTGGTGTGCCCGGTGGCGGCTCTCCAGCGGCTTGGCTTAGGAAGAAGGCCCGGAACTGAATAAGTATCCGATCAAGATGCACCTGCATTGCCCGCCTTGCCGCATCATGGTCCCCTGCCGCAATAGCTTCGCAGATGGCACGGTGTTCAAGGATTGATGTTTCGAGCGATTGCTGTGTAACTAGCTTGTTGCGCTCGGATGTCGGCATGAACGACTTGGGGAATAGCGAAATCTCGAAGACATCGAACATCTCTACGAAGGCGTGATTGTTGGTTGCCTTGCAAATGAGTTGATGGAACTGCCAATCGGCTGCCTCTACACCGCGATCCTCTTGGACTGCAAGGGCGAAGCCTTCTGCTGCACGCCAGAGCGCGGCCTCTTGGCTAAAGGAACGGCGAACTGCAGCCAAGCCGCATGCGTGCGTTTCGACAGCCACTCTCAACTCTAGGACATCCAAGGGGAAAGACTTGAACTGGAAGGCGGATTCCGCAGGATTTTGAGGTGTTTTAGCGCCGACAAATAGGCCCGCTCCGTGTCTGGCATCGATAAGGCCATCAGCACGCAGCGCCGCAACGGCCTCCCGGACGACGGTCCGGCTGACACCATACTCCAGCGCCATGTCCTTTTCGGTTGGCAGCCGGTCACCCACGTTGACACTGGGATCGGCGATGAACTGTCTGAGGGCCGCTTCGGTCTGAAACTTAAGTGTGCCCTTGCTCATGCTCAATCCACCGCTTGTTCTGCAATTTGTAGAACATCCCCGCAGACAAGGTCAAGGATATTACCCCATTTGTATGATGACAGGCCTAAGGTCAGACATCAATCGGCGCGCTAAGAGCTTGGATAATTAAAGAGGTGCTGTCCTATCCTGCCCACCCCGCGCATCACAGGCAGCATGCAGAAAACATCACCGGGAGTCTAGCGCATGAGGTGATCACTCGACCAGTCACCTCCCTGGCGAGATCATGTGATCAATCCGAAAAAAACGCCCGCGGTCGGGTCTGGACGCCCAAGCACTTCGCCACCGCAGGTCACCACTTAGCGCCAACATGGCACAATGGCGGGAGAGTTGCCTCCACTTAAGCGAGTTGATGACCGGCAAGCAGTTCGAGTGCCCGCACCAGCGCGGAATGATCCTCGTCCCGTTCCGCTGATCCAGCACAGGTCCCGAAGAGCTGCTGGCACAGCGCAGTCGCGGGCAGCGGCATACCGATGGATCTGCCGGCCGCCAATGCGAGGTCAAGATCCTTCTGATGCAATGAAATCCGGAAACCCGGGTCGAACCTGCGTACGATCATGCGCTCCCCATGCACCTCCAACACCCGTGAAGCAGCAAAACCGCCCATCAATGCCTCCCGCACCTTTGCCGGATCACATCCCGACTTGCTTGCGAATACCAGCGCTTCAGACACAGCCTGGATGTTCAATGCCACGATAATCTGGTTGGCGATTTTGCAGACCTGCCCGGCACCGTTATCCTCGCCCACGTGGGTGATGTTCCGTCCCATCAGGCTGAGCAGCGGTAAGGCTCGTTCGAAAGATCGGTTGGCTCCACCTGCCATGATGGTGAGGGATGCCGCTTTCGCACCAACCTCCCCACCGGAAACAGGCGCATCCAGGTAACTCAGACCAGCTGCCTTGACCCGGTCAGCGATCGCCTTGGTCGCCTGTGGGCTTATGGAGCTCATATCGATGATAAGCTGATCGGGCATCCCGGCATCCAGGACGCCTGCCTGGCCAAGGATCACCCTTTCGACGTCGGGCGTGTTTGGCAACATGGTGATTACCATGTCGCAAGACTTTGCGACATCGGCTGGACTGTCCAACACAATCAGCCCGCCATCGACCAGCGCTGCGGGTGGGGGCGACCGGTTGATGCTGGTGATGATTTCATGGCCGGCCTTCTGGAGGTGACTGGCCATGGGAGCGCCCATGATACCCAGACCGATAAAGCCAATTTTCATGGTAATGAGCCCTTTCTGGGTTCTGATGACGGGCGCTCTGATTTCGGACGGGCCCGATCAGGGGCGAGCGAAAATCCCGCCTTGAAGTCGGTTGACGATATCGTCGCGCTCAGGCGAAGGGTCGGCTGCCCGAATGTCCGAATACCAGGAATCCGCGGAATCCTTCGGACGATAGCCAAGATGTGCCGCCCATTGGTTGTTCCAAAAGCTGGCCGCGTTGTTCGAAGCTCCGTAGACAATGGTGTGCTTTACGCGCGGAACCGTCAGCGATCGCTCCACCAACTGCCACATATCGTCGAAGGAGAGCCAGGTGAGAAGATGGCGATGGGTGCTCGGTTTGGGCTCGCAGGAGCCGATGCGAACGGACACCGTCTCCAGGCCATATTTGTCCCAGTAAAGCTGAGCCAGGTTCTCCCCAAAGACCTTGGCTACACCGTAGTTTGAGTCGGGACGGGTAGGCGCTCGAGCGTCGATGACCTCAGTCTGTTCGTAGAACCCGATCGCATGGACCGAACTCGCAAACACAACACGCTTGACGCCTGCAAGCCGCGCCGCTTCATAAAGCCGCTGGAAGCCCAGGATATTGACCCGGTTGATGGATTCGAAATCTGCCTCTTTCGACAGCCCGCCGAAGTGGACGATTGCATCTACCCCTCGCACAAGCCCTGCGGCGACATCGGAGGCGCCCAGGTCCGCCTGAACCAATTCCTCATTAGCGGCCGGGTCCGTAATTTCGGAGATGTCGGTCGAGCGGAGCGTCTTGACCAAAGGCGCCAGACGCTTGCGAAGTTCTGTGCCGAGCAGGCCTGCAGCCCCGGTCAGGAGGATATTTTCATAGATCATGTAAACCTCATGTCTTGCGGAGGGGCGTGCTGGAGGGCACCCCCGTATTTGGATCAGGCGAGGAAGCGCTTCAGGCTGAAGGCGCTGAGGTCGATTTTGCTGGCGCCATCATGGATCACCTGCGCAACGCACTCACCGATGGCCATCGAATGTTTGAAGCCGTGCCCCGAGCAGGCAGAAACGACCATCACCCGGTCCATGGCGGGATGTTCATCAATGATGAACCCGTTGTCTGGAGTGTTGGTGTAGATGCAGGTGGCATTCTGAACCACATCCGGCTTCACGCCCGGCATGTTCGGCGCCACATGCCTGGCGTAGAACTCGTTGGATTCCCACATCTCGGCCTTCGGCGACATGTCATTGTGATCGAAATCAGGCGTATCGCGACTTGCGACGACCTTGAAGCCTTCTGCGGGATCGGTGACCGGGAACCCGGTGAAGTAATCTTCCAGCTTGTCCGTCACAAACCAGATGAAGACCGGCATGTTATCCGGGGCAAGCGGTGCGAAATCATCCGCATCAAACCAATGGATGGTCTGGCGGGTGACAGTGAGGAGTTCGGTGAACGGTGCTCCAAGAAGTTCGCGCGCCCATGCCCCCGCGGCGACGACCACGCGCTTGGCGTGGAGAGTGCCTTTAGAGGTTTCCACGATGACCGTCGCACCTTCCTGACGCAAGGCGGTGACCGTGGTGTCGGTCATCACTTCGGCCCCGGCAGCTCTCGCCCCTGCGATCTGAGCCTCGATCAGCGCCTCGGGCAGCATATACCCTGCATTGGGCTCCAGGTAGCCGCGGTCCGTGTCACGGATGGTGCTGAACTGCGGGTAGCGGACGCGAAGCTGATCCGCGTTCAGCACCTCATGCGCAATGCCGAAGCGCTCGGCCATGGCAATGCTGCTTTCCAGGAAGTCATCTGCGCCATGCAGCGGTGTCGCCCCATTCATCGGCGACCCAATCACGAGTGTCCCGGACTTCACTAGAAACTTTCGGCCAAACTCCTTTTCAAGATCTGTGAGAATCTGATGGGAGCGGACCGCCATCGGCACATAAGCGGGGCCTTCTCCAACCGCCTCTCGCGTGACCCTTGTGCCGCCATGGCTTGAGCCCTTATTATGCGGAGGCGCAAACCGATCAATGCCGATCACACGCTCCCCTCTTTTGGCCAACTGATACAGGCTCGCGGCGCCCATTGCGCCCAAACCGATGACGACGACGTCTATTTCAATGGCGGCGACTTGAGAGGTCATGGTGGGGCAGCTCACGAAAGTAAGGTTGATCGAGTGGCGCACTGGCGCCCGTGGAACACTGAGCAGAGACCGCATCTCGACGATACCGTCGGAACCCGGGAGCGGGGAAGCAATCATGAATCATCAAAGATACGATCTCTTGTGAGTGATCGTATCTTTAAAGCCGCCCTCGTCAAGCCTGATCTTCGCTCCACGGCGCGTTTCCTGTCTGCAACAGCCTGCGGTAGCGTGCCTGACTTCCACCAATGTGGGCCCGCATTGCGGCCGCCGCCGCCACGGCCGAGCCGCTTGCAATTGCTTCGCAAATCTCTAGGTGCTCATGGATTGAAGTCGCAAGATATTTGTTCATTATCAGATTATTAGGCTGCGCTTTCTGCAGCTTTCTGCGCGGCAAGATCGCCATCCCGACCCGATCAAAGAATTCAACAAAGGCTTCATTGTTCGAAGCTTCGGAAATGCTCCGATGGAAGGCCCAGTCGGCGAGGTCAGATGACTCCCCGGCGCGCAGGGCCCTCGCAAACTCTTCGGCCGACTGAAAAATACGCGCCTCCTGCGCCCAGGAGCGCCGCTCCGCAGCAAGGCTGGCCGCATAAATCTCAATCGACATTCGCAGCTCCAGCATGTCGATGAGTGGCGCGGTGAATGGCAGGCTGGGTGACTTCGCAATATCTTGATATTGCTCTTCTTTTTCAATGGAAAGGAACACGCCAACCCCATGTCGGACCTCCAGGATTCCATCGGCGCGCAAGCCCGCGATCGCCTCGCGGATCACGGTTCGGCTGACACCAAATTGCTCTGCGAGAACTTTTTCAGTGGGCAGCTTTTCGCCCGGCTCGAGCGCATCCACGTCGATCAACTGCAGCAGAGCCTGCTGAGCCTTCCGGGTGAGAGAGGTCTTCGATTCGGTAGCCAAACGGGGTCATCCTTTGTCTGCGCGATACTGCTTATACCGAAGAACCGCAGGAAAAGTAAGCTCAATGGGTGATTGGTCATAACTCAAAATGAAATATCTTGACTTAAGGTATGATCACTTGCATCGTAATTTCCGAAGATGCCGGCGACCGCTCAGTTGCCCGGCGCAGCGGATCAAAAATCGCCGGTCACAGGGCGGCGCAGAGCAAGGGATCACCAAGGGATATGGACAGCGGCAAGGTCAGGATCGGGGTCGATATCGGTGGCACGTTCACCGATGTGGCCATGGAGTATCAGGGAGCGATCGTCTCCACCAAGGTGCTCACCGACTACACGGCACCGGAAGCGGCAATCATCCGTGGCATCAATCAGGTCCTCGCCAAGGCTGGGATCGGCCTGGGTGAAGTCGACACTATCATTCATGGCACGACGCTGGCCACGAACGCATTGATCGAACGGCGCGGAGCGAAAACTGCGTTTATCACGACCGCCGGTTTCCGGGATGTGATCGAGATGCGGACCGAGAGCCGCTTCGAACTCTACGATCTCAATATCGTCATCCCGCCCGCGCTGATTGGCCGCCGTGACCGCTTCGTGGTCGAGGAGCGCATAAACGCCAAAGGTGATGTTCTGCTGGCTCTGGATCCGACCCAGCTCGAGCCACTGGCAGCTCAGATTGAGGCTGGCGGCTACGAGAGCATCGCTATCGGATTTATGCACTCCTATGTGAATGACGTGCATGAGCGCCAGGTAAGGGACTTCTTCGATGTTCGCCTGCCAGCTGTCATGATCTCGACCTCGGCGGAAGTCTCGCCTCAGATGCGGGAGTTCCAGCGTTTCAACACGGTTTGCGCGAACGCCTATGTAAAGCCGCTGATGGCCTCCTACCTCAACCGGCTGGTGGACCGCCTGCGCTCAGAGGGGGCGAAATGTCCCGTCTTCATGATCCATTCAGGCGGCGGCATTATCACGGTCGAGAGTGCGGCCGAGTTCCCGGTGCGTCTCCTTGAATCCGGTCCTGCCGGTGGTGCGATCTTCGCGGCCGATGTGGCCCGTCGACACGGAATCAATCAGGTTCTGTCCTATGACATGGGCGGCACCACCGCAAAAATCTGTCTGATCGAGAACGCGCTGCCCAAGACCGCAAAGACATTTGAGGTTGCCCGGACCACCCGGTTCAAGAAGGGAAGCGGGATGCCGATCTCGATCCCGGTGATCGAGATGGTTGAAATCGGGGCAGGGGGCGGATCGATCGCTTCCGTTGACAGCATGCGGCAGATCCGCGTCGGGCCACACAGTGCGGCCTCTGAGCCCGGCCCTGCGTGCTATGGTCTGGGAGGCGATAAGCCGACCGTGACCGATGCGGACCTGATCATGGGGCGCCTGGACCCTGATAACTTTGCTGGCGGCGCGATGAAACTCCACTCTGACCGCTCGACAGAAGCGCTACTGGCGGAAGTCGGCCGCAGCCTTGAGATGGACGACAAGACCACCGCCTTTGGTATCTGCGAGGTTGTCGACGAAAGCATGGCCAATGCCGCTCGCATGCACGCCGTCGAAAGCGGCAAGGAGTTGGCGGAATACAGCATGATCGCCTTCGGTGGCGCGGCTCCGCTGCATGCATCCCGACTGTGTGAGAAGCTTGCGATGCGCGATCTCTTGATCCCGCCGGGTGCCGGCGTAGGCTCCGCTATTGGCTTCCTCAAAGCGCCGGTCGCCTTTGAATCCGTGCGCAGCGCCTACGTCCGTTTTGGACGGTTCGATGCCGCCCGCGTCAACACGGTGCTTCAGGAGCTGCAGGATGAAGCGCGCCGCTTTGTTCTCGCCGCAGATCCCAATGCTACCATTGAAATGGAGTGCACCGCCTATGTCCGCTACGTGGGACAGGGCTGGGAAGTGCCGGTCACAGTGGCGATCCGCAGCTACACGGATGCTGATGGCGAAGCAATGCGCCAGGATTTCGAAGCGGCCTACGCCCAGTTCTTCGGGCGTCCGATTGATGGGCTCGACGGTGAGATCATCAGCTGGTCGCTCCGTGCCAGCGCACCGCAGGCATCTGCGGAATCCGTGACCCGGGTGGGCCGTCAGCGTGAAGCCGATGTGGCTGTGCGCCGTGACATCTTCGATCCGAAAGAGGGCCGTTATCTGCCCGCAGCAATTGTGGAGCGGGCCAGCCTGCAGCCCGGCGATTACGTCTCGGGGCCGGCTGCCATTGTCGAACGCGAAACCACAACCATCATCACGACCGCATATGAGGCGATCATGCAGGCTGACGGCTGCCTGCTGGTCACCCTGCGCGCCGCCTGAGGAACAAAGCCATGCAACAGAAGCACGATACCGTTTCGCAGATGCGGCTCCAGATCATGTGGAACCGACTGATTTCGATCGTCGAGGAGCAGGCGATCACTCTGGTCCGGACCGCGTTCAGCACCTCGGTGCGCGAGGCAAGTGACCTCTCTGCCGGCGTCTTCAACAAGGCAGGAGACATGGTTGCGCAAGCCGTCACCGGCACTCCGGGGCATGTGAATGCTATGGGTGAGGCGGTGGGCCACTTCATAAATGTCATCGGTCGGGAGAATATCCACCCGGGGGATGTCTATATCACCAACGATCCCTGGAAGGGCACAGGTCACCTTCATGACTTCACCGTGGTCAGCCCCGCGTTCCACAAGGAAGAGCTGGTCGGCTTCTTCGCCTGCACAGCGCATGTCGTCGACGTCGGCGGTCGCGGCTTTGGCCCGGATGCAAGCGAAGTCTACGAGGAGGGGATCTTCGTCCCGATCATGAAATTCGCGGACCGCGGCGTGGTGAATGCCATGCTGATCGACATCATGCGCAACAATGTGCGTGAATCGGATCAGGTCATCGGCGACCTCTATTCTTTGGCGGCCTGCAATGAGGTTGGCCAGCGGCGCCTTGTCGAAATGCTGGAAGAGTTCCAGTTGGCCGATATTGAAAACCTGTCGGAGTTCATCTTTGACAACTCCTATCGGGCGACAATCGAGCAGATCGCGAAACTGCCCAAAGGCGAATACACAAACACGATGCGCGTCGACGGCTATGGCGCGCCGGTGGATCTTGCCGTCAAACTCACTGTGAAGGATGAGGAGATCATCGCGGATTTCGCAGGAACGTCCGGCCCCAGCCCCTTGGGTATCAATGTTCCGCTGATCTACACCACCGCATACGCGGCATACGGGCTCAAGGTTTCCCTTGCGGCCGAAATACCGAACAACGCGGCTTCCCTGAAGCCTTTCAAAGTCGTTGCGCCGAAGGATTGCATCCTGAACGCTCAGCGTCCTGCGGCGGTTGCGGTGCGTCATGTCCTTGGCCATTTTGTTCCGGATACCATTCTGGGTGCGGTTCACAAGATGATGCCGGAGGTAGTGCCGGCAGAAGGCGCCGGTGCGCTCTGGAACATTCATCTCAGCGCGCGGCCGACCAATGGTCAGCAGGCAGACGGGATTGATCTGCACCGGTCCGAGATTCTGCTGTTCAACTCCGGCGGCAGCGGTGCGCGACCGGGTCTTGACGGGCTGAATGCGACGGCTTTCCCCAGCGGGGTTCACAGCATGTCGGTAGAGGCGACTGAGAATGTCGGCCCGATCGTGGTCTGGCGCAAGGAACTGCGCGAGGGCTCCGGCGGAGCGGGGCGGCAGCGGGGCGGCTTGGGTCAGGTGGTCGAGATTTCCACGGTCGAAGGGCATGAGTTCCACTTCAATGCCATGTTTGATAGGATCGACAATCCTGCGCGGGGCCGCGATGGCGGCGAGGACGGCCAGGCCGGCCGCGCCTATCTGGACGATGGCACTGCCCTGCAGGGTAAAGGACGCCAGTTCGTGCCCGAGGGGCGCCGGCTTGTCATCGAGTTGCCCGGTGGTGGCGGCTACGGCAAGCCCGAGGCCCGCACCGCCGAGGCCCATGCCAATGACCTTGCCGATCAGTATCTGAAGGCCTGAGCTATGACCGGCATCACCGACATCGCAACTGCGGATGGGCAATTCCGCCTTGAAATTGGTTTCCGTGGCGTGCCTCCGGGTGCAGAAGGACTGACCGCAGCGGACATCGCGCGCCAGGGCTGGACCCCGGCGGGCGGTAAGATGTCGCTGCCGCTCATCTCGGTCGATCTGGCCCAATATGAAAGAAACCGGCAGGCGCTGTTTGACACCTGTGTTCAATACGGCTGCCGGATCGCGCCCCATATCAAGACACCCATGTCTCCGGTTTTCGCAAAGGACATGATGGCTCATGGGGCATGGGGCATCTCCACCGCTGACCTACGGCAGGCCGGCGTCATGCTGGCTCATGGATTGCCACGGGTTCTGATCGCCAATCAGATCGGTGGAAAATCCGCCGTCCGCAGGCTTGCGGCCCTGGCCTCAGCACATCCCGAAGCCCGGATCGCGCTCTTTGTCGACAGCATCGACTTTGTCAATGATTTGGCTGGTGTCTGGGAGGGCGATGCAAGCCTTCCCGCCCTCGACTTGCTGATAGAGATTGGCATCGGGCGTGGTGGCGTGTCTACGACCTCTGCGGCGGATAGGTTGATAGCCTTCATCTCGGGCCTGGAAGACGATCGTATCCGACTGGTAGGCATCGCAGCCTATGAGGGAACGGCGAATGATCCGGACCCGACCGTCTTCGAGGCGAAGATGGATGATCTCTTCGCACGCACGGCCGACGCCTTGCGGCGTATGCGCGGGGCGGTGGGCGAAGGTCGGGAATTGATCGTTTCCGCAGGCGGATCCGGCCTATTCGACTACGTGATCGCCCGCCTTGTGCCGGTGGCACAAGGCGATGGGAACACAACCGTGCTTCTCCGGAGCGGCGCGGCCTATTTCAGCGACAATGGCAATATCCGTGACCGCCTGAAGGCCATGGCGGGACGTGATGTCCTGAATGCCGAGGCACGTGCCCGTATCGGGGCCGCATTTGAGCCTGCCCTGCGGCTTTGGGCCGAAGTCCTGACCGTGAATGGAGACGGCACTGCGATCTGTGGCCTTGGCCTGCGTGATGTTGCGCATGATCAGGGCCTGCCGGTGCCGCTTGCGGTCTGGCGAAACGGGGAATGCCTGGTCTCTTTGGAGGGCAACGCCAGGACCGTAAAGCTGAACGATCAGCATGCTTTCCTTGACGGTGGTGAGGCGCAGATCCGCACCGGTGATGTCATCGAGTTCGGCATTCGGCACCCCTGCACAACCCTGGACAAACACCAACTCATCTACGGGGTTGATCCCAGCCATCGGGTGGTCGCCGCGATCCGGACCTTCTTCGGCTGAGTAATGAATAAGGACAGCACAATGACCAAAACAGTCGCAGAACGTCTCCTTGAGAAGGGCATCAGCCTGCCGATCGTCGGCGTACCCACCGCCAATTATGTCCCGACCAAAGTAATTGGCTCGGTGATCTATGTTTCGGGCCAGATCCCACGACTGAATGGTGAGGTCAGGCACGTTGGCAAGGTTGGCGCAACGATCAGCCTCGAAGAGGCGCGCGATGCGGCGCGGATTTGCGCGCTGAGTGTGGTGGCTCAGCTCAAGCTGGCGCTGGACGGCGATCTGGAGCGCGTCCGGAATTGCATCCGTCTGCGGGGCTTCGTCAATGCGGTGCCGGATTATGATCGCCACGCGGAGGTGATCGACGCCGCTTCGGATATTTTTGTCGATGTGTTCGGCGAACGTGGGCGCCATGTCCGCACAGCGATGGGTGCCGGTTCCTTGCCGCGCAACGTCTCTGTGGAGATCGACGCGGAATTCGAGATCACGCCCTAAAAGCCGCAACACAAGAAAAAACAAGACAGGGAAGGCTGAAACAGCAATGGGATACCAGTTCGATTTCACGGTGATCTGGAAATCATGGCCTCTACTTTTGGAGGGTGCCCTGAACACGATGTATTACACCGTGGTTTCCATCCTCATCGCCATGGTGCTTGGCACGCTGGTCATGCTCGGCCGCAAGAGCAAGGTCGCGGTCATCCGGATACTGTCGCGGGTTTTCATCGAGTCTCTCCGCAACACGCCCTTCCTGGTGCAACTCTTCTTTGTTTACTTCGGGCTGCCATCACTCGGCATTAAACTCTCCATCGAGACGGCCGCGATTGCAGCCCTGTCGCTGAACACCGCCGCTTACATCGCCGAGGTGGTCCGTGGCGGGGTTGACGCTCTGCCCAAGGGGCAAATCGAGGCGGGTCGGGCCCTTGGCCTGAACGGCCGTCAGATCTTCTTCGATGTCGTTCTCAAACCTTCTTTGCGTGCGGTATATCCCGGTCTCTGCAGCCAGTTCATCCTGCTGCTTCTGATGACCAGCATCGTATCGTCGATCTCCGCGCCGGACCTGACCTATCAGGCGCTCTTCATCGAAAGCCGCTACTTCCGCAGCTTCGAAGCCTTCTTCACCGTCACCGCAATCTATCTGTTCCTGTCCGTCACGCTGTCTTCCCTACTGCGCGTCATCGGTCGGTTCTACTTTTCCTATCCCACCCGCTGAGGAGCCAGAGCATGATCAGGGAACTGAGCACCAACGATTTCTGGATCCTGGCACATGGGGTCAAGTGGACCCTCCTGTTGTCAATGATCGCCTTCATCGGCGGCGGACTTGTCGGGATGCTGATTGCACTCATGCGCACCGCAACTGCGCGTCTGCCGCGCGTCACTGCCTACCTTTACATCGAGCTGTTCCAGGGCACTCCAATGCTACTCCAGCTCTTCGTTGTCTACTATGGCCTCGCCCTGATGGGCCTGGATCTCAACGTCTGGATTGCGGCCTCAATTGGTCTGACCGCGCATGCGAGCGCCTTCCTCGGTGAGATCTGGCGGGGTGGCATCCAGGCGGTGCCGAAGGGGCAGGTCGAGGCGGCCCGCGCGCTTGGCATGGGTTACTGGTCACGCATGTATGACGTCGTGCTGCCCCAGGCCTTCAAAGTTTCGCTGCCCGCAACGGTGGGCTTCCTCGTCGGCCTTATCAAGGGCACCTCGCTCGTCTCGATCGTCGGCTTCGTCGAACTGACCCGTTCCGGCCAGATCATCTCGAACAACACCTTCCAGCCTCTGCTGGTCTTCGGGATCGTTGCCGCAATCTACTTCTGCATCTGCTTCCCGCTGTCCTGGCTGAGCGAAAAGCTCGAGGCGCGGATTGCCGCAGCAAGCTAACGCCTGGGCGTCCCGACGCGCCCTTGCGATCAAATAAGTCGACCCATCAACCAACGGAGAGAACCATGAAAACTCTGACCCGCCGTCTTTTCACCCTTGGCACCCTTGCCGGTGCATCCATGTTGGCCCTCGCAGCTGCCGCCCAGGCTGTCACGCTTGAGGAAATCAAGTCACGCGGAGTGATGAACATCGGCATCGTGACCGACCAGCCGCCCTTCAGCTTCATTGATGCTGCCGGGGCCAACAAGGGCTACGATATCGATCTGACCCAACTGATTGCGAAGGAGCTGGGCGTCGAGGTCAACTATGTTCAGGTGACCAGCGCCAACCGGATCTCGCAACTTCAGACCGGTCGCATCGACCTTCTGGCGATGCCGTTTGGGATCTTCCCGGATCGCGCCGAAGTGGTGCGCTATGTCGCGCCGCTCGCGCAGAACTTCGAAATCATCTACGGACCGAAAGACGTGGCACTTCTCGATGTGGCAGCTCTGACCGGCCACAGCGTCGGTGTCGAGCGCGGCAGCTCGATGGACACGAAGGTGACCGACAGCGCGCCCGAAGGAACCGTGGTTCAGCGGTATGATGATGCATCCTCGGCGGTGCAGTCCCTGCTTTCGGGTCAGGTTGAGTTCCTGGGGACGTTCAGCCACCAGTTCCTGGGCGTTGAGGCAGCGGCACCGGGTCGGTTTGATGCGAAGGTGACACTCGGCACATCCTATCTCGGTTATGTCGTTGCCAAGAACTCGGAAGAGCTCGCCGGCGACATCGCGGACGTGATCAAGGCAAAAATCGAAGACGGCACACTCGAAGGGCTCTACCAACAGCACTTCGGGACCGAATTCCCCTACAAGGAAATTCCGGCCGAACTCAATGGCGTCACCTTCGCCATCTCCGCTCAGTAACCCACTCGCCCCGGGGCGGATATCCCCGGGGCATCAATTCCGCATAGACCCCGCGGCCCGAGGAGATCCAAGGTGAGCAACAAGACAATTCGCATGACGGGCGTGAACAAGTGGTTCGGCCCCCTTCATGTTCTTCAGGACGTGAATCTTGAGGTTGCCGAAGGAGAACATATCGTTCTTTGCGGCCCTTCCGGTTCCGGAAAATCCACACTAATCCGCTGCATCAACCACCTGGAAGAGATCCAGAAGGGCAGCATCGTCGTGAACGGCACCGAATTGAACAGCAAGGGCACCAACGCCGATGAGATCCGTCGTGAGGTCGGCATGGTCTTCCAGCAGTTCAACCTTTTTCCGCACAAGACGGTGCTGGAGAACTGCATGCTCGCACCGCGCCGTGTGAAGGGCGTTTCGGAGGCAGAGGCCAGGGACACAGCAATGCGCTTCCTGGAGCGTGTTCGCATCGCCGAACAGGCTCATAAGTATCCGGCTCAGCTCTCGGGCGGCCAGCAGCAGCGCGTTGCCATTGCTCGGGCTCTGTGCATGGGTCCGAAGGTCATGCTGTTCGATGAGCCGACCTCGGCACTCGATCCGGAGATGGTCAAGGAAGTGCTTGATACCATGATCTCTCTTGCCGAGGAGAAGATCACAATGATCTGCGTGACCCACGAAATGGGCTTCGCCAAGGCGGTCGCACATCGTGTGATCTTCATGGATAAGGGGCAGATCGTTGAAAGCGCAAAGCCGACCGAGTTCTTCGGAAATCCGCAATACGAGCGGACCAAGGCATTTCTGGCGCAGATCCTGAATCACTGAAGATCCGAGCGGGTGAAAGCAGATGAGCCGGAAACTTCCATTTCCCGAGGTCTTGGCGCTTGTCACGACCAGGCTGGAGGCCGCAGGCATTCGTCGTGACCATGCCGTTGCAATGAGTGAGGTCATAGTCGCGGCGGAGGGTGATGAATGCCAATCGCACGGGTTCTACCGCATCGAGGGCTGCGTTGCGGCAGTTCAAAGTGGCAAGGTCCGGCCCCATGCGAATCCGAAGATCACCGGCCAGGACAGCGCCGTGGTGCGGGTGGATGCGGATCTTGGCTTTGCGCCCCTCGCTTTGCAGCTGGGGCGAGAGGCTCTGATTGAAACCACCCGCAAACATGGCATCGGGCTTCTGGCCATCCGCAACTGCTATCATTTCTCGGCCCTTTGGGCCGATATTGAGCCGGTGGTGGATGCTGGGCTTGTCGCCCTGGCCTTCACGCTCGGCCATCACTGCGTGGCATTGAGTGACGGTTTGCGACCAGCAATCGGAACCAACCCGATGGCCTTTGGTACGCCACTCGGACCCGGCGGCGGAAGCTTCATCTTCGACCAGTCGGTTAGCAGGGTCGCGCGTGGGGAAGTCGAGCTGCATCGCCTTAGCGACCGCGCTCTGCCTGATGGCTGGGCGATCGACTCTCAAGGCCAACCGACAAATGATCCTCAGGCGGCGCTTTCGGGTTCGCTTCAGGCCTTTGGGGGCCATAAGGGGGTGACTCTGGGGCTGATGATTGAGCTCCTTGCAGGCCCTCTTCTGGGAGACATGTCCAGTGCAGAGGCACTTGAGATCGATACCAGAGACGGCGGACCTTTACGTGGCGGATATCTGATGATCGCAATTAACCCGGAGGGCATGGTGCCCGGTGGCGGAAATCTTTCCGCCGCGGGTCGCTTCATTGCCGGTCTGACACGCGACAATCCGCAAAGCAGACTGCCCTCCGCGCGACGCAGGCGGGCCCGCATGCGTTCCATGAAAGAGGGTATACCTGTGCCAGACTACCTTCTGGCCTAACTGGCCTGGCGGACCGCCGCCACTGACGTGACTGCGATTTTTGAAATGTGGGGCAACCGGGGAAGCACGGGTATTGTCCGGCTTGTGGCATAAGTCTTACTAGGCCGGCATTCAGCAGTTGCAGCAAAATACTGGTGCGGGACGCATTTGCAGGACTCCCCGAACGGACCCTTTCTGTCGCCAAAAGGTATTTGGCGCGCCCCGGAATGCGGGGGCGCGCCGCAGGCAGGATCAGGCTTCGCCTTCGGGCAGCAGATCCAGCGGCAGGTTCTGGAAGCTGACCGGGCGCAGGAAGCGGCGGATCGACATGGTGCCGACCGAGGTCGCCCCGAAATTGGTCGAGGCCGGATAGGGCCCGCCATGCACCATGCTGTCCACGACTTCGACGCCGGTCGGGAAGCCGTTGACCAGCACGCGGCCTGCCTTGCGTTCCAGGACCGGCACCAGCTTGCGCGCAGTGTCGGTATCGGCCTGATCCATGTGGAGCGTCGCGGTCAGCTGACCCTCGAACCCTTTGGCCAGCCGGACCATATCCTCGGCCGAGGAGACGCGGACCACCAGACCCAGCGGGCCGAACACCTCTTCGGACAGGGCATGGTCTTCCAGGAACTGGTCGCCCGTGGTTTCATAGAGGTTCGGGTTGGCGACCCGGCCTTCGGAAACCGTCTCATGCACCGGTTTGACGGTGTTGCGGGTCTGGAAGCGGTGCTGCCCGTCGCGATAGGCCTTTGCAATGCCCTCGGTCAGCATCGGCTGTGCGCCGACCTTGGCCAGGCCTTCCTTGGTCGCCGCGATGAAGCGGTCAGCATCCGGGCCATTCACCACCACGGCAATGCCGGGATTGGTGCAGAACTGGCCCGCGCCCATGGTCAGCGATCCGGCCCAGCCGGCGCCAAGCGCCTCGGCCCGCGCCTTGGCGGCTTCGGGCAGCACGAACATCGGGTTGACCGAGCCCAGCTCGCCGAAGAAGGGGATCGGCTCGGGGCGCGCGGCGCACAGGTCGAACAATGCGCGGCCCCCGGCCAGCGAGCCGGTGAAGCCGACCGCCTTGATCAGCGGATGGGTGACAAGGCCGGTGCCGACATCACGGCGCCCGCCCTGGATCAGGCTGAACACGCCCGGATGCACGCCGCATTTCTGGATGGCGGCATGCACCGCCTCGGCGATGATCTCACCGGTGCCGGGATGGGCGGAATGGCCCTTCACCACCACCGGGCAACCAGCGGCCAATGCGGCGGCGGTGTCGCCGCCCGCGGTCGAGAAGGCCAGCGGGAAGTTCGAGGCACCAAAGACCGCAACCGGGCCGATCGGGCGCTGCACCAGCCGGATTTCCGGGCGCGGTGCGGGCTGGCGGTCGGGCAGGGCGGCGTCAAAGCGGCGATCCAGATAATCGCCCTGACGGATATGGTTGGCAAAGAGGCGCAGCTGGCCGGTGGTGCGGCCACGCTCGCCCTGCAGGCGGGCGGTGGGCAGGCCGGTTTCCGAGGCGCCGATCTCGGTGATCGCCTCGGCGCGGGCCTCGATCTCATCGGCGATGGTGTCAAGGAAGGTGGCGCGCTCTTCGCGCGAGGAATAGCCATAGGACCAGAAGGCGTCTTCGGCGGCCTCGGCGGCCTTGTTCACCAGATCGACCGTGCCGACCGAGAAGGAATGCACCGGGCCATGGGCGGGTGCATTGTTGAACTGCGCCTCGGTGCGGATCCATTCACCGGCGATAAGGTTTCTTCCGTGAGGATTAAAGGTCATGCCATGTCTTTCAGATGATGTTGTTGCTGATCCTAAGCAGTTACAGCTACTGGAGGTCCTGGGCACTCTTGTGCAGCCCCCATGCCGCAGAGATTCCTCTGTAGTATGATATGTATCTATTTGTATTATTACATCAAGGTGAATCCTCTCCAGTCCGCGTTGGTCCCCGTGTTTCCGAAGCCCTATACTTGATCAAATACGAGCGCCAATGCGGATGGTCTCATGGCCAGACCAGCAGCAGCGTTATGACAGCTAGTCGATATATAACATAATGTTACATACTATATTTGACGCCTGTAGCGCTCCGAACCTCGTCGAGATTCAGGCGCGGGAACTTCTTGTGTTCTCGAGATGTGATATTATCTAATCTGCATATTGATCATACAACTGGTTGACCCATGCGAAGATTCATGATGTGAGTTCGTCACAGCCCATCATAAGGAGGAATGCTGCCATGACCCCAAACGAGCTCAAGGCCAAACTCGGCTCCGGCCTGTTATCCTTCCCGGTGACCGCCTTCGACGCCGAGGGCGCATTTGCCGAAGAGCCCTACCGCGCCCATGTCGAATGGCTGGCAGGCTTTAACGCGCCGGTGCTGTTCTCGGCGGGTGGCACTGGCGAATTCTTCTCGCTGTCGCCGCAGGAGATCCCGGGCATCGTCAAGGCGGCCAAGGATGTGTCGGGCGAGACCGCCATCGTTTCGGGCTGCGGCTATGGCACCGAAATGGCGATCGAGATCGCGCAATCGGTGGAAAAGATCGGCGCCGACGGCATCCTGCTCTTGCCGCATTACCTGATCGACGCGCCGCAGGAAGGCCTTTTCCAGCACGTCAAGAAGATCTGCCAATCGGTCGATTTCGGCGTCATGGTCTATAACCGCGACAATGCCGTGCTGCAGGCCGATACACTGGCCCGTCTGTGCGATGCCTGCCCCAACCTGATCGGCTTCAAGGATGGCACCGGCGATATCGGTTTGGTGCGCCAGATCACCGCCAAGATGGGCGACCGGCTGATGTATCTGGGCGGCATGCCCACCGCCGAACTGTTCGCCGAGGCCTATTTGGGTGCCGGCTTCACCACCTATTCCAGCGCGGTGTTCAACTTCGTGCCGGGTCTGGCGAATGAATTCTACGCATCCTTGCGCGGCGGTGACCGGGCCAATTGCGAAAAGATCCTGAACGACTTCTTCTATCCGTTCATGGAAATCCGCAGTCGCGCCAAGGGCTATGCCGTCTCGGCCGTCAAGGCCGGTGTGCGCCTGCAAGGGTTCGATGCCGGTCCGGTGCGCTCGCCGCTGACGGACTTGACGGCGAAGGACGAGGCGGATCTCGCGGCACTCATAGCCCTCTGGAAGCGCTGAGATAACTCGAGGGCCGGGAGGACGCCTCCCGGCCACTCTATGCTTGCTCGCGATCCAGCCCTTACATGGCGACATGGGCCTTTGGGCTCCGCCGCATGAGTTTATATTGCCCCTGACATCAAGAGTTAGGCCCAGCTGCAAGAGGCTGGTGTGGTTACGTCATGGTGGCTGCATACGGCCGGCTGGACCTCGTTCAACCCGGACGGAATTGATCTGGCACCTGCGAAGTGACGCGCCTGGTCGCTATCGGCTTTAACTGGATCGTGAGGTCGGACTGGTCCCCGCCTCAGGGCGAGGAGCGGCTGCTCGCTCACAATGATCATATCTTTTATATCTATTCTTTTAGTGTTGCCTTCAGCGCGCGGAATTTTTCCTTGACTCGCGCATGCAGGCTGCCAATCATAAGATATGATCTATACTCAGAATCCGAAACCATAGGTCATACTAACACTGATCATTGGCGACCCTTGAAAGGGCGCATACGATGACAGCTAATGTTTGGGTGTGGCCGCATCCCAGACGAGTTCAACTGCTCGCTTCGCAAGAGTGGACACGGCAAAACGCAGCGTCTGACAGCTGCGAACAGAACGAAAATCAACATCAACAGGGAACCATGATGCTCAACATCATCAGAAAAATTTCTGCCAGTGTCCGCTCTGTCGGTTTGGCGACCAGCACGATCTCGGTGTTCGCAGCAATGATCGCCGGTTCGGCATCAGCAGTGACGCTGGAGGAAATTCAGGCGCGGGGCGTCATGAATATCGGAATCTACACCGATCAGCCGCCGTTCAGCTTCATTGACAGTGCCGGTGCCAATCAAGGTTACGACATTGACCTCACAGCGGCCCTGGCAGAGAGATTCGGTGTCCGGATTAATTATGTTTCCGTAACCAGCGCAAACCGGATCTCACAGTTGCAGACGGGGAAAGTGGACCTCCTGGCTATGCCCTTCGGCGTATTCCCGGATCGGGCCACCGCGGTCAAGTATATCGCGCCCTATGCATCCATCCTGGCGAACGTCTATGGCCCGGTCGATGATCCGCTGACCGAAATGAGTCAGTTGTCTGGCCGCTCGATTGCGCTGGAGCGCGGCAGTTCGATGGACACGGATGTTACGGAACTGGCCCCGCCTGACACGGTCCTCCTCCGTTTCGACGACGCCTCCGCCGCAGTGCAGGCCCTTCTTTCTGGCCAGGCCGAATTCTTCGGCTCGTTCAATCCGCAGTTTATGGGCGTCGAGGCCGCTGCCCCCGGCATATACGAGGCGAAGATTCAGGTGGATGTGTCCTACCTGAGCTACGTTGTGGCGCCGGACTCTGAGGAACTTGCCGTGACGATCGGTGAGAACATCAAGGGGCTGGTCGAAGATGGCACGATGGAAACGCTCTATCAGAAGTATTTCAAGACGGCCTTCCCGTTCCCGGTTCTTCCAAAGGAATTGAAGGGCGTGGCCTTCGCCGTGTCATCGGAATGATCTGAACAGTACTTCGATTCATCGACCTGCGTGGCGGCAAATCAACGCCGCCACGCCTTCCTGGCAACAACCCAGAATTCATGCCGGCACGAACATCTCCGCCCGGGCGGGATGCCCCCTTGCCAGAACAATGGAGTAGACCTTTGCTCGTCACCGGAAAAAGTGCCGTCTATCTGATGATTGCGGATCCTGTCCATCACACGAAGTCACCCGGGCTTTTCAATAGCCTGTTTGAGATGGAAGCGCTGGACGCCATTATGGTTCCTGTGAGCTTCCCGGTCGGGCAGTTTGATCGGGTTTGGGCCGGCTTCGAGGCGATGAGCAATTTGAAGGGGATGATCGTCAGCGTTCCGTTCAAGAAGCTCGTCTTCGACGCCTGCCAACATTCCAACGTGCGCGCAGCCAGGGTGAAGTCCGCAAATGCGGTCCTTCGCCAGCCGGATGGCTCCTTCCTGTGCGACAACTTTGACGGCGCGGGCTTTGTCCTGGGGATGCAGAGAACCGGGCATGAAATTCGTGGCAGAAAAGCCCTGCTGATTGGGGCCGGCGGCGCCGGATCGTCACTGGCCTACTGTCTCGCCGAAGAGGGCGCCAGTGAGCTGACGATCACTGATGTGGATACAGCCAAGGTGGAAGAGCTTGCAGCACTTGTTGAGGCCGCCTTCCCGGCCTGCAAGGTGCGTGCAGGACTGGCTGACCCAAGAGGTCACGAGCTCATCGTCAATGCAACGCCGATGGGCCTGCGGACTGACGATCCTACACCTCTCGACCTGGATCACCTCGACGCGTCGATGACGGTTGTCGATATCATTATGGAGCCACGGGAGACGCCGCTTCTCGAGCGGGCAATCGCTCTGGGCTGCAAGGTTCAATACGGCAAACACATGATGGAGTGTCAGATGGATCTGCTGGCCGAATTCCTTAATGTCCGGGAGGCCGGAGTATGACCGTGGCACAGGGGCGGCGCGTCGGCGTCGTGACGGGCGGCACAAGCGGTATCGGCTGGTCGGTTGCCGAACGACTGGCTCGCGAGGGCGTTTCGGTTGTAGTAACCGGCCGAGATGTCGCACGCGGGGAGGAGGTTGTAGACCTGATCCGGAGCCAGGGCGGCACTGCGGAGTTCGTCGCTTCTGAGGTGAGCGATATCTCATCGATGGATAACCTGGCCGCTGAAACTGTGACCCGGCTCGGGGTTCCAAGCATTCTGGTGAATGCGGCCGGCATTCTCCAGAGCGGCAAAAAAGTTCTGGACCAGGATGCCGGTGAGAATGCGCGCCTCTGGGATGTGAACTACAACGGCACTCTCTATGCCTGCCAGATATTCGGGCGCCTGATGCGCGACCAAGGTCGGGGCAGCATTGTCAACATCGGCTCGCTCGCCAGCCTCGCACCGCTTTCACTTCCGGCCTACACTCCAGGAAAGGCTGCAGTCTGGTCGCTGACGCAGATACTCGCAGCCGAGCTAGGACCTTACGGTGTCAGAGTGAATGCGGTGGCGCCGGGCTACACACTTTCAGATGGGCTGAAAGCCAAGATCGAGCAGGGTCTGCGGAACCCGGAAGAAATCAAGAAGACGACTGCCCTGGGCAAGTTCGTTCTGCCGGAAGATATTGCGGCTGCGATCTGGTTCCTGTCTTCAGATCAGTCCGCCTCAATCACGGGGACCATACTGCCTGTGGATGCAGGGTGGTTGGTGCATGCACCCTATGCCTCCTACCTGCGTGGGAATCCAGTCAAATAGCTCTGAGGCAAAAGGTACTGCTCATTGGAATTTGCGGTCAGAGTTCACTAGTGGCAGCAGAGGTTGAGGGCGGGTGAGCATTTCGGGGCGCAACACGGCATCAAGCTGCTCTTTCGGCATTAGCCCACGCTCAAGCACCAGTTCGTAGACGCCACGCCCGCTGTGATGCGCTTCAAGCGCAATCTCGGTGGCGTTTTGGTAGCCGATGTAGGGGTTGAGTGCGGTGACGATGCCGATCGATTGCTCCACCATCCCGCGCAACCTATCCCGGTTTGCCGTGATGCCTTTGACACAATGAACCTCAAGCGTTCGGCACGCCGCCGTTAAATGTGCAATGGAACCTGGGTCGTAGAGCAGAGGGACCGCTGCGTTGCGCTTGAATGACCGCTTTCCCGTGTTCGCTGCAGATGCCACGCTGCACTGCCGTCAGGCGGCTCTCCGCCCCTATGGGCGGTTTGATGCGCAGTTGGGTATGTTGTGCTGTCGGCAGTGCGTCAGCCTATGGAAATTCTTCACCAAGCAAGTTGCTTCGGGGGCATGGCATCCTGAACACTCGGCCGACGTATTCTGGTATCATGCTTTCTCAGCTAAGATGTCCGGAGGAATAAACGCTGTGACGGGCGGATAGTTAAAGACTGGCCCTGAAATCTCGACCAGACAGGTCTGCGCCGCGCAGCCCTGTGACAGCGGCGAGGCGGCGATATCGAGCGTCAGGACATTCGGATTGCCGTGCTTTTCAAGCCCGTCCTCTGCCCGCCCGTCATACCAGGCGCCGGTAGAAATCCGCGCCACGCCGGGCAGCAGGTCGTCCGTCGGAACGGCGGCGGCAAGGCAACGGCCACGCGCATTGAAGACCTCGACAATATCGCCCGCCGAGATCCCCCGCACCGCCGCATCGGCCGGGTTCAGATAGACCGGCTCGCGGCCGCTGATCTTGCCGCGCGCGGAATGCACGCTCGGGTCCAGCTGGCTGTGCAGCTTGCGCGCGGGCTGATCAGACAGCAGATGCAGCGGATAGCGCTGCGCCTTAGGCGCGCCCAGCCACTCCACCGGTTCGCGCCAGACCGGGTGCGGCGTGAAACCGGGCAGCGCGTAACCCTCGATCCGGTCGCTGCTGATCTCGAACCTGCCAGTCGGTGTGGTGAGGGGATGCGCCCCGGGATCCTCGCGGAACCGCGAGAACATGGTCTGGCTTTTGGCGGCAAATTCCAGATCAACGAGGCCCTCTTCCCAGAAGCTGTCGAAATCGGGCAAAGGCACCTCACGGGCAGCCCATTTCTCGCGGCAATCTTCCCACATATGGCGCAGCCATTGCATCTCGTCGCGCCCTTCGGTGAAGCGCTCGCCGATCGAGAGCCGCTCGGCCAGACCCGAGAAGATGTCATAATCGTCGCGCGCGCCCTCGAACCGATCCGTCACCTTGCGCATGGCGACGAAATAGCCCTCCTGCGTGGCATAGCCGATATCGTTGCGCTCCAGCGCGGTGGTCACGGGCAAGACCACATCGGCGAAGCGGGCAGTCGCCGTCCAGTAGGGTTCATGCACGACGATGCTGGCCGGTTTCTGCCAGGCGCGGATCAGGCGGTTCAGATCCTGATGATGGTGGAAGGGATTGCCGCCTGCCCAATAGATCATGTGGATATCGGGATAGGTCAGGTGCCGCCCGGAATGGGTAAACGGCGCTCCGGGGTTCAGCAGCATATCCGCGATGCGGGCGCAGGGGATATAGGCCTCGACCGGATTGCGGAACTGATCGAGCGAGGGACCGGACAGCCTGCGGTGACGCGACCCCATCGTGTTTGCAGGCCCATAGCCCACACCAAAGCCGCCGCCTGGCAAGCCGATCTGGCCCAGCATCGCCGCCAGCGTCACCAGCATCCAGAATGGCTGCTCGCCGTGATGCGCGCGTTGCAGCGACCATTGGATATTGAGCATGGTGCGGGTGCCAGCCATCTCACGCGCCAAAGCCGTGATGCGCTCCGCCGGAACACCGCAGATTGCGGCGGCCCAGTCCGGGCTTTTCGGCACCCCGTCGCTTTCGCCGATCAGATAGGAGGCGAAACGATCATATCCCACGGTGTAGCGATCAAGGAAGGCGCGGTCATGCAGCCCGTCGGCCTGAAGCTGCCAGGCCAGCCCCAGCATTAGCGCGGTGTCGGTATGGGGCGGGATCGCCAGCCATTCGACCTCGGTCCCGGTGTCGAGATTGTCGCGGCACGGGCCCACATTGACAAAGCGCGTGCCAGCGCGGCCCATTTCCTGCAATCCGACATGCACACGGTGCTTGCCGGCAAGGCCTGGTGAGGATTGCGAATTCTTGCGCGGCACACCGCCGAAGGTCACGAAAAGGCGGGTTTCTTCGGCCATCACATCCCAGGAGGTGTGATCCGCCATCAGATCCGCCATCGTGCCTGCGATCAGCGGCATGATCACATGCGCCGCGCCCAGCGAATAGCTCTCGGTATGGCGTACATACCCACCCGCCGCGTTCAGAAAACGGTGGATCTGACTTTGTGCATGGTTGAACCGCCCCGCCGAGGCCCAGCCGTAAGAGCCACCGAAAATCGCCTCATTGCCATGGGTCTTGCGCACCCGGTCCACCTCGGCGGCGACCAGATCCAGTGCCTTGTCCCAGCTGACCTCGACAAAGGGCTCGCGCCCGCGCAGATGCGGCGCGGCGCCCGGCCCGTGCTCCAGCCAGCTTTTGCGCACTGAAGGCTGGCGCACCCTGCATTTCAGCAGGCCTGGGTCTAGCTGATGCAGCCCGATTTCCGACGGGTCGGGGTCGCCCTTCAGCGGCTGGATCGCCGGATTTCCGGCGCTGTCCGGGCTGATCTCATAGATGCCCCAATGCGATGCGGTGTAGCGTGCCATGCGTTCCTCGGTGCCGGTCAGGCGATGTTGGTGTGACGATGGGCTTGGAGTTCAGTGATCCGTCAGGTCTTCGATGAAAAGCTCCGCGCAGATCAGCACGGGATTAAGGTTGCGCGCCGGGCGACCGCTCAGCAAACGCCCCTGTGCGTCAATCAGGATCATGGTCACATCGGCGCGCGGGGTGCCATTGGTGTTCGTGATCTGACCTTCCGTGATCAGAAGCTCGGTGGGGATTTCCTCTACCGCCGTGCCATCCTCGAAGACGACGCCCACCGTGCTGCCGATGCCACTGAGGATGCGGCCTTGTCGGATGCCATGGTGCAGGGCGATCCGCTCAATCGCGGTGAGAAAATCTTCATTCGGGCGGATATGCGCGGTGATGAAGCGACCCTGCTCTGCGGTGGAGCCGGTGGCGAAGGGTCTGAACAGGGTGAACCGGGTTTCCGGGTCAAATTCAGCCCGCATCACAGCCGCGCCGGTTCCGGTCAGTTCGGCCTCGAGCGGTTCGGCCAGGGTCGTGTCGAGCGGCAGGATATGGCCGCCGCACAACGCCCCCGCCGCATCCCGCCACAGGGCGTGGCAATGCAGAAACGGTCCACCATCGCGGAAACCAAAGGTTGCAGTGGCGAATTCCAGCGTGAAGCCTTCGGCGGGCGCATAGGTGTCGCTGTAATAGGCGACATGCTCGGGCGTGCGGGCATAAGTCGGCATCACATAGCGCACCGGATCCAGCCGTGCGCCGCTCAGGGTGATTGCACCCGCCTTGATGCCGAGTTCTGCCGCTGCCGCGCCGACTGCGGCCGCCAAGCTCTGGCCCGGGACCAGCAGGACTTTGGCCCGGATCAGCGACCCGGCATAGCTCTCGATCCGCGCGCCTCCAGACGGCCCTGCATGGGTCAGCCGCCGCGCCAGCGCCTCGGGCAACAGTCCCTCATCGCTCAGTTGCATTCTCATCTCCTCCCTGGTCAGTCCCCCCTCCTCCGGGCGACTGGCCGTTCCCGCTCAGCCTCGCATCGCAGAGGCCCCCATCGTGGCAAAGGCGGCTTCGAGCTTCCTCGCCTCGGCCTGCAAAAGTTTGACAATCTGCGGCTGGCGCGCCTCGCCCAGCCGGTTTTCCATCGCCCCGATCGACAAGGCGCCCAGCACCTCGCCCTGCATCCCGCGCACCGCCACGCTGATCGCCCATGCGGCGGAATGGAAAATCCCGCGATTGATCGCCCAGCCCCGTCGGCGCGTCTCGGCAATCAGATCCCGCAGGAGGGGTTCGGTCAGCATTGGATAATGGTCGCGGTAAATCTCAAGATTGCCGGCGATGATCGCATCGGTCTCGGCCGGGGGCAGAGCGGCCAGAATAGCGATGCCATGCGCCGCCACGCCCAGAGGATGCTGCTGACCCACGTTCAGCACATGCGAGCGGAAGGGATGCACCCCCTCGACCCGACGCAGGCAGATCGAATTCATCCCCTGGCGCAGCGAGAAGAAGGCGGTATCCTCGCTGCCTTCAGCCAGACGGCGCACCGCCGCATCGGCCATGGGATAGCGCCCGAACCGCTCTGCCGCGATCACCCCGAAGACATAGGCCGAGACCCCCAGGAAGTAGCGCCGCGAGCTTTCCTCCTGCTCGACCAGCCCCGCACGGATCAGCGCGACCAGCAGCCTGCGGGTCGTCGCCTGGTTGAGGCCGCTTTGCGTGACGATCTGCGCCAGACTGGCGCCCGCCCCCTGCGCTTCGGCCACAAGGCCCAGCACTTTCGTGGCGCGGTCAATCGCCTGACTTCCGGTGGATTCGGCAGGATTTTTCATGTCTTCCCCGAGGGATACGAACTATATACTCCACATTATGAAGTATAATAAAATATAACACCATGTTTTTCAATATTTATTTTTATAACTGGGTCATTGATGGAATATATTACTCCATGTTATGAATTTACACCGTCTATCGCCAGCAGATGCGGAGGGGCACCTGGCACGCAGCAAAAATGGACGGATCGCGACATCTCGCATTTTCCGCTGGGAGGAAATCATGCCTAAATCTAGCCGTCGCCAGTTTCTGGCGACCACCGGCGGCGTTATGCTTGCCGCTCCCTTCATCATGTCGGGCCGCGCCAATGCGGCGGAGTTCAACTACAAGTTCGCCCATAACTTCCCGCTGGGCCACCCGCTTGCCAATCGCGTTCAGGAAGGCTGCGACCGCATTGCCGAACAATCCGATGGCCGCGTCCAGATCGCCGTTTTCCCCAGCAACCAGCTTGGTTCGGACACCGATACGCTGAACCAGCTGCGCTCGGGCGCGGTGGAGTTCTTTACCCTGTCGGGCATCATCCTGTCGGCCCTTGTGCCGGTCGCGGCGATCAACGGGGTCGGCTTTGCCTTTGCCGATCACGACAAGGTCTGGGAGGCGATGGACGGCGAGGTTGGCGCCGCGGTCCGCAAGGCGATTGCCGATGCCCGCCTCTATGCGCTGCCGCGCATGTTCGACAATGGCTTCCGTCAGATCACCACCTCGACCAAAGCGATCGAGACGCCGGATGATCTGAAGGGCCTGAAAATCCGCGTGCCGGTCAGCCCGCTCTGGACCTCGATGTTCCAGGCCCTTGGCACCGCGCCCGCGAGCATCAACTGGAACGAGACCTATACCGCACTGCAGACCGGCGTCGTCGATGCACAGGAAAACCCGCTTTCGACCATCGATGTCGGCAAACTTTATGAAGTGCAAAGCCATTGCTCACTGACCAACCATATGTGGGACGGCTTCTGGCTCCTGTCGAATGCGCGGTCCTGGGGGGCGCTGCCCGAAGATCTGCAACAGATCGTCGAGACCAATTTCAGCCAGTCCGCCATGGATGAGCGCGCCGACCTTTCCGTGCTGAACGCCAATCTGCGCACCAGTCTTGAGGAACATGGCCTCGCCTTCAACCAGCCCGACCCGGCGCCCATCCGCGAGGTTCTGCGCAGTGCCGGATTCTACAACGAATGGCATGGCAAATTCGGCGATGAAGCCTGGGGTGCGCTGGAAAATGTCGTCGGCCAGCTGACCTGATCAGCAGCCGGCTATCACAGGCCTGATACCGGCTCAAAGGCCGGATGAGACCGGGCCGGGGCATGGCGCCCCGGGCCCACCTGTCCCTTTTTGACCGGGATACGGGGAGGAAAGAATGACTGCAACAGATCAGAATACCGCCGAAGTAATCGCCAGCATGAGCGAGGACATCCGGGCCGGATCACCCCTGATGCGACCCATCGAGATCGTCGCATCGCTGCTGCTTGTTACCGTTGTCGGGCTTTTGTTCGGCGGTGTGGTCTCGCGCTATGTCTTTGCCTATCCGGTGATCTGGATCGAAGAAGCGGCCTCGATCAGTTTTCTGTGGCTCGCGATGCTGGGATCAGCCATTGCGCTGGATCGCAATGAACATCTGCGCCTGACCATCATGCTGAAAAAGCTGACGCCCGTCTGGCGCGACCGGCTTGAGGCGACCTCGCTGGTCGCCGTTGCGGCCTTCCTGATCGCCCTGCTGCCCTCGGCCATCGAATACGCGATGGAGGAGTGGTATATCACCTCGGCTGCGCTGCATATTCCGAACACCTGGCGCGTTTCGGCGATTCCCTTCGGCTTCCTGCTGATGACGCTGCTGGTGCTGCAATATCTGCTGCGCAATCATCGGCTGGCCGATATCGGCTTTGGCATCGCCATTGTGGTTGGCATCGGGGCCGCGATGTGGCTGGCCAGCCCGGTCCTGATCTCGATGGGCGCGGGATCCTTGCTGATCTTCCTCTTGCTGCTGGTGCCGGCCTGCCTGCTCGGCGGGGTTCCGATTGCCTTTTGCTTCGGCCTTGGCACGCTGACCTATCTGCTCTTTGGCAGCCATGTGCCGGTCTATGTGATGATGGGCCGTATGGATGAGGGCATGTCCTCGATCATCCTTCTGTCGGTGCCGATCTTCGTGCTCTTGGGCTGCGTGCTGGATGCGACCGGGATGGGCAAGGCCATCGTCGACTTCCTCGGCTCGCTGATCGGCCATGTGAAAGCTGGCATGTCTTATGTGCTGCTGGGATCCTTGTTCATCGTCTCCGGCATTTCCGGCTCGAAGGTCTCGGATATGGCGACCGTCGCCCCGGCGCTGTTCCCGGAAATGAAGCGGCGCGGCAACAAACCGCCCGAGATGATCGCTCTGCTGGCCACCGGAGCCGCGATGGCCGATACCGTGCCGCCCTCAATCGTGCTGATCGTGCTGGGCTCGGTCGCCGGTGTCTCTATCGCGGGGCTGTTCACCAGCGGTATTGTGGTCGCCGCCGTGCTGCTGGCCGTGCTGATCGGTCTGGCCCGCTGGAAGGCCCGCCATGAGATCACCGGCAGCTTCCGCCGCGCGCCTTTTGCGATGATGATGAAGCTTCTGGTGATCGCCGCCCCGGCGCTGGTGCTGCCGTTCCTGATCCGCTCCTCCGTGGCCAGCGGCATCGCCACCGCGACCGAGGTTTCGACCATCGCCGTCCTCTATGCCATGGCCATCGGCATGGTGCTTTATGGTGGCATCAGCTGGAAGAAGTTCTGCGATATGCTGCTGGAAACGGCGGCACTGACCGGGGCGATCCTGATGATCCTTGGCACCGCGCTGGCGATGGCCTGGGTGATCACGCAGGCCGGTGTGGCGCAGTCGCTGGCACAGATGATGCAGTCGCTGCCCGGTGGCTGGATCGGGTTCATGCTGGTCACTATCGTGATCTTCCTGATCCTCGGCTGTGTGCTGGAAGGTCTGCCCGCCATCGTGCTCATGGCGCCGCTGATGTTCCCCATCGCCCGCAGCCTTGGTATCCATGACATCCATTATGCGATGGTGGTCGTGGTCGCGATGAATATCGGCCTGATGGCGCCGCCCATCGGGGTCGGCTTCTACCTCGCCTGCAAGATCGGTGACGTGCCGCCGGATGAGGCCTTCCGCGCAATCTGGCCCTATATTTTCGCGCTGATCGGCGGGCTTCTGGTGATCGCGGCGGTTCCGGCCATTTCCATCGGGTTCCTGTGATGAGCGCAGATTTCCCCCAGGCAGGTACGCGCTTCACCGGCAAACATGTCCTCGTCTTCGGGGCCGGTGCCTCGGGTGAGGGCTGGAGCAACGGCAAGGCCGCCGCCTTCGCCTATGGCCGCGAAGGCGCGCAGGTGGTCTGCATCGACCTGTCATCTGAGGCCGCCGAAGCCACCGCCACTGCCATCCGCGAGGCCGGCGGCGAGGCGTTGGCCCTGACAGCCGATGTGACCGACAGCGCTTCGGTCAAAGCGGCGGTTGACCAGGCGGTCGCGGCTTACGGCCCGCCCGCAGTCCTGCATAATAATGTCGGCGTCACCCATATGGGTGGCCCGGTCGAGCTGAGCGAAAATGACTTCGAGGCCTCGGTCGCGCTGAATCTTGGCTCGGTCTATCGCACCAGCAAAGCGGTGATCCCGCATTTCGTGACCGCAGGGCGCGGGGTGATCATCAACATCTCGTCGCTGGCGGCGATCCGGTGGTCGGGTTACCCCTATTTTGCCTATTACGCCACCAAAGCGGCGGTCAATCAGGCCACCGTGGCGCTGGCGATGCAATATGCCCGCCAGGGCATCCGCGCCAATTGCGTGCTGCCCGGTGCCATCGACACGCCGCTGATCTACCGCCAGATCGCCGGGCAATATGCCTCGGTCGAAGAGATGCAGGCCGCCCGCGCCCGCATGGTGCCGCTTGGCCGCATGGGCACCGCCTGGGACATTGCCGAGGCCGCGCTCTTTCTGGCCTCGGATCAGGCGCAATTCATCACCGGGGTCTGCCTGCCCGTCGATGGCGGACAGAGCTGCGCCATGCAGCCCCTGCGCTGACGGCAGCCCCCCTTTCCATTCCGCCCCTCACCTTAGGCGGGCACAGACGATCTGAAGAGGAACCGATGTCACAAAGCAAAAGACTGCACAATTCCGATCTGGCCGAGCGCGCCTACCGCGTGCGCCGCAACGCGCTGATCATGGCCGAGGTGCAGGGCCAGGGCTATATCGCACAGGCTCTTGGCGTCTCGGATGTGCTCGCCGTCACCTATCTGCACGCCATGACCCACCGCCCCGAACAGCCCGAATGGGAAGATCGCGACCGCTTTCTCCTCTCGGTCGGCCATTACGGCATCGCACATTACGCCATTCTGACCGAAGCCGGCTACCTGCCAGAAGAAGAACTGGTGACTTACGGCATGGATGACAGCCGCCTGCCGATGTCGGGCATGTATCATTACACCCCCGGCGCCGAGATGTCGGGCGGATCGATCGGCCTTGGTCTGCCGATGGCGGTGGGCATGGGGCTTGGCCTCAAGCGCAAGGAAAACCCGGCTTTCGTCTATGCCTTCATGGGCGATGGCGAGCTGGCCGAGGGCCCGACCTGGGAAGCGGCGATTTCCGCCGCGCATTACAAGCTCGACAACATCATCGCGATTGTCGATTTCAACCGCATCCAGGCCGATGGCCCCTCGATGTCGGTCATGTCGACCGAGCCGCTGATCGAGAAATTCCAGGCCTTCGGCTTCCATGTCCAGCGGGTGAACGGCAATGACCTGACGGCGCTGGTCGAGGCCTTCGATACCGCGCGCAACCATACCGGCGCGCAGCCGCGCATCATCATCTGCGACACCAAACTGGGCAGCGGGGTCGATTTCCTCGAAAACCGCGAGAAAAGCCACTTCGTCCGGATGGATGGCGATGAATGGAAACGTGCCCATGCGGCGCTGGATGCCTGGAGGGCAGCATGAACGTCCCGACCAACAAAGCCCCGGTTGCCGCCGCAACCATCATGTCCTCTTCGGTGGATGAGGGCTATCCGACCCGCATGGCCCCCTTCGGTCACAAGCTGGTGGAACTGGCCCGCCATCGCCCCGAGATTCTGGGCATGAGCGCGGATCTGGCGAAATATACCGATATCCATATCTTCGCCCAGGCCTATCCCGACCGCTTTTACCAGATGGGCATGTCGGAGCAGCTGATGGCGACCGCAGCGGGCGGGCTGGCGAAAGAGGGCTTCATCCCCTTCGCCACCACCTATGCGACCTTCGCCGCCCGTCGTTGCTATGACTTCATCAGCCAGGGCGTGGCCGAACAGGATGCCAACGTCAAATTCATCGGCGGCCTGCCGGGTCTGACCACGGGCTATGGCCCCAGCCACCAGGCGACCGATGACCTCGCGATCTTCCGCGCCATGCCGAACCTGACGGTGATCGACCCCTGCGACGCGGTGGATGTCGAACAGATGACCGAGGCCGTTGCCGATCACAAAGGCCCGGTCTATATGCGCATCCTGCGCGGCGCGGTGCCGGTGGTGCTGGACGAATACAATTACCGCTTCCAGATCGGCAAAGCGGCGCTGTTGCGCGGCGGGCGCGATGTGCTGGTGATCTCGACCGGGTTCATGACGATGCGGGCGCTGGACGCGGCCAAGGATCTGCAAAAGGACAGCGTCGATGTGGCGGTGCTGCATGTGCCGACGCTGAAACCGCTGGACGAGGTCGCGATCATCCGCGAGGCGCAGCGCCCGGGCCGTCTGGTCGTGGTGGCCGAAAACCATTCCGAGATCGGTGGTCTGGGTGAGGCGGTTGCGGGCTGCCTGATGCGCGCGGGTGTGCATCCCGCAGGTTTCCGCCAGATCGCGCTGCCCGATGCCTTCCTTGACGCGGGCAGCCTGCCGGTCCTGCAGGATCGCTACGGCATCTCGCGCCGCGTGATGGGTGACAGCATCCGGCGCTGGCTCTGATGCGGATCCGCTTTCCCGCTTGCCTTGCGAAGCCCCCGGCTGCGAAGGCTTGTCGGGGAAGAGGAGGCTGAACCATGTCCGCACAGATCATCGGCTGGGCGCATACGCGCTTTGGCAAAAGCGAGGCCCCCGACACCACCGCCCTGATGGCGGAGGTGATCGGACCGGCTTTGCACCATGCCGGGATCGGCGCAGAGGATGTCGACGGCATCTTCTGCGGTGTGTGGAACAACGGCTTCCAGGCGCAGGATTTTCAGGCGGCGCTGGTCGGCATGGCTTACCCTGCGCTGGCGCAGGTGCCTGCGGTGCGGCTGGAAAACGCCTGCGCTACGGGATCGGCGGCGCTGTTCGCCGCGCTCGACTTCATCGCGGCCGGGCGCGGGCGTATTGCGCTTGTTCTGGGTGCCGAAAAGATGACAGCCATCTCCGGCACCCGCGCCGGGGATATCCTGCTCGCTGCGTCCTGGATGCGGGAAGAGGCTGGCCCTGCCGGGTTTGCGGGCGTGTTTTCCCGGATCACACAAGAGTATTTCCACCGCAACGGCGATCACAGCAGCGAGATGGCAATGATCGCCGCCAAGAACCACCACAACGCGATGGCCAACCCCCTGGCGCATCTGCACAAAGATCCCGGCATCGCGTTCTGCGACACGGTGTCGGACCTGAACCCGCTGGTCGCCGCGCCCCTGCGCCGCAGCGACTGCGCGCCGCTCTCGGACGGGGCGGCGGCGCTGGTGATCGCAGACGCCAGGACCGCCGCCACCATGCAGCGCGCCATCGGTTTTCGCGCCCGTGTCCAGGCCAATGACGTTCTGGCTTTGTCGCAGCGTGATCCCATTGCCTTTGACGGCCCGCGCTGCGCCTGGGCTGAGGCGCTGAAAACCTCCGGGCTGACGGCAGTCACTGACCTCGATCTGGTCGAGACCCATGACTGTTTCACCATCGCCGAGATGATCCAATACGAGGCGATGGGCCTGACCCCGCCCGGCCAGGGCTGGACCGCGATCCGCGAAGGCCGGGTGCTGATGGGGGCCGAACTGCCGATCAATCCCTCGGGCGGGCTGAAGGCGCGCGGCCATCCGATCGGGGCCACCGGGATTTCGATGCAGGTGATGGCGGCGCAGCAACTCATGGGCGAGGCGGGCGGCATGCAGGTGCCAGGCGCCGCCCTGGCCGGGGTGATGAACATGGGGGGCGCCGCCGTCGCCAGCTATGTCTCGGTGCTGGAGCGCGTGAAATGAGCGTGACCCTCGCCAGCGAAAGGGTGATGAACCTTGCCGAATTCCTCAGCCAGACAAGCCGCCGTGACCCGGGCGGCCTGGCGCTGGCCTGGGGCGATCTTCGCCTGACATGGGCCGCCCTCGACGCGCGTGTCTCGGCGCTGGCGCTGCATCTGGCGCGCGATCACGGGGTGCAGCCCGGCGACCGCCTGCTGGTGCAATCCCCGAACTGCAACCAGCTTTTCGAGCTGATGTTCGCCTGTTTTCGCCTCGGCGCGGTCTATGTTCCGGTGAACTTCCGCCTGATGCCGCAGGATGTGGCAAAGCTTGCGCAAAGCTCGGGCGCGGTGGGCTTTGTCCATCACAGCGATTTCGCAGACCATGCCGCCGCCTGCCGCGAGGCTTCTGCGGCCCTGCGGTTCTGCTCTGACATCAGGAACCTCGAAGCCGGGATCGCGCAGCACCAGCATCAGCCCTGCCGCAATGCGCCGGTGCTGCGCGACACGCCATGCTGGCTCTTTTATACCTCGGGCACCACCGGACTGCCCAAAGGGGCGATCCTGACCCATGGCCAGATGGCCTTTGTGATCAACAACCATCTTTGCGATCTGATGCCGGGCCTTCGGCATGGAGAGACCGCGCTGGTGGTCGCCCCCCTCAGCCACGGGGCGGGGGTACATCATCTGGCGATGGTGGCGCGGGGCGTGACCTCGGTACTGTCTGACAGCCCGCGCTTTGATGCGGCAGAGATCTGGCGGCTGATCGAAGACTGGCGTGTCGTCACCATGTTCACCGTGCCGACCATCCTGAAGATGATTGTCGAGGCCGACCCCGACCGCGCCTTTGACAGCAGCACGCTGCGTTTCGTGATCTATGCCGGCGCGCCCATGTACCGCGCCGACCAGATCCGCGCGCTCAACCGCCTGGGGCCGGTGCTGGTGCAGTATTACGGCCTCGGCGAAGTCACCGGCGCGATCACCGTGCTGCCGCCGCATCTCCATTCCACCGGCCCCGATTTCCGCATCGGCACCTGCGGCCTGCCCCGCACCGGCATGCTGATCGAGGTGCAGGATGCCTCGGGCCAGGCGCTGCCACCGGGTGAGACCGGCGAGATCTGCGTGATCGGCCCGGCGGTGGTCGCGGGCTATCACGACAACCCCGCCGCCACCGACGCAGCCTTCCGGGACGGATGGTTCCGCACCGGCGACCTGGGTCATATGGATGCCGAGGGCTATCTTTACCTGACAGACCGCGCCTCAGATATGTTCATTTCGGGCGGCTCCAACATCTATCCGCGCGAGATCGAGGAAAAGATCCTCGCCCTGGATCATGTCGCGGAATGCGCGGTTCTGGGCGTCCCGGATGCGCGATGGGGCGAGGCGGGCTTTGCCATCGTGGTACTGCGCCCCGGCGTGGCACCGGATGAGGCGGGCTTACGCTCCGCCCTCGCCGCCAGCCTCGCCAGTTACAAACTCCCCCGCCATATCCGGTTCTTCGAGGCTTTGCCCAAGACCGGCTATGGCAAGATTTCCAAAAAAGACCTGCGGCAGGAGCTGCGGCGACGCGGGTTCCTGCCCGAAGATCAGTGAAAGGAATGCCCATGCAGGGAAAAGTTGTCATCGTGACCGGGGGCGCATCCGGCATTGGGCGCGCCGTGGTGGACCGCCTTTGCGCCGAGGGCGCGGTGGCTGCCGTCTTTGACCTGCCCGGCGCAGCGATGGACGCATTGGCCGCCGAAGGCCTGAGTGGGGTCGAGATCTTCCCCCTCGACATCACGGATGAGGTCGCGGTCACAGCGGCAGCGGCTGATCTGCGGCAGCGTCACGGCGCCGTCGATGGCGTCGTGAATTCTGCCGGGATCGCGACCGTCTGCCCCGCGATGGAAGTCGACACTCAGACCTTCCGCCGTATCCTCGATGTCAATGTGATCGGCTGTTTCATCGTCACCCGCGCGGCTGTGGCGCAGATGGAGGGCGAGGGGGCAGTGGTCAATATCGCCTCGGTTTCTGGTATTCGCGGCAATCAAGGGCGGATGGCCTATGGTGCCTCGAAAGGCGCGGTGATCATGATGGGCAATTCTCTCTCGGTCGAACTGGCCCCACTGGGGGTTCGTGTCAACACGGTTGCACCGGGGCCGGTCGATACGCCGATGGTCGTCGCACATCACTCGCAGGAGATGCGGGAAGGCTGGCTCAATGCGCTGTCGATAAAGCGCTACGCTTTGCCCGAAGAGATCGCCGAGGCGACGCTCTTCCTGCTTGATGGCCGCAAGTCCGGCTTCGTCACCGGACATACGCTTGCTGTCGACGGGGGGTTCTTGTCGCGTGGAACAGTTAATCCATAAGGGTTCCCTACGGACTGTCTGAAACAAATCGGATATTCACTGATTGGCACCACTGCGGCGGCGCCGCCTCAAGAAGGCGTATGGAGGTATGCCAGGTTACGCGCTGCAGATCGTACTTAAGCGAACTTTTAAGGCGGTGATCTCGCCGCAGTCCCTCAGAACTGTTTGATCCCACGGTTTGATGGTGCGATCCTTTCTTTGGAAGGGAAGGAGCTCTATGGGACAAGTTCGTCACGGCAGCGCCACGACCATGCACGCTGTCAGAGCAGCAATACAGCGATCGCAGGCTTCGCTCTCGGAACTGAGCCGGTCGCTGGGGGGTCAGTCCCAAGGCCGTTGCGAACTGGCGCAAGCGCGCGAGGGTCGAGGATATGAAGACTCTTCGACCGTGAGGGGCTCGACCTCGACAGATCGACCCTGGCCGACTGTGTCGGCAAGTCCACTGCTTTTCTTGAACCCCTCGCTGACGCCATCGGCCGCCATGGCCTGTCGGCCGAGGCGATCTTCGCCGACGACACGCCCGTGAGCATGCTTGCCCCCAGCACCGGCAAGACCCAGACGGCACGGCTCTGGACCTACGCCCGCGACGAACGACCGTGGGGCGGGCAGGCTCCACCGACCGCAAGGGACAGCACCGCAAGGATCATTTCGCCCGATACCGTGGCTGGATGCACCTCGACTGTTATGCCGGGTTCGAGGATCTCTATCGGAGCGGAGCGATCCGCGAGGTCGCCTGCATGGCCCACGTCAGGCGCAAGTTCGTCGACATCCGCCGATTCCAAGGCTCCGCCATCGCGGAAGAGGCTATCGGTCGGATCGTCCAACTCTATGCCGTCGAGAAGGATGCCAGAGGGTCACCACCGGATGTTATCGCCGCACTTCCCAAGTCCCATGCAGCGCCCGTCTTCGAAGATCTCGAGCGATGGCTGGCGATGCAACTCACCATGATCTCGGGCAAATCCCCTCTCGCGGCTGCCATCCGTTTCGGACCAGCATCTAGATCAGGCCGGCCGTTTCATGCTGGTCGTGAACTAGGGCGTGTTAACACTACCTTGTGACTGGCATTTGTGTTATCTATTTGAAATGAATGATATAAGCGAAGCGCAATACGATTTGATCCGGCCTTATCTGCCTGTGCAGCGCGGGAATGTGCGGATCAGCAACCTGACGATGATCTATGCAGTGCTCTATATCGCCGAGAACGGCTGCAAGTGGCGGGCTTTGCCTCCCCGGTTCGGAAACTGGCACACGATCTACACCCGCCTGCGCCGTTGGGCGGAGGCGGGCGTGCTTGACCGGCTGTTCGCGGCTTTGCAGGAACATCGGCTGATCCGGATCCGGGTCGAATGCCTCGGCCTTGACAGCACCTCCGTCAAAGTTCACCCGGACGGGACCGGGGCGCCCAAAAAAAGGGGCCGCAAGCCATCGGAAAATCTCGCGGAGGATGGAATACCAAGGTTCATCTGGTTGCCGCGGATGCTCGAACAGCCCTGACATTCAGCCTTTCCGGCGGTCAGGCGCATGATGCACCGGAGGGGCGGGCCTTGCTTCAGCGCTGGAAAAGACCATTCTCCGGCGTGCCTATGCTTATGGATCGCGCCTATGAGGGCGAAGAGACCCGCCAGCTTGTTCTTGACCTGGGCTTCGAGCCTGTCGTGCCGCCAAAAACGAACCGCAAGGCGCCGTGGGACTATGACCGCGACCTCTACAAGCGCCGCAACGAGGTGGAGCGGCTGTTTCGAAGGCTCAAGGGGTTTCGCCGCATTTTCTCACGCTTCGAGAAGCTCGACATCATGTTCAGGGCCTTCCTGAACTTCGTCCTCATCGTCGATATGCTCAAGTGTTAACACGCCCTAGCGGAAAAATGGAGCGATGCCGATACTGGTGGGCTAGCGGAGCGCTCTAATCCGTAGCAATCGGAGTTCGTCTGACAAACACCTCAAGGGCATTTTGCCACAGATCGTTAAGTTATGCTTATGCTTAGACTGAGGTTATTTCACTATTTTGAAATGATCCTGTTTGCTAACCTTACGGCAATGGAAACTAGAGGGCGCCCAACGTTGGTGTCACTACAAAAAAAATGAAAGGGAGATGATGCGTAATTTTCACAAGGTCGCACTGACGGCTGTTGCCGTACTTACTTCCACTCCTGCTTTTGCTGGCGTGCTTGACGATGTGCTTGCCCGGGGCATCCTGAACTGCGGGACCGACAACACGGCACCTGGTTTTGGCTACCTGAATACCACAACGGGCGCGATGGAGGGTCTCGATGTCGATTTCTGCCGCGCTGTGGCAGCGGCGGTTCTGGGCGACGCCACCAAGGTCAACTATGTCACTGTGACCGACAAGAGCCGCTTCACAGCGGTCCAATCCGGACAGGTGGACGTGGTCTTCGCCCATACCACACTAAAACCAGCCCGTGAATCTGCTATCACGGTCGACTTCTTGCCCATCATGTTCTGGGATGGCACCGGCGTGATGGTGAAGACTGCTTCCGGCGTCGAGAGCATTGACGATCTGAATGGTGCCAACCTTTGTACGACGCAGGGTTCCGCAACTGAGACGACTATCGCCAATATCATCACGGCAAACGGGTGGAAGAACCAGGTTCTGACCTATGAAAATCTGGAGAAGCTCTTCGGCGCGCTGACCAGCGGGAGATGCGACGCGATGTTCACCGACAAGTCGGCACTTGCAGCATGGCGAGGTAATTCCGCTGTGCCTGAGGATCTGACAATCCTGCCGGAAATCGTCGAAAAATCTCCCTTCGCCGGCTTTGTTGCCGCCAATGATAGTCGTTGGCGCAATGCCCTGCGCTGGATCTCATATGGCGTTGTTCAAGCCGAAGAATGGGGAATAAACTCAACCAATACCGAAGAGAAGAAAGCCGCTGCGGAACCCGCAATTCGCAAGTTTCTTGGTGTCGAAGGAACAACCGGAGCGGACCTCGGCATCCCGGCCGACTTCATGGCGCAAGTGATCACTCAGGTCGGCAATTATGGTGAGATTTACGAGCGCAATCTGGGGCCTGACACCATCGTCGCCATTGATCGCAAGGGGACATTGAACGCGCTTTGGACCGACGGCGGCGCAATTATCTCTCCGCTCTGGGACTGAGCCAATGCTGGGGTGCGGGCAAGGACCCGCACCCCAAATCTCTGTCAGCGCATCATAGCGCCATTGGTAGTGGAAGTTCCCCCCCCCTTTTTGACTTCAGTTTGTGAGGCGCGAATGACCGTATTCACACCCTATCGCCTGCGCCGCTTACGGCGGAGCGCGACCCAGATTGCCGTGATCGGCATCGCAGTAGGCTTGCTTGCCGTGGTTGGTCTGACGGTGCGAAACGGTTTTGCGGCACGTGGCGTCGACTTCAGCTTCGCGTTCCTGCTGGCCCCTGCCGGGTTTGAAATCTCGGAAGGCAAGACCCTGACCGCCGATGGTTTCGCGTCCTTCGCCTCGGCGATGACCAACACTCAAGCTCTTGTCGCAGGGCTGAGCAACACGATAAAGGTGGCAATCACGGCGATTGCGCTTTCGACCGTTATCGGCGTGATGCTGGGCGTCAGTCGCCTGTCGACCAACTGGCTTATCCGAAAGCTTGCCTTCGGAGCGATCGAGTTCCTGCGCAATACGCCGCTTCTGATCCAGTTGACCTTCTGGTATGTGGCAGTTGTGCTGAAACTGCCGGGCATTCGCGAGGCACAACAGTTCTGGGGGGCGGTGATCAGCCAGCAGGGGATATGGCTGCCCAGGCCCATGCTGTCCGACGGGCCAGGACTTTGGATCGCATTCCTCGCAGTCCTGATCGGGTTGGCTGCATTGTTTCCCGCTTTTCGGGCGTGGCGGGCATGGGCGGGGGGCATGGCGGTGGTGCTCTTCATGGTGGCCATTCTGGTCGGGTTCCGTATCTTCTTTGACTACCCTGAGGTCGGACGGTTTCGCGCGGAGGGCGGCTTTGCCATCAGCCCCGAGTTTACGGCCCTTCTCATTGCCATGACGGTGAACAGCGCGGCCTACATCGGCGAGATTGTCCGTGGCGCAATCGAGGCACTGCCCCGCGGCCAGTGGGAAGCGGCCGAGGCCATCGGGCTTTCCCGCCGTCATGTACTGGGGGATGTTGTGCTGCCGCAGGTGCTACGGGTAGTGATGCCGTCATTCGGAAATCAGTACATCAGCCTGACCAAGAACACATCTCTGGGAATCGCTATCGGCTTCCCAGACCTCTTCAACGTTTACGGCACTGTTTCCAACCAGACCGGGCGCAGCCTTGAGGGCGTCATTCTGGCTATGGGAATTTACCTTGTCCTGAGTTGGATCATCAGCCTCGCCGTCAACCTGGTAAACCGCCGACTGAAAATCCCAGGAGTGCGCTAATGACGAACTTTCGCAATCTACCGCGCTGGCTGCACGTCAACTTGTTCGCCAAGCCATTCGATACCGTGCTGACGCTGATCGTAGTGCCGCTTCTTTGCTGGGCTGTCGCCAGCCTGCTCCACTGGGTGATTGTCGTTGCCGACTGGTCTGTAGTGATTGGAAGCCTCAAGGTATTGATGACCGGCCTTTTTCCGGCTGAGAAAATGTGGCTGGTCTGGATCGCCGCTTCGCTGATCGCGGGTTTGATTGGCTTAGCGAGTTCGGTGACCATGCCCTTCGGGCGAGCAGCGGCGTTTTGTGGTATGCTGGCAGTGGCTGCAACTCTTGTGGCGGCGGCATGGACGCCCTCGGTCGCGCCGCAGGCAGCGCTGGTGATCGCGACCGTTTTCTGCGTTTGGGCCATTGGTCATCGCAGCGAGACTTTGCGAGACAATCTAACCGGGATTGCCTTTGGTGTGCTTATTACGGTGCTTTTGGTTCTGTCGCCTGCCGGGCCTTCGACATGGGGCGGCCTGCTCCTCTCGGTGGTGCTGACGCTGACGGCGGCTCTTCTGACAATTCCGCTGGGGGTCTTCCTGGCCTTTGGCCGGCAAAGCAAGGTTGCCAGTCTCAGCGCTCTTTGCACCGGCTACATCGAAGTGATGCGATCCGTTCCCCTGATCCTTGTGGTATACTGCATCTGGATCGCTTTCCCCCTGGCGCTGCCACAGTTTCCAGTGCCCGATGTCGTACGCGGCCTGATCGGGTTTACACTGTTCTACTCTGCCTATGCGGCCGAGTTCATCCGCACGGGCCTGCAGGCCGTGGCAAGGGGCCAGACCGAAGCTGCACAATCGCTGGGCCTGTCGGACACCGATATCAAACGCATCGTCATCCTGCCGCAGGCCCTCCGCGTTGCTGTGCCTGGGCTGGTGGGGAATATCCTAGATATCTTCAACTACGCGCCGCTGGTTTTCATCATCGGACTGACCGACTTTCTGCGAGCGGGACAGATGATCCTCGCCAACCCAGAGAACAGTGGCCGCACGTATGAAATCTACGTCTTCCTCTTCTTCGTTTATTTCGTAGTGGGAAGCGTCATCACTTTCCAGGCCAGACGGCTTGAACAGAAACTCAGCAAAGGCGCGCGCAAATGACGGGATCACAGGGCGACAACATTGTTCAAATCACGGGCCTCAACAAATACTACGGCAGTTTTCACGTTCTGAAGGATGTTGATCTCACGGTAGCCCGTGGGGAGGTTCTTGTCATCGTCGGGGCGTCCGGCTCGGGGAAATCGACACTGATCCGATGTGTCAACGGGCTGGAAGAATATCAGTCCGGTGCGCTCGAAGTGGATGGCTTTCTGATGCCGCGCGCGGAAGATCGCGAGTTCGGAGAAGTGAAAGGCTTGCGCGAAATCCGCAAAGGCGTGGGAATGGTGTTCCAGCAATTCAACCTGTTTCCCCATCTGACTGTCCTGCAGAACATCACGCTTGGGCCAATGCGGGTGCGCGGAAAATCCCGTGCTGAGGCCGATATCCAAGCGATGCAACTGCTTGACCGGGTCGGGCTGAAGGATCAGGCACAAAAATACCCGGGTGCGCTTTCCGGTGGTCAGCAGCAGCGTGTTGCGATCGCGCGGTCGCTCGCGATGGAGCCGCATCTGATGCTGTTTGACGAGCCAACTTCAGCCCTTGACCCGGAGATGGTTGGTGAGGTGCTGGACGTCATGCGAGAGCTTGCCAAGGAGGGCATGACCATGATGATCGTCACACATGAGATGGGCTTTGCCCGGGAAGTCAGCGATCGCGTGATCTACGTCGATCAGGGCAGTATCACAGAAAGCGGCACGCCTGAGCAGTTCTTCGACAATCCACAGAATGAACGCACCCGCACTTTCCTGGCACGTGTGCTCAGGCACTAGCTTAGCTCCGAGCCTGCCTCGAAATCTCATTGATGAAGGCCTGAATTGCGGGGCTGCGCTCTTCACTCTTGCGAAACGCCACAGAAATGTGGCGACGAATTTCCGGGTGCAGACGACAGACCCACACATCCTCCAGATCGTGGCTGGCCCGCAGGCCGGGCAGGAACGCAATCGCGCATCCCTCACGGATCATTGCGACGGAAACCTCGAACCCTTTGCTTCGGGCGATGATGTTGGGCGTGAAGCCGGCCCTTTGGCATAGCTCGATCAACAGGCGGGTATAGGCAATGGATGCAGTGTCATTGATCCAGTCTTCCTCACGGAGTTCTTCCAGCGTGACCGAGGCCCGGCCCGCCATCGGATGATCCTGAGCGACCATGACATTGAAGACATCTTCAATAAGTGGAAGTACTGCGATGGTCGGTTCGAGAAGGCCAGGAGGCACATTCAGATCATCGATCAGCGCCACATCGGTTTGCCAGCTGCGCAGCGCCGTCAGTGCTTCCTCGGGCTCCATCTCGTCGAACTGAACGGCCAGCCGCCCGTGAGACTGGCGCAACGCGTGGATTGTACGCGGCATCAGTGCCGCAGCTACAGATGGAAATGCGGCGACACGCAACTCACCAGCCACAACCATTTTCAGCTCTGCGATGTCCGTCCGCGCTGACTCCAGTTCCGCGAAAATCCGGTTGGCACGCTCCACAAGTTGTCGACCAGCGATGGTAAGTTCCACGCCACGACCGCGACGCTCGATCAGTTCAATACCTGCCTCCTGTTCCAGAAGGGAAACCTGTTGCGACACGGCAGAGGGTGAGACGCAGAGCGCCTCTGCCACCGCCGCCATCGTCTTGCGAACCGAGAGTTCCCTTAGTGCGCGAAGCCGTCCAAGGTCCAATCAAGCCTCCAATAGATCAGTTCTGCTAATCTGTTACGGAAGAACTATTAACTTTTTATGCATCTATGAAAAGCGTAATCTTGGCTGAAGGACGCAAAAGGGTGCTGATCATGACAACCTCCTACTTCAACGCGCATCTTGCTGAACGCGACGCGCTGATCTTCGCTGCGCTTGACGGCGAAAAGAAGCGCCAGCAGAGCCAGATTGAACTCATCGCATCGGAAAATACCGTCAGCCAGGCAACGCTTGACGCACTGGGTTCTGTGATCACCAACAAATCCGTGGAAGGCTACCCAGGCCGACGCTTCCATGGCGGCGCAGATTTTGCTGACGTGGTCGAACAGGCAGTAATTGATCGGGCAAAAGAATTGTTCGGCGTGGCGTTCGTGAATGCTCAGCCACATTCGGGCACTCAAGCCAACCAGGCAGTGTTTTTTGCAGTGCTCAAACCCGGCGATACGGTCCTGAGCCTCGACCTGGCGGCTGGCGGCCACTTGAGCCACGGTGCAAAGCCGAACCAGTCCGGGCGCTGGTTCAACATTGTTCCCTACGGCGTTGATCGCGAGAGCGGGCGGATCAACTATGACAATGTTGAGCAATTGGCCCTGGAGCACCAGCCCAAGCTTCTGATCGCGGGCGGCTCTTCCTATCCGCGTGCAATCGATTTTGCACGGATGCGGCAAATTGCCGATAAGGTGGGAGCGATCTTCCTTGTGGATATGGCACATTTTGCGGGGTTGGTCGCAGCCGGAGTGCATACTTCGCCGGTCGGGCATGCGGATATCGTTACCTGCACCACGACCAAAACCTTGCGCGGAGCACGTGGCGGCTTGATCCTGACCAACCGCGAGGACCTCTACAAAAAAATTCAGTCAGCCGTTTTCCCGGGCGTGCAGGGCTCCGCACATCTCGCTACCATCGCTGGTAAAGCGGTTTGCTTGGGGGAGGCGCTGACGGATGAATTCAAGACCTATGGCGCCAATGTCAAGCTTAACGCGCAACTCCTGGCCGAGGTGCTGCAACGCCGTGGCGTTGGAATCGTCAGCGGGGGCACCGACAGCCATCTGGTTCTGGTCGATGTCTCTTCAAAAGGTCTGACGGGTCAGCAGGCACAGGATATCTTGGGCGCGGTCAACATCACGTCCAACAAAAACCCGATACCCTTTGACAGCGCTAAGCCGTCCGAGTGGAAAGGCCTGCGACTCGGCTCCTCTGCCGGTACCACCCGAGGCTTCGGCAAAGGCGAATTCGAGATCATTGGCAATCTGATTGCGGATCTTTTCGAAGCAGCCACCGGGACTGAAGAGGAACGGAAGGGAGTCGAAGATCGCGCGCGCAAGACTGTCGCAGATCTTTGTGCGACGTTCCCGATTTACGCCTGATCTGGAGTATCGAGCGGGCGAGGTGCCCGCTCGAATCCCCCGCGGAGGAGCCATGCCTGTCTTTCTTCCCGATAATCCTGCCAAGGATGACCTGTTGGCTGGTATCCCAACATTGTGGCTCAATCCGCACTTGAAACACAATGACATTGCTGACCCGGGACAGCGGCATCGGTCATCTCAGGTTGCTGACGCCGAAGCTAATTGGCGCCGCCTGGCGCCATTGCTGCAGCTTCTCTTTCCTGAGCTGGAAAGCACGGGTGGGTTGATTCAGTCGGCGTTGATCGAGGCTGAAAAGCTGCGTGATGCGCTTGGCTACCGTGGCCCCGACTATGGCCGGATCTTTGTCAAGGCCGATAACGACCTGCCGGTGGCTGGTTCAATCAAGGCACGCGGCGGGGTCTTTGAAGTCTTCATGTTCGCCGAGCAGTTGGCCCGGGAGAAGGGCATTCTGACACCGGAGGACAGCATCACGGCGCTGGCCCAGGAAGAGGCGCGAACTCTGTTCGGGCATTACACCATCGCCGTTGGGAGTACGGGAAATCTTGGCCTCAGCGTTGGTATTGCCGCCCGGTCGCTGGGGTTCAAGGCGGTTGTACATATGTCGGCTGACGCCAAGCAGTGGAAGGTGGACCGGTTGACCCGACTTGGCGTCAAGGTTGTGCGTCACAAGGCCGACTATACCACTGCGGTCGAGCAGGCGCGCAGCGACGCCGAGGCCGACCCATCAATCTATTTCGTCGATGACGAATGCTCTGAGCTTCTGTTCTTCGGGTACAGCGCTGCAGCGAAGGAACTCGCCGGGCAATTGGCTGCAGCCGGGGTGACTGTTGATGCAGACCACCCTCTGTTTGTGTACCTGCCCTGCGGGATCGGGGGTGCCCCGGGTGGCGTAACCTATGGGCTGAAGGCGATTTTCGGCGACAATGTGCATTGCTTTTTTGTCGAGCCGGTTCAGTCGCCCTGCGCAATGGTTCATATGATGAGCGACTCGGACGAGCTGGTTTCTGTCTATGATGCAGGCCTGACCAATCGCACAGAGGCAGACGGAATGGCGGTTGCGCGCATGTCCGCCTTTGTTGCCGAAGCGATGAGGCCGATCCTGGCTGGTATCTTTACTGTCGCGGACGACGACCTGTTTCGTTGGCTTTGGCAGGCGCAAGACAGTCAAGGCATTCGATTGGAGCCTTCGGCCACCGCCAGTTTCGCCGGGCCAGGCTTTATCGTTGCCGGTGACCAGGGTCGGACCTTTCTGGCCGAGCAGGGGCTGGCAGCCAGGGTCGCGCAGGCTGCGCATGTGCTCTGGACCACCGGCGGAGCTTTCGTGCCACAGGATCAATATGCCAGGTTTCTGGAACGTGGCGCCGCAATTGCGGAAGCCTCGGCCAGAAACCCGGTGTCTGCTAATGGCGAGTGATTGAAAGCGCGTCTCGCGCCCCGTTCCCGGTGACTGCAATTTCAACGCTGCGAGTACATGAACAGGAGATCTACAATGCAAAAGGCATTCGAGGCCGCATTGATTGACGGTAAGTCTCTTGCCGCCAGCCTAGTTGAACGGATTGCTGGCGATGTGGCTGTGATCAAGGCAGAAACCGGGCAGACGCCAGGCTTGGCCGTGGTTCTGGTTGGCGAAGACCCGGCGAGCGCGGTCTATGTCAAATCCAAGCATCGCCAGACAGAGGCGGCTGGCATGCGATCCTTTGTTCATCGCTTGCCGGTCGATACCACACAGGACGCGCTTATGTCGCTCCTTGACCAGCTGAACGCCGATCCGGCGGTAAATGGTATTCTGGTGCAACTGCCGCTTCCTCCACATCTGGAGGCGGCTGAGGTGATCAATGCCATCAATCCCGCCAAGGATGTGGACGGTTTCCACATCTCGAACGCCGGACTTCTGGCGACGGGGCAAGAGGCGCTGGTGCCCTGTACGCCGCTTGGCTGCACGATGCTGCTCAAGGACCGACTAAGCGATCTGTCAGGACTGAATGCGCTGGTGATCGGCAAGTCGAACATCGTCGGAAAGCCGATGGCCCAATTGCTGATGGCGGAAAACTGCACTGTGACAGTGGCTCATTCTCGCACCCGCAACCTACCCGAACTATGCCGCACTGCTGATATTCTTGTGGTCGCTGTAGGCCGCCCGGAAATGGTGCGGGGCGACTGGATCAAGCCCGGTGCCACTGTGATCGACGTCGGCATCAACCGGGTCGAGGGAAAGGGCAAGCCCCGTATCGTCGGCGATGTGGCCTTTGCCGAAGCGGGCCACGCCGCTGCCATAACCCCGGTGCCGGGTGGGGTAGGTCCGATGACCATCGCCTGCCTTCTGGCCAACACTGTCACTGCCTTTCGCCGCCAAAATAAACCAAACACAACCAGGTTCGCTGCCGAATAGGATTTCTTTGCCATGAATCGTTCATCCAACCGCTTTGCTCTCCGCGTGACCTGCTCAGCAATACTCGGTGTCACCGCCGACATCGCATCTTTTCTGGCCTTGAACGGATGCAACATTCAAGACAGCGCCCAGTTTGAAGATGACAGCGCAGGCCTGTATTTCAGCCGCATCAGCTTCCGTTCCGAGGAGGGCCGGACATTAGAGGAGCTTCGTGAGAGTTTTCAGCCGTTGGTCGAAAAATTCAGCATGGATCACGAATTTTTTGACGAGGGGCAGAAGCGCAAAGTCATACTGATGGTGTCGCGCTTCGGGCACTGCCTGAATGATCTTCTCTACCGCTGGCGCATTGGCGCACTGCCTATCGATATCGTCGGAGTGATCTCCAACCACACCGACTACCAGAAAGTTGTCGTTAATCACGACATTCCCTTCCATTGCATCAAGGTCACCAAAGAGAACAAGCCACAGGCCGAGGCCGAGCAGATGCGGATCGTACGCGAAGCCGGCGCCGAACTTGTTGTTCTCGCGCGCTATATGCAGGTGCTTTCGGATGAAATGTGCCGTGAAATGTCCGGGCGGATCATCAACATCCACCATTCCTTTCTGCCCAGCTTCAAGGGTGCCAATCCATATAAGCAGGCTTATGAGCGCGGTGTGAAGATAATTGGCGCCACTTCACACTATGTGACCGCTGACCTCGACGAGGGCCCAATTATTGAGCAAGATACCACTGCCGTGAGCCACGCTCAATCGCCGGAGGATTACGTCAGTTTGGGTCGCGACGTGGAAAGCCAGGTTCTGGCACGCGCAATCCACGCCCATGTGCATGGCCGCGTCTTCATCAACGGAAACAAGACCATCGTCTTTCCTCCTTCTCCTGGGTCGTATGTGTCCGAGAGGATGGGTTGAGCCATGCTTTCCATCACGGAAATCAGAACGACTGCAGTCCAGGCTCTAAGAAAGGGCGGCCTGTCTTTGGCGCATGCAGAAACGCAATTGGATTTGCTGCTGGATGCCGAGATGCGCGGCGTCCCTTCGCATGGGCTGCTCCGCCTGCCCCGCGTGATCGAGCGCGTGGCGAATGGGGCTACCGATCCGGAGGCGCGCGGCGCGCAAACGTGGCGCGGTCATGCGCTTCTGGACGTGGACGGTCAGCATGGGCTTGGCCCGGTCGTGGCGCTGTCGGCGCTGGAGACCGCGAAGGAGCGTGTCGCCGAAACCGGGTCCTGCGTCGTGGCGATCCGCAATTGTGACCATCTGGGGATGCTGGCCTACTATGCCGAAAGGCTTGCGCGCGAGGGCAAGGTCCTTCTGGGGCTGACCGTTTCAGAGGCGCTGGTTCACCCTTATGGCGGGCGCCATGCGATGATTGGGACCAACCCGATCACCATCGGTGTCCCGGCCGAACCATTGCCCTTCGTCTTCGATATGGCGACCAGCCTGGTATCGATGGGCAAGATCCATGACCATGCGCATCGCGGCGTGCCGATCCCGGAAGGCTGGGCGCTGGACGCCGAGGGCAATCCGACAACCGACCCGAATGCCGCCAAGCTGGGCTCCATCGCGCCCTTTGGCGGCGCCAAGGGATACGGTCTTGGGCTGGCCTTCGAGGTGCTGGTCTCGGCGCTGACCGGATCGGCGATTGGCACAGCGGTCAAGGGCACGCTGGATTCCACCGAGCCCTGCAACAAAGGCGATCTTTTTGTAGTGATGGAGCCCGCTCCGAGCTTCATGGCGCTGGTCTCAGGCTTCCTTGAAGATCTGCGCCAATCGACCCCGGCTGATCCGGCCTCTCCGGTACGCATCCCCGGCGACCGTGCCACCCACACGCGTGAAAAGGCGGGGCGTGATGGGCTGCATGTCGCAACCGAAGTCTGGCAGCGCATTCGGGCGCTTTCGTAACGATACAGAATGCTCTGCCGAACAGGGCAAGAGGAGGAACTTCATGCGGTTTAATTATGGTGTCACCCGGGCTCCGCAGCGCCTGGTTTTCGGCCCCGGCCAACGCGCGGCACTTGGCCGGCTTGCACGTGACCTGGGAACCCGCGCGCTAATCTGCACCGATGAGCGCCTCGGCGGCCTGCCGCTGCTGGGCGAGTTGGTGGCGGATCTTCAGGCCCATGGCGTGACGGTCGAGGTCTTTGCCGAAACCCAGGCGGAGCTGCCGCTGGACGGCATCACCACCTGCGCCGCGCGTTACAAGGATTTCGCACCCGACATGGTGATCGGCTTCGGCGGCGGCAGCTGCCTTGATCTTGCGAAGCTGGTCAGCCTGCTGCTGTCCTTCCCCGGCCCGCTGTCGGAATACTATGGCGAGTTCAAGATCCCCGGCCCGGTGCGCCCCGTTATCGCGATCCCGACCACCGCTGGGACGGGTTCCGAGGCCACTCCGGTCGCGGTTCTGGCCGATCCGGACCGCGTCATGAAGGTGGGCATCTCCTCGCCCGAACTGATCCCCCACACCTCTATCTGCGATCCCGAACTGACTGTTACCTGTCCCAGGGGACTGACCGCGATCTCGGGCGCCGATGCACTGGCCCATGCGATCGAGGGCTTTGCCGCCGTCAGCCGCGTGGCCACCGCCGATCTGGCCACCAGCCGGGTCTTCGTGGGCAAGAACACCCTGTCAGATGTCTATGCGCTGCGCGCTATCAAGCTGATCTTCGATCACCTTGAAGCGGCGGTGAACCAGCCCGAGGACATTACTGCACGTTCCGCCGTCATGCTGGGTTCCACCCTTGCCGGGCTTGCCTTTGGCACCGCAGGCACGGCCGCCGCCCATGCTATCCAATATCCGATCGGCGCGGAAACCCACACGGCACACGGCCTGGGGGTCGGTATCCTTCTGCCCTTTACCATGCGCTTCAACGCGCAGACTGCTGCCGGTGACTATGCCGAGATCGCGCGCGAGATCGGCGTAGCCACGGCGACAGACGACGATGCCAGCGCGGCCGAGGCGCTGATCACGGCGCTTTCGGCGCTGTTCGCGCGCATCGGTATGCCCGCCACGCTGGACAAGATCGGCGTGACCCCGGCCAGCCTGGACAACATCGCCACCCTGTCGATGAACGCTGCCCGCCTGATCGAGAACAACCCCCGCACCCTGTCGCCGCAGGCGATCCGCGAGATCCTTGACGCCGCTATGGGGCAGGCATGATACATCCGAGGACCATGACATGACCACTGAAACCACCTGGCCCACCGACCTCTTCATCGCCGGCAAATGGCGCGCCGGCACCCGCCCGACGCGGATCGACGTGACCAACCCCTCCGACGGCTCGGTCCTGGGTTCCGTCGCCGACGCCTCGCCCGAGGATGCAATTGCCGCCGTTGACGCTGCCGCCGAAGCCGCCGCCGACTGGGCCTCGACCCCGCCCCGCAAGCGGGGTGAGATCCTGCGCCGCTGCTGGGAGCTGATGACCCGCGATGCCGAGGCGCTGGCGCGTCTGATCTCGCTGGAGAACGGCAAGGCGCTGAAGGACGCGCGCGGCGAAGTCGCCTATGCGGCCGAGTTCTTCCGCTGGTTCGCCGAAGAGGCCGTCCGCGGCCATGGGGATCTGGGCGTAGCCCCCTCGGGCGCGAACCGCATCCTCGTGCAATACCAGCCCATCGGCGTTTCGCTGCTGATCACGCCCTGGAACTTCCCCGCAGCGATGGCGACGCGCAAGATTGCGCCTGCGCTGGCTGCCGGCTGCACCTGCGTGCTGAAACCCGCGACCGAAACCCCGCTGACGGCCTATGCCGTGGCTGCGATCCTGGCGGAAGCCGGGGTGCCGGACGGCGTGGTGAATGTGCTGACCACCTCGGCCACCGGGCAAGTGGTCAACGCGATGCTGGAAGACCCGCGTGTGCGCAAGCTGTCCTTCACCGGCTCGACCGAGGTGGGTCGCGTCCTCCTGCGCAAGGCAGCGGATCAGGTCATCCACTGCTCGATGGAGTTGGGAGGCAATGCGCCCTTTGTGGTCTTCGATGATGCCGATCTGGATGCCGCGATCGAGGGCGCGATGGTCGCCAAGATGCGCAATGGCGGCGAGGCCTGCACGGCCGCGAACCGGATCTACGTCCAGCGCGGCGTTGTGGCCGACTTCACCCGCCGCCTGACCGAGCGCATGGCCTCGCTGAAGATCGGCCCCGGCGCCGAGGACTCCACCGATCTAGGCCCGCTGGTCAATGTGGGCGCCGTCAGGAAGGTCGGTGCGCTGGTGGATGACGCCGTGGCCAAGGGCGCGCGCATCACCTGCGGCGGCAAGGCGATCGAGGGCGATGGTTACTACTACCCCGCCACCGTTCTCGCCGATGTGCCCGACACCGCCGACCTCGCCCGTGAAGAGATCTTTGGGCCGGTTGCCCCGATCTACACCTTCGACACCGAGGAAGAGGTGATCCGCCGCGCCAATGACACCGAGTACGGCCTGGTCGCCTATGTCTACACCCGGGACCTGGCTCGCGGCTTGCGCGTATCGGAAAAGCTGGAGGCTGGGATGCTGGCGCTGAACCGCGGCCTCGTCTCGGACCCGGCGGCACCCTTCGGTGGGGTCAAGCAAAGCGGTCTGGGCCGTGAGGGCGCGCATCACGGGATGCTCGAATTCATGGAAGCGAAGTATATCGCGACCACTTGGTAAACTACAGGTCGAATGGGTATCGGGATGAGATATGACGTCTTGGTCGTTGGTGCCGGCATTGTCGGCGTCTCTATTGCATTGCACTTGCAGGCAGCGGGACGCTCTGTCGTCTTGATCGATAAAACCGGGGCTGCAGGAACCGGCACCAGCTACGGAAACGCTGGCCTCGTCGAGCGTGCAAGTCTCATCCCTTACAGCTTCCCGCGGTCGCTTTCCGAGATCTTCAGGTATGCCCTGAATAGCTCTGCTGATGCGCGCTATCACGCCAGCTTCCTGCCCCGAATTGCTCCGTTTCTATTTTCTTACTGGCGCCATTCTTCTCCGGCCCGATTGGCGCAGGCAACTCGGGACCTTCTGCCGTTGTTCGAGTCCAGTGTGAGCGAGCATGATGAGTTCCTGAAAGATTCGCCGGCGGCTGCGGCCCTGTTCTCCCGTAAGGGTTGGATAAAGGCATTTAAGGACCACAGGGGGCTTGCGTCGGCGGTGACGGATGCCAAAGCACTTGCTGATCATGGTTTGAACTGGGACGTCCTGGACGTCAAAGGGCTTGCGGAGGCTGAACCCCATATTACTCAAATGGTGGGCGCAATTCATTGGCGAGATCCGATCACGACGGCGGATCCCGGAGCAGTGACAGCCGCTTATGCCGATCTGTTCATTGCGCGCGGCGGGAAACTTGTCGAAGGTGACGCTTCAACGCTGCGACTTGAGGGCAGATACTGGGAGGTCTTGGCGGACAGACAAATCATCAAGGCTGGAGAAGCTGTTGTCGCGGCCGGTCCCTGGAGTGTTGAAATCTTGCGGGAATTGGGACATTCGTTCCCGATGGCTGTCAAGCGTGGCTACCATATGCACTACACGCCAGAGGCAGGCGCCTTTCTAAATCATCCGATCCTTGACGCGACAACCGGATATGTTCTGGCGCCGATGAAGAACGGCATAAGGTTGACTACCGGTGTAGAAATCGCGCCACGCGATGCAAAACCTACTCCGGTACAGATCGATCTCGCCGAGATTGCGGCACGCCGGATTTTCCCGCTGGGCAGAAGAGTCGAGGCAGAACCCTGGATGGGTTTTCGTCCCGTGTTTTCTGATATGAGGCCCGCCATTGGCCAGATCTTGAGCAACCGCGGGCTCTGGGTCGCGTTTGGCCACGGACATCATGGTTTTACACTCGGCCCAGCGACTGGTCGGCTCTTAGCGGAAATGATGTGTGGAAAGCAGCCGTTTATGGATCCTACACCCTACTCTCCCAATAGGTTTCGGGGTAAGCGTGGCCTTACATGAAGTACAATTGCTGTGACCCTAGGTGCTCATCCAACTGAAACCAGAGTCGGCGGTTGACCTTCGCGCGGTTGCGCAGAGGGAGCAAAGGGCGATGTGCGCAGTTGTGCAGGTTCGCGAAGGTGATCTCCCATTGCGGTGAGTTGGGCGGCAAAGACCGCCGGGGCCTGATAGCCGAGGGCAGAATGGGGCGGCTTGGTGTTGTAGGTGTTGGTCCCGCGACCTCCGGCGATTGCCCGCTTGCCCCGCATTGCGCCACTGTCGTGCGGGATGGGAGCAAGGCCGGTCATCGCCGCAGCTTCACCGGATGTCATCCGCCCGAGTTCCGGCATTTCCGCGATCAGCACGGCCGCAGAGACGGGGCCAATCCCGGGGATGGACAGCAGAAGCCTTGCCTTTGCCGCCGAGGTTTCCTCCTGCCCGATGACACCTTTGATCGTAACGGCCCGATTGGGACCGCCTTCTGATCCTGGTCTCAGATCTTAGGTGTTCAGTCCCGGTATCTGGTGGATCGGATTTAGGATGAATCGATCTGGCTCTGATGTCCAGATTTTGCAGATGTATTCGTAGGGCGTGAGGCCGCCGAGGGTCTTGAGTCTGCGCGCGAAGTTGTAGGCTGCCACGAAGTCCGTCAGATGTGCTCGCAGCTGGTCATGGCTGTCGTAATGGAAGCGCTTGACGGTCGCGTCCTTGATGGTTCGGTTCATCCGTTCGACCTGGCCATTGGTCCAGGGATGGTTGGGCTTGGTCAGCCGGTGCTCAATCCCGTTTGCCTCACAAATCATGTCGAAGCGCATCGGCCGGGAATAGATGGTGTTCCGGTTCCGAGGCTGCTCTGCGAACTGAATGCCCCTCGCCATTGTCTCTCGGACCAATGGCGTTCCAATGGCTCGATCGGTGAGAATGGTGTGAACCTGGTAGGGCACGGCTTCGAGCATGTGCTGAAGGAATTCCCAGGCTGTCTTTCTGTCGGCCTTGTCGACGAGCTGGGTCACGGCGAACTTGCTCGTGCGGTCGATGCCGACGAACAAATATAGTTTGCCTTCAGCGGTCTGCACCTCAGCGATGTCGATGTGGAAGAAGCCGATCGGGTAGCGTTTGAACTTCGACCGCTTCGGCTTATCGCCCTCCATATCAGGCAGGCGCGAGATGCCGTGGCGCTGCAGGCAGCGGTGCAGCGCGGATCGGGTCAGATGAGGAATAGTTGGCTGCAGGGCGTAAAGGCAGTCATCCAATGGCAGCAGTGTATGGCGCCGGAATGCTACGACCATTGCTTCTTCCGCCTCGGTTAGGACAGTGGATCGTGGCTCCGAAGGCCCCGTCTTCATATCCTCGACGGTCGCCCGCTTGCGCCACTTCGCAACGGTCTTGGGATTGATGCCCAGCTCACGGCTCAACTGCGCGAGCGAAGCTTGCGATCGCTGTATTGCTGCTCTGACGGCGTGCGTGGTCGTGGCGCTGCCATGACGAATTTGTCCCATAGGGCGTCCTTCCATTCCAGAGAAAGGATCGCACCATCAAACCGTGGGATCAAACACCTAAGCGCGTGCCTTGTTCAGGATCGCCGGAAAAGCCCCGGCCGCTTTATACTAGCTCTGCCAACAGGGAGAATTGAGTTGCCAGAAATTTCGACCCCATCCGAATGGTCAGGCGAGATTGGCAGAGCAAGAAGCAGAGCGAAAGTTCACGAAGGCGAAGACGCGACACTACAGGGAGTGTAAATCGTATTAACGCTATGGTTGTGCTTGCAAGTGATGCCCTGACCCCATCATATATCTCTCACCTAGCAATGTGATTCTTACTCGCCGATACGCGGTGGTTTCAACAAGATGCAAGGCAGGGGTTGCGGAACTCCGGTCAGTATTGCCTGCCACCGGTATCACCACATATTTCAGATGTGGCTTTCCTGCTCCCCGAACCAGAAAAGCATGAGAGAGGTCTTATGATTCCTGCACCCGTTTGCAGAGCTGAGTTCGTTCAGCATCTTGTTCGTAGCCGCGTCGTCATTGTTAGGAAGCAGCGGCTTGGCAAAGAGCGTCCACTGACGATTTTATCGTTTAAAGACAATGGCAGTCTGTGCGTTTTGTCGTCTCGCACTGACGAGCCGACGTGTTTCAGATCCGAGGAGGATCTCTTACGCCTTATCACTGATCTTGGGCTTTCTTCGATAAAGCTGCCGGTGCGCGGCCGCCAGGCGGTGACTTACATTTCGAGCGTGCAACGCGACTCGTTGATGAGCGAAGTCACATGATGACCAAAGCAATACAAATTGCACCGGCAGGCCCAGCCGAGCAGAACCTCTGCTATCACCATGATATGCACTTCTTAGCACGATGGCACCCACACTTGCATATTCCTCCCAGATTCTGGATGATGCACCTATCAATGGCAAAGATCTGGCCGAATGCCTGTTGCTCCGCTGCGCAGACCTCGTGTCAGAGATTGCTTCCAGCAGGGTGGGCAAATGCGCGAGAAGTCGGTAACGCCGCTTTTTGTTTTCGAACGGGGCATGGCTGCAGAGATCGAGGCCGGCGGCCAGGTTGAGCTTATTGCCAGAGGGCCCAAGGGGTCCAAGGCAGTGGAGGGCTGGTACATCATGCTGTCGAAGTCTGGCGGCGGGGGAATGCTGGTCATGAACAGCAATGAGGCAACGATAAAGTTTTTGAAGACGATTGCGGGTGTTTTCAAACTGTTAGAGCGTCTGCCTGCCCGTGAGGTGAAGGTGCCCCTGGAGGGTCAGGTGGAGTCAGAAGCAGAGCTCCTCGCTCTGCATGTTGCCCGAAACTCAGCCACTATCGGAGATTCTGCTTCGGCCAACTGAAGCCCAGGCACTGACGCTAAATCAGCTCATGACACGCCCGGCAGTCCTCTGCCGGGCGTTTTCGTTGCGGCCTGAAGTTTCCGAGTCTTTTAGTATGATTTGATATTGTATCGTGGATATAGATGATTATCGTGCACATGCGACTTATGATTCGCATGCATTACCATTTTGAGGTAACTCCATGAAACTCTCCCGTTTTCTGGTGGCCGCTTCGGCCGCCCTGTTTCCTGCTGCCGCAATGGCGGCGGGATCTTCAACCGGTGTAGAAGCCGGCTTCTCCGGGATCACGACTACCCTGACCACTCTGCTGACCGGCGCCGGTGGTTATCTCGTCCTGATCGTTTCGATCATCATCGCTGCCGTGACCCTGATGGCGACCGGCCGCTGGACCTATGTGATCACCGCTGTCGCCGTGTCGCTGTTCCTTGGCTACGGCGTGTCGATCGTCAGCTCCATCGGTGGCGTCACCGCGACCATCGACATGGTCGAAGCGGCTCCGACCGCAATCCAGATCGAAGCCGCAGCGCTCTGATCCTCCAGCCGCACGGCATCACCCGTGCGGCTTTTCCATTTTCATCTGTCTGCGCTGGAGGGTCAGATGCAGGAGAAGGTTGTTCGTATCGAACAGCGTTTGCAGGAACAGTCGCGCATCCTGCTTTTCCCGATTGATGAGGGTCTGGCCCTCCTTGCGCCCGCCGGGGTTGGCGTTGGCCTGCAGGCCGCCGTGCCTGGCATTATTCTCGGTATCGTCAGCTATATCGTCTGGAAACGCCTGAAGGGCGATGGAGGGCTAGAGCGCATGCTCGCCCTTCTTTACTGGTATCTCCCCCGAGAAATCAGCCCGATCAAGTCCTGGCCGGATAGCTCCGTCACCATGTGGAGGGGCTAAGCCCATGAATTTTGATAGTCTGTCGCGGAAAATGAAAGCCGCGCAACGGGCGAGGAATGGCCTTGCTGTCGTGCTTGCGGTCTCGATCACGGCCAACCTTCTGCTGAGCTACCGCATCAGTCAGGAGAACACGCAGGTCGTGCTGATCCCCTCAAAGGTCAGTGACGGTATGGTGGCGCGTGGCGGGGCCGATATTCGTTACATCGAAGCGCTGAGCCTCGATGCGGTCTATGCGATGTATACGGTCAGCCCCGGCACCATCCGTTACGGGCGCGATGTGATCGAACGGATTGCGGCGGCACAGGACCGGGCACGGCTGCTCGATTCCTACGACGACATTGCCGAAGACATCCGCCTGCGCCGGATCAGTACGGTCTTCCGCCCCGAAAAGATCGAGCACAACCTCGCACGGCTTCAGATCACGGTTGAGGGCACTCTCGCGACCTATCTGGACACGACCGAGGTCAGCAACACGCGCCGCCGGATCCTGCTGACCTTCGTGGAAGAAGGCTCGTCGATCCGGCTTTCCCGCATGGAACTTCAGGAGATCAAGGAATGATGCGCTTTGCCCTCGCGGCGCTCGTGACCGTGGGCCTTGCGCTTCCGGCATTGTCCGAGCAGAAGCTGACCGCCCGTCAGAATGGCACGGTCAAAATCGCGGCCTCGCCCACGGAAGTGACCCGGATCAGCATTGCCGAGGATCGGGTGCGGCGGATCATCAAGGACCAGTCTCAGTTTCAGGAAATGAACGATGAGACCACGGGCGATGTGTTCCTGCGCTATGCGGGGGCGCAGGACAAACTCACTCCCGAGACGGGCTATATCCTGACCGAGAAAGGGGCAACGATCAGCTATGAGCTGACGCCCCGGCAGGGCCTTGGTGCGGAATCTGTGGTGATCACCATCAATGGCGTGCCCGACAGTCCGGGTGTCGCCGCACCACGCAGCTCGGCCGGTGGCGCAGCACCTGCCTTTGAACTGGCAGTTGGTGAAGGTGGCGGGGGGTATTCCTCCAGCCTCGTCGCTTTCACCCGTGCCGCGATTGACAAACATATCGCGGGCAGGGCCCCGCCTTCGCGGTCGCATGGCAGCTCTGTCGCCACCGAAAGCGCCAGTGGCATGCGGGCACGGGTTCTGGTCGCAGCTGGTGGCAAGACGGGCCGCTATGTCCGCCCGCAGGATTTCTACGGGTCGAAGGTGCTGGCGGTCTGGGTGCAGCGCAACAGTCTGGGTCCGAACGAACGAGCCTGGGTCATTGTCGTGGAGAAACGCTGATGAGCGAGGCCCGGAAAAAACAGCAATGGATGATCTTCGGCGTCATTGGGGGCGTCCTGCTTCTGATCATCATCGTTCTCGGTCAGGTGATGAACTCGCGGCAGGCGGCGTTCCAGGGCACGGGCGGTCCCAACACTGTTGATGAGACAATCATCGCGGACCGGACCTCTCAGGCCAGCCCGGAAATCACATGGGTGCGCCAGAGCCGGGAAGAAATCTCCCGCCTCAGCACAACGGTCACGGAGCTGACGGAAGCGGTCAAAACCCTGACCGAGAACCAGAAAAAAGAGATCGAAGAGATCCGCTCTGAATATGACAGCGCGATCATCGCGCAACAGGCAGAAATCAACGCCATGCGCGAAGGCGGCGCAGGGACAGGGCAGGCGATCCCGCCCGGCGCGGTTGTCGGCCAGAATGGCGAAAATTACGGGCAGGAATTTATCGCCGGGGCAGGGGGCAAGTCGCCGGCGCCGGGTCGGCCTGCAGGTGCCGCAGCGGGCGCTGGCGGTCCGGCCGTCAATTCGTTCGGCACCGGGTTCAGCGTGGACTTCAATCTCCAGCCGCTGCCGGAGCCGCCAGCGGAAGTGATCGAGGAAAGCTCGTCCAATGTGCGCGATCTGCGCTCTTACATCCCGGCGGGCAGCTATGCCTCGGCTGTGGTGATCAGCGGGGTCGATGCATCAACGGGTGTGGTCAGCCGCGATAATCCGGTGCCCGTGCTGGTTCGGGTGACCGGCCCGGCTGTTACGGCGGCGGGCGGATCTGGTGCAGGGCGGCGGATCAATATCACCGGCTGTACGGTGCTTGGCTCGGCCATGGGGGATCTTTCTTCAGAGCGGGTCTATGTGCGCCTGACCACGCTGACCTGCATCGGCAAGGGCAATCAGGTCATTGAGACGCCGGTTGCGGGCCTTCTGGCCGGATCGGGCAAGGCCGGAGTGCGCGGTCATGTGGTCAGCCGTGAAGGCAATCTCGCGGGGAAGGCTGCGCTGGCAGGCGCGCTTGGCGGCTTTGCGGATGCGGTGTCGTCGGCGGCGTCTATCGCAGGCTCGAATGATGGAGCAGAAACCGTTGGATCGGTTCTGAGTGGGGCTGGCGCGGGCATGGTCGGCGGCGCGGCAGGCAATGCCGCTGACCGTCTGGCTGAGTATTACATCAAGCGCGCTGAGCAATATCAGCCGGTGGTCTCGCTCTATGCCGGGACCGATGTCGAAGTTGTATTCATGGAAGGGGTGTCACTCAAATGACGACCGCAACCCAAAAGGGGGCGGTCAGCGCCCTGTTCACCCTCTCTATGCTGCTTGCCGGGTGCGGCGGCAGCACCACGGAAAAAGACTTCCTTTGCCCGGTGGTCAGCGGCGGTTCACCCTGTTCGACGATTTCCAGTGCGGATACCGGCGGCGGCGGGACGCAGGTCAGCCCGGTGCAGGAGCGGTTCTCCGATACGCTTGGCAAGGAAATGTCGCAGACCCCGCTCGGGATCGGCAGCGGCAAAGCGGGCAGCGCGTCCGGGGCTCCGCTCAACGCGATGCCGGATGGCGGCATGGCCTATGCGGCCAATCAGTATCGAGTGCCGGAACAGGTGGGCACGCTCTGGGTCGCGCCGCATCAGGATGCTGAGGGGCTGCTGCATGAGGCAACCTTCGTTCACTTCGTGGTCCAGGAGCCCCGTTGGGCATCGGGGAGGCCGTAATGAACGCGTTCACCTCGTTCATGAAAGGCCTCTTCGACGATCCCGACTGGACGGAAGATGAGCCGGAAGCGCTGGCAAATAATGTGGTGGCAGAGCTGCTGCCCTACCGGGTCTATGACCCGGAAAGCGAGCTTTACTATAACGAAAACTCCACCGGCTTTATCATCGAGGTCAATCCGGTGGTTGGCTCGGATGAGGTCGCGGGCAACCTGCAGTCGGTGATCAATTCGAATGCGCCGAACACTGCCACGGTTCAGTTCATCAACTGGACCTCGCCGGACATCGACGCGCAGCTGATCGCATGGGCGCGGCACCGCTTCTCGGGCGACGAGCTCGTGCGCGAAATGGCGGAGAACCGGCTGAAGCACTTGCGGTCTTCCCGCTATGGCAATGACAAGGTGGTCAAGGCGCTGCCGCATCATCGCCGGGTGTTTGTCGCCTGCTGGCTCGATGGCGATGCCGATCTGGGCAAACAGAAAGACCTGCGCAACTTCCGCCGCGCGCTCTACAGCGTCTTTGGCGGCGAGAGCCATGTGCGCCATATCGGACCGGCCGAGTTCCTGAAACTCTTAGGCGAAATTCTCCATTGCCGGGGGATCACCGGCCTGTCGCAGCTGGAATACAGTGAGGAAGAGGCGCTGAACCATCAGCTTCCCGGCGCGGGCCTTCAGGTGCGCCGCTCAGGGATCGGGCTGATGGGGGAGCCTGCCATAGCGGTCGCCAGTGCCTCGGTGCGCCGCTACCCGAAGCAATGGCAGTTCGTGCTTGGGATGCTCCTGAACGGGGTGCCGGAGCGGATATCGGAGCGGCCTTCCGGTCCGGTACTTGCCAGCTTCACCATGCGGGTGCGCTCGAAAGCTGATGCCACCGGCTTCCTGATGAAAAAGCGCGCCGGTCTTCAGCACACGGCCTCTACGCAATTTGCGAAATTCGCGGGCAATCTGACCGAGAAAATGGCCGAGTTCGACGGGCTGAATGATGCGGTAGAGCTTGGCGAAAAGCTGCTGGATACCACCTTCGTGGTCTCGGCCTATGCGCTCGGCGGCACCGAGGAAGCCCGTCACGCCCTGGCCGATATGGCGAAGATCTACCGTTATGCTGGTCTGGTGCTGGAAAACGATACCTTCGTCCAGCTGCCGATCTTCCTCTCGGCGCTGCCCTTCACGGTCCACGGCAAGCGCATGGAGGATCTGAAGAAGCTCCAGCGCATGAAAATCCTCAAAGCCGAAGCGGCGGCGGCGCTGGCGCCGGTGCATGGCGAATGGACCGGATCGGGCACGGGCCGGGGCGTGCTGCTCCTTGGCCGACAAGGCCAGATCATGGACTGGGACAATTTCCAGTCCGAGGGCAACTATAACGTTTCGGTCGTCGGCAAGTCCGGGGCCGGGAAGTCAGTGTTCATGCAGGAGCTGGTCACCTCGATCTATGCCGCAGGCGGCAAGGTCGTGGTGATCGACGATGGCTACAGCTTCAAAACCACTGTCGATATTCTGGGCGGCAGCTTCGTGGTTTTCGATGGCTCACGGAAAATCCGGCTCAACCCGTTCTCGATGCTCTCGGTCGAAGACATGAAGAGCGACGAATACCGCAGCGAGGCGGTCGAGCTGGTGACCCGGATCATCGCGTCGATGGCCGCGCTCGGTGACGGCAAGCAGAGCCGGGTCGAAGACCTCGAAGAGGGGTTCATCAGCCGGATCGTGGCCGAAGTCTGGGATGAGAAAGGGGCAGAGGGCGAGGTTACGGATGTCTGGGAGCGGCTGAGTGCGGTTTCCAAAGAGGACCAGCGACTGGCCGATGTGGTCGTGAAGCTGGAGGCTTTCGCGAAGCACGGCCCCTATGGCTCGTATTTCTCGGGGCCTGCCAATCTCCGCCTCGACAGCGATTTTACGGTTTTCGAACTTTCGGACATCAAGGGTCAGAGGGTTCTGCAGGATGTGGTTTTGCAGATCATCATGTTCCTCGGCACGGAGCTGATGTTCAAAACGAGCCGGGCGATCCCGGTGGCGATCCTGATCGACGAAGCCTGGGATCTGCTGCAGTCCCATGCCACGGCGAAGTTCATCGAGGGTGTGGTGCGCCGCGCCAGGAAATACACCGGCGCGCTGATCACCGGCACACAGTCGATTGACGACTATTACCAGAATGTCGCGGCCACTGTCTGTCTGCAGAACAGCGACTGGACGGTGTTCCTCGCGCAAAAGCCCGAGACGATTGACCGGCTGGTGGCGGACAACCGGCTCTCGGTCTCTCCCCATATCGCGGGCCAGCTGAAATCGCTGCAATCAGTGAAGGGCAACTTCTCCGAAATGGGGGTCAAGGGACCGAATGGCTGGTTCTTCGGCCGCCTGCTGCTCGATCCCTACAGCCTCGCGGTCTATTCCTCGAAAGGCTCGACGGTTGAGAAAATCAACCGCCTGAAAGAGCAGGGCTACAGCACTGCCGAGGCGATCCAGATTCTTGTGCAGGAAGGTGGCGTGGAGTGATCAGCCGGGACGCTCTCAAGCGGCCCGGCCAGACGGCGCAAGTGGAGGGCACTTGGGCGGAGCGCGCCCGGGCCACCATCAATGCCGTTGATCAGGGCCTGCCGCCTGACGCCACACTACAACAGCGGATCCTGGCGGTGGATGCGGCTTATCCGTTCATCCGCCGGGCGCATTACCCCTATCAGGTCTGGTGCCGGGTGCGGCGCAACTACCTCTCAAAGTTTGGCTATGTGCCGCAAAACGCGGCGAGAGGACCACTTCTGAGGATCATGGAAGGAAAGTCCCGATGAAACTGGACCAGTTGATCGGTCACACCATGACGGCGCTGATCAGCATCAGTGCCACCCTTGGCATCGTGATCATGACGCAGCCCGTGGGCCTTCCCACCGGGATTGTCACCATCGACGCCAGCGAGGCGGTTCTGCGCTTCATCCAGTCAGGCGGGCGCAACATGCCGGATGCGGATTATGAGGTTGAGGCGCTGAAGTATCAGGCGCAGCTCGAAGCCGCGATTGATGATTTTGCTGCGAAGAATGCGGTGATCGTGGTCAATGGCGCCGCAGTCCTCGCCGGTGCGCCCGACATTACCGATCTGGTGGCAAGTCAGGCCATGAAGGCGATCTCTGCCAGCGGGGGCGCACCATGACGATCCGCACTGTTGTGCGCTGGAGCTTCATGATCGGGGGCACGCTCTTTGCAGCGGCCAGCTTCTGGGGCCTGAACGCGCTGCGCATCAATCTCAATGCCTCAGGGTCGATGCCGGACCATGCCTATGTGATGTGGACCTGGCCGCAGGCCAAATGGCGCGGCATGGTGATCGCGGCGGAGCCGCCCGAGGCCTATGCCAGCCAGTTCGAAGGTCTCTATTTTACCAAGCGTATTGTCGGCATTCCCGGTGACCTGATCGAACATCGGGGCGATCAGGTCTGTATCGCGGCCGAATGCTTCCCGCTGGCGATGAAGAACGGCCAGCCCTTCGCGCCGCCTTTGGCAGAGGGCGTGATCCCGGACGGCTTCTATGCCGCCTTCGGCACCTCCGCGGATTCCCTCGACAGCCGCTATGTGACCATCGGGCTTTTTTCCGAAGAGCGGATCCTCGCGACCGGCTTCGGCACCAATCTTATCCCTCACTGGACGGAGCTGAAGCAATGGGCAGATGCGCGCGGTCAGTGATCATCCTGGGACTGGCGGCAGCTTCATATACTGCAGGCCAGTCTCCGGTGATCGCGAAAAACTTCGGGGCCTATGGCACGGTGTTCCCGGTCACAGAGCCGGACTTCCTTGAGGAGATCCTGTCGCGGTTCCGGGTGATGGAAGAGAATGGCGGCCTCGCGCAGATGGAGCGCGATATGCAGGACCGCACCCGCGAATATCTCGAACGGCCAACGGTCGCGAACCTGCTGCCCCCGGCCGAGGAATACCGCGCTTTCTACTTTGATCCCGCAATCACGGTGGAACGCGATCTGGCCGATCAGAATGGTACGGTTTTCATGAAAGCCGGGTCACGGATCAATCCGCTGGATTACTCGGCCTATGACAAGCGCATCGTGGTGATCGACGGCGATGCTGAGGATCAGGTGGCCTTCGCGCTCGAAGAGGGTGACGAGCTGGACACGCTGATGGTGATCGCGAAGGGCGCACCGCTCGATCTGATGCGTAAGCACGGGCGGCGCTTCTGGTTCGACCAGGACGGAGTGATCGTCGGACGGTTTGAGATCGAGCGCCTGCCCACGGTGATAACCCGGGCAGGGGAAATCCTGCTGATTGAAGAAATTCCGGTCAGGGAGGGCGCGCAATGAGACGATTTTGCATGAGCCTGTCACTGGTCCTCAGCTTCACGGTGATTGCCTCGGAAGTCTGGGCCAAATGCAATGCCCGCTTCCTCAATCCGATCACGGAAGTCTGTTGGGACTGCATCTTCCCGATCTCGATTGGCGCGATCCGCGTTCTCAACAACCGGCCCGACACCTCCAACCCGACTTTGCCGGTCTGCATCTGTCCGGGCGTGCCGCCCCGGATCGGGCTGGCGATTGGTCTTTGGGAACCGGCACGGCTGACAGATGTGGCAAATGAGGCGGGCTGCTTCGTCAATATGGGCTTCAAGGCCGATCTTGGCCTCTTCTCCATCGGAAAATCCTCGGTCAGCAGCTCTGACGGGGATCAGACCGGCAGCAAGTGGCAGGTCCACTACTATTACTATCCGCTGATCAGCTGGCTCGGGACGGTGGTCGATGGCCTCTGCCTTGAGAACACCACCTTCGACATCGCCTATATCAGCGAGTTTGATCCGCTCTGGCAGGACCCGGAGCTGAACACCATCGTCAACCCGGAAGCGATCCTCTTCGCCAACCCGGTCGCACAGGCCGCCTGCGCTACGGATTGCGTGGCGGCCTCCAGTGGCCGGCTGCCGGTAGACAGCCTGTTCTGGTGCAATGGGTGTCAGGGCGGAATGTATCCGATCACCGGGGACAGCAATGCCCATTACGGGGGCATTCAGGCTTCGCAGACCGTGACTGCGAAAATGATCGCGCGCCAGCACCGGCTTGGTCTTGCCCGCACCACCTCGTCCAGCAGTTCGGCGCTTTGCACACCGAATGTCTCGCCGATCATCAAGAAATCGCAATACCGCCTGCAGGTGACGCGCCCGCGCGCCGCGACCAGCGGCCGCTATGCCTGCGGCCCGCTCGGCGCCTCGACGCAGTTCACCGATTCAATGCGGGAATTTCCATATAAAGGGGAGAGCTTCGGATGGCTCATGTGGCGGAAACGAAACTGCTGCGCGCTCTGATCCGGGGGATGGGCGCTGCAGCATGTGCCTTCGGTCCGGCCGCAATCCCTGCATGGGCTGAGGATGAGCCCCCGGTGCAATTCGCACCGGGGGCGACCGGAGCGATCTCGGCCCCTCTGGTTGACATCGTGCGCGATGCGGAGCGGCGCGGCGATGCGCTGGCGGAACAGCTGACGATCCAGCAGCCGCAAGAAGGTGTGGAAATCACCGATCTGGAGGGCATTCGCACCCGCGCCCTGAGCGATCCGCGCGTGAAGCGGCTCCTTGGCGTGGCAGCGGAAGAAGGCGCGGACACGGAGAACGGCGAAAAATATGCCGCAACTCAGGCGATCCTCTTTGCCAGCTTCTCGATGCCACCAGAGTCTCTGCGCCAGATGATGCAGGAGGCAACCGCACATGGCGCAACCATCGTGTTCCGGGGCTTCGTCAACAATTCGGTCTATGACACGCGCGAGAAGCTGGAAGAGGTGTTCGGCCTCGATGAAGTGGGTGAGGCCTTCGCCATCGACCCGACCCTGTTCCGCCGCTTCGACATTCAGGCTGTGCCTGTTCTCGTGGTTCTGGGCGAAGAGCTTGGGGTATGCGACACCCCGGCCTGCGAAGGGGATTTGCCGCCGATCCATGACCGTCTGGCCGGAAACATCCCGCTCGATACGGCCCTGAAACTCATCGCGGCCGGGAACGGCGATGCCTCGCATGTCGCGCGCGCGATGATCGAGGCGAAGCAATGATGCGCCGCGCCCTCATCATCACCACCGCGCTGATCGGTATTGCGCAACCGGCCTTCGCGCAGGAGGCGGATTTTGACCCGACTGCGCGTGCCAAAGCTGCCGGCGGCGCTGCCGCGCTCGGGTCTGGGTCGCCGGTCTTCAGCATGGAGTCCGTCACAGAAAATGTGACCCCCTATGAGGGCAGCAACACCCCGGAAACCTCGATCAACAACGGCAATATTGAATCGAGGGTGAATGAGGTCATCTCTGGCAGCAGCGATGCCGCACGGGCCTATCAGGGGTCTATGGACAGCATCACCCTGCGCCCGTCCTATGATCTCAGCACAGATCATATCGGCGTCACGGTGGCCGATCAGGCTACTATCAGCGCCGAAGATATTGCCGGGCGGTATTTCACCAGCACAACCAATGCTGACCCGGCCTGCAACTTCACGGATTTCAACGTGCTGGAGCCGTTCGAGCGTTTTTGTGACGTGCATTCCAACATCCGCGAAGAAACCTGCACCATCGACCGGATCGTTGAAGTGGACCGCCGCGACACCTGGCGCTGCGACCTGACCACCGACGACATTACCGTCAGATGCACACCGGGCCAGGACGGCACCTGTGCCGTCGAAGATCTTCCCGAGGGTAACCCGGAAAGCCAGTGCACCTTCCTCGAAGAGCGGTGCGTGGCCTGGGAAAATGCTCTCATCCGCGAGCCAGCGATCGGAGAATTGTTCAACGCCGTGCCAGCAGAGCAATCGACTTGGTTCAACGACGGAATCTTCCTGATCATCTGGTTCCAGGGGGTCAATGTCGCCACGGTCGGAGAGGAGTTAGTTGATCTGGAAGCCCCTGAATACCTCGCGGCGGACGGATGCACTTATTTCCGGGGTGACGGGCACGCACAATGGATCGGGGGCGTTTACCGCACATGTCCTGGTCAGGGCATCTGCCGCGAGTTTGAGCGTGATTACAGCTGCCAGACCAATGACCAATGCGCCTCCCTGGCTGCGAACGCCTCCTGCGAGCGCACAGAGCAGACCTGCCTGACCACCGGGCCGAACGGCTGCGAGCTGGATCGCTCGACCTACAGCTGTTTCAACGATCTGACGAACCACGCGCCGGCCGCGCTGATCGACTCCCGTATCGAGCGGATCGAAGACCGGCTTGTGAACTCCTGTGATCCCTCGCCTGCGGAAAAAGGCTGCATCGCCGGCGAATCCGTCTGTGCAGTGGGTCAGGAAGTCCGCACGGTGATGGGCTTCCCGGTCTCGCGCGACTGCTGGCAATATAGCCAGAGCTTCACCTGTCTTGCAGAAGGCATGGACAGCTACACCGATTGCGGCCCGTTCCAGCAGGACGCTTCCTGCGAAGTGATCGGCCAGACCTGCCTGAGCTTTGTGGAAAGCGACGAGACCGTTGGCACGACCCCGACCGAGTGCCAGCATTGGGAATACCAGTATCGCTGCGGCGGCAATATCAATATCCCGGACCATTGCACCGCCTTCAACGTCTGCGTGGGCGAGCTGTGCGAGGGTATCGTTGATGAGCCGAACACCGATTTCGGGAATGCTGCAGCCTGGCTGACGGTTCTCGATGAGGCCGCCAAGGACAGCGAAAAATCCGTGGACATGCAGAACGTGACGCTGTTCTCGGGGACGGGGCGCAACTGCAAGGTCGGGGCGCTCAGCACCATCAACTGCTGCAGAGACAGCGGGTGGGCAAACGGGATCCTCGGGGATTGCTCTGAGAGCGAACTGGCCCTGATGGACCGCATTCAGGCAAAGGCCGCTGTCTATGTCGGCACCTATTGCTCACGGAAGGTTCTCGGCGTCTGCCTGCAAAAGCGCCGCTCTTACTGCACGTTCAACAGCCAGCTCGGAATGGTTTTCCAGAAAGAGATCCGCCGCCTCTCCGGGCGCGGGTGGGGGTCTGCGAAAAGCCCGAACTGCATCGGCCTGCCGCTCGATCAGATCGAAAGCCTCGACTGGGATCAGATCGACCTCTCGGAAGCCTTCGTGGACATGATGAATGACGCGGCGGTGCCCACGACCGACATGGTGACCGACTATCTGCGCGACCGGCTGGAATTGAGCGCCGGAGCGATTTCTCAAGGAGACTGAGCATGAAAAGACGCGATTTCGTCGCGGGGTTCGCCGCTGCGCCACTGATCGGCATTGGAGCCGCGCAGGCGCAGGGCTTCCGGGACCGCCCCATCGGCCTGATCCTTGTGGGCGTCAGCTGGTGCGAGTTTTGCAAGGGCGCGGCCTCGGCACTGCAAGCCGCAACTGGCCCGGCTGAATTGCCGCTTCTGGTGGCGTCACAGGACGGCCTGCCCATTGCCCCGATTGCCGATGTTGTGGACGCGCGCGGCCATCCCATCGCCAGCGCTGTCGGAAATGTGCCGGTGCTTCTCTTCGTCCATATCCCGACACAGCAGGTGATCGCGCAGATCGATGGTTTCCGCAATCCACGCGCCTATCTGAACCGCATCCGCTCGACCCTCTTGCAGGCGCAGGAGGCTGGCTATGCATGATGGGGAAATGGCTTACATGCCAAGCGCTTCGCGAAGTGTCGCATTAAGCCGGGTCTGCCAGCCTTTGCCACCTGCCTTCAGCCTGGCGACGATATCCGGATCCAGCATCACATTCACGCGCTGCTTCCGGTCCGCCTCAGGCATAGGGGGACGCCCCCGTGTCGCCTTCGCAAAGAACGTATCAGGCAGTTCGCCGACTTCGTCATTCGCTTCGATGAATGGCTTCTTCATATCTGCGTTCCTCTCGTGTGTTTGCTTTACGCAAACTGATGATCCGCATGGTTTTGCCGCGCCAACACCATGCCATGACACAAAGACGCGTATTGATGGGGCCAAGCGTTACATAGCGTTGTTCTGCATATTCCTGCCGCAGATCTTCAACTGTCAGCGCCCGGTCCCAGTCGAGCAAAGCCACGCTGGCAAAATCGAGACCGCGCTGGCGCAGTGTATCAGCTCGTTTTTGCTCGTCCCATTCAAGGTCGGGTTCATCGCTCATGGAATTTATATACACATATTAAATGCCATGTGCAACGGCGGGCAACGATCGGCCTCGTCCTGCGCATGACGGTATGGACACAAAACGCGGCTGCTATAGCCCTGCTTACATTCGCGGGGCTCTGCCCCCAGAGTCTTCTGTCGCCAGCCCTTGCGGAAGCGCGTGATGGCACGGCCTTTGGCTACTGCCATGACGACATCAAGGCAGGCTGGAACTTCTACTGCAAGCCCCCGGTGGAACCGGAAGAAGAGCCGCTGGCTGAGCCCGTTATGCCGCCGCCAGCGCCTCCGGCCCCGCCACCTGCAGCTGAGAAGACCTATACCGAACAGATCGAAGAGTTCCGCAAGGCGCTCGATGAGATGAAATACCGCGCCATTCTCGACCCCACGGAAGAGAATGTGCAGAGCTATATGGAAGCGCAGCAGCGCATGACCGGCATGGCGACCGCCTTCACCGATCAGTGGCAGCGCGTTCTGTTCAAGACACCGGCCCTCGACATCAATACCCGCTTCCCGATCAGCCAGATGGGCGGCGCGGTATATCAGGACCAGATGCGTGTCGCCCGGGAAAACTCCCTGATCGAGGCGGCCGCGAACCTCGGCTTCATGGTGATTGTCGAAGATCCCGCTATCTGCGGCCTTTGCACCCCGCAACTGGAAGTGATCCAGCGCCTTCAGGCCAGCCACGGTATCGAGGTCATTGTTGTCTCGGCCGATGGTTCCTTCCAGCCCGCATGGCCGAATGCCGTTGTCGATACTGGCCAGCTGCGCGCTTACGGCCTGACCGACAGCCCGCGTCCGACCGTGGCGCTGATCGAGCCGCGCACCGGCATTGTTGAACCCATCGGCTCCGGCCTGCTGACCGAGGATGTGATCCTCGAGCGCGTTCATGTCGTCACCAAAGTCCCCGTGGGCGAGCGCTACTGAGGATCTTCCGATGTACACAGAAAAGCAGCACGGCCTCTCGGAGAGCGAACTCACCGCTCGCGTTCACCGATTTATGAACGCTGCCCACGCGCTCGCTCTGGGGCGTGTGAACCAGCTCATTCAAGAAGACCTGACCCATGGCAAGTTTCTGGCCGAGCTGGCCGAAGTCGAAAAGCTCGCAGAGCCATACTTTGAGTCCGACAGGCATTTTGAACAGGGAATGTCGCACGGCGTTCAGCAGGCCAATCTCCTGCATCAGAAAGCCACCCATTCCAATTTCCTCTGCTTTGGGATCGTCGGCTTCTCGGCCACGGCAATCGCCAATCTCTTCCCGGTCTATCAATCTCAGGGCCCGGGTATGGCGATTTGGGAGCCCTTTCTCCTGATCTATCTCATGTGCGGCCTGCTGGCGCTCTGGGGCGCCGTTGGCCTGTTTCTCACCCGTAAATCCTGATCGGAGCTTCACCGATGTTGAAAAAAGCATCCGCCCTTCTTCTCTCGGCCAGTCTCGCCCTTGGCAGTGTCGCACCGGCCTTCTCGCAGAGCCTTGGCGACGACCTGAAGAACTTCTGGGAGCGCACAGGCGGCGGGATCAATGTCACCCGACCGCAAGCCTATGACGGGCAGATGGGCGGCTATGTCACTCTCGGCTCGCTCTATGTCCGCACCAAGCCCCGCAATGCCACCATGATGCAGATCCAGCTGCCCTCGGTGCGTGCAGGCTGCGGCGGCATCGACATCTTCGGCGGCTCCTTCAGCTTCATCAGCAAGGAAGAAATGATCTACCTGATGGAGGGAATTATGCAGAACGCCGCCTCCTTCGCCTTCGAGCTGGCGCTTGAAAGCCTCTCGCCGGCCGTGGCCGAACAGGTCTCCAAGCTGCGCGACCTCCTTCAGGAGGTGAATGCGATGAACATCAACTCCTGCGAGGCCGGCCAGATGCTGGTCGGCTCGCTCTGGCCGAAGATGGACGGCGCCAGCCAGCATATCTGTCAGACAGTCGGGGGCATGAACGGAAAATTTGCTGACGCGGTGGCCCGCCGTCATGGCTGCGGGGCGGAAGGCAAGCAAAACGAAACCCTGCGCGAAGCCGGCGGCGATCTGGCCGATCAGGTGCCGATCGACATCAACTATGCCTGGCGCGCGGTGAAGAAGAACGGCTTCCTTGCCTCGAACCCAACGATTGGCGAGCTGTTCATGTCCATGACCGGCACGATCATCACCACCGGCGCGGCCAATGACAATGAAGGGCCTCAGCACCGGACGATTGCGCCACGCGCCTTCACCCCGGAAATGCTGCTGGCGCTTGTGGATGGCGGCACCGTTCCGGTCCTGAAGTGCAACGATTTCGACAAGTGCCTTGCGCCGGTCTGGACCGATGTCACGCTCTCGCGCGATCAGGCCTATTTCGCGCTGGTAGAGAATGTAATTCGGGGCATGTCGGACGCGATCCGCGACGACACTGCCCTGACGGAAGAAATGATCGGCGTGATCGGCCTGACCTCGGCGCCGGTCTATGAGACCCTGAAAACCGCCCGGGCCTATAAGTATCAGTTCGTCGATGATGAGATTGCGCTCTTGTCAGAGCTGGTCGCGGTTGAGCTTGCCATGCTCTACATGAACGAAACCCTGACCGAGATGGGCCGCGCGGCCTCGAACGTCGATACCTTCGGGGACATCGTGCGGGAGTTTCAGGAGACCATCCGCCAGACACAGAATGGTTTTGGCGCGCTGCGCCGTCAGGCTGCGGAAAAATACAATGATGCGCTCTCGGCAATCGAAAAGCTGCAGCTGCACAAGTCGCTGCTGACAGCTGGCAGCTCGACCAAATTTGCCTCGATGATGGGGCAGGGCGGCTGACATGCAGTGGGAAATCTACACGACCGGCGGCGGCTACTACCTCTATGACGTGTTCAACATGCTGGCAGCCTATACCGGCAGCGGCAATTTCAGGAACCTGATCCAGATAGGGATCATCGTCGGCATTGGCTGGTCTGCGGTGCAGCTGGCTTTTGGCGGTAACCTCGGATCAACCATGAAATACATCATGACCATGATCGTGGTGATGATGCTCGCCCTCATGCCGAAATCCAGCGTGGTGATCATCGACAAGACCATGGGCACGATCCCGATCTATGGCATCGTGGACAATGTTCCGACCTCGGTGGCGATCCTCGGGCATTATACCTCGGCCGTCAGTTACTATGTGACCGGCCAGATGGAGACCTTGCTCTCGACGCCCACCGATCTGACCTATCAGAAAAACGGGATACTGTTCGGCTCGACCCTGCTGGCGCAGGCGGCGAACTGGCGGGCGGTTAGCCCGAAGATCCACGAAAACCTGGTCAACTATATGCAGCAATGCACCATAGACCCCGCCAATCTCGGGCATATGGATCTGGAAATGCTGGCGACCAATGGAGACATGGAAGGCTTCATCACCGCCAATATGCCAGCCTCCATGGCCTATTATGATGTGACGACCGGCCAGACCCGGACCTGCTCTGCAGGATGGGCAGACGTGCGCGCCTCCGTGACCTCGGAGGTGAATGCGGTCCTCGCACAGAAGGCAGCAGAGATGTTCCAGGGGGCCAATGCGACCGGCCCTGCCAACATCGCGAGGCTTCAAGGCACTCTGGGGGATTTCCAGGGCATGATGGCAATGTCTTCTGCCTCGGCTGTCTCGACCATCAAGCAGGCGATGTATGTCAACGCCCTTGATGATGGGATGATGCGCTTCATTGCCACCAGTGGAAACAGCGCGGCCATGGACATCTATCAGGTGGCCCGGGCCGACATTCAGACCAGATCGAGCTATGCCGCCATTGGCGCCAATGCGGCCAAATGGGTACCGCTCCTGAAAATCGTCTTCGAGACTCTTTACTATGCGGCTTTCCCGCTGGCGGTCCTGATGATGATGACACCGATGGGGCCCGCCGTCCTCAAAGGCTATTGCGGCGGCTTTGTCTGGATCGCCGCTTGGGAACCGCTCTCCGCGATCCTCCATTCCATCGTGATCAAGGCTTCGGCTGGCTTCTACCGCTCGGCAGGAGCGGTAACTTCGGACGGATCGGTTTCTGATGTGGTGCTATCATGGGCAAACCACTTCGGAATCCGGGCCGTCGAACAGGATGTGGGCACGGTCGCGGGTTTCCTGATGATGTCAGTCCCCTTCCTCGCCTCTGCGATCATGTTCGGCGCGAACCGCATGACCGGCATGGCGACCTCGATGCTGAACGTCAGCCAAGGCGCGGCCATCGAGACGGGCAGGGAGGCTGCTACCGGCTCCATCGGCCTCGGCAATCTCTCGATGAACAACTATGCCGGGAACAAGATGAACATGTCCTCGGTCATGGATACCGGCCGGGAAAGTATCACAGCCGGAAATGGCGGGATCGTCACGCGCAACGCGGACGGCACGTTCTCCATACAGGCAGGCAGCTCGGTCTCGAATGGTGGTATCAACGCACAGGCGAGCCAGATGGTGCGCTCCGAACTGTCTCGCCGGGCCGATGAGTCCCGCACGGCGGCCAGCAGCGCGGCATCGGAACTGTCGGATTACATCAGTAATGGCGCGAGCGAGCTGACCGCCTTCAGCCGCTCGGTCACCTCGGGGGAAATGTATTCCTCGGGCGAGTCTTCGGATATCACCCAGAATGGCACCATGGCCGTGCGCAACGCCTTCAGCAAAGTTGAAGAGTTTGCTCAGAAGCATGGGATTTCGGCTGAAACTGCTATGAGGGCGACCATTGCAGCTCAGTTGGGTGCTGGTGGCGGAGCAGGTTTGAGCGCTTCCGCGACACTTGGAGCCACAGGTTCTATCGACGGAAAAAGTGGCGAAGATTTTCATGAGCTTGTCCGCGCCGCGCAGGATGCCGGTCTCACGCATGAACTTACTCGGATCTCGTCGGCCAGATCGTCACTTGGCACCAGCAAAACAGCCGGATCTTCGGACGGTGCAAGCGAGGATAAGCGTTTCTCCCTGGATGAAGGTCAGAGGCTTGCAGAGACTTATGTCAGCCGGTTGGATGAGGCGCAGAGCTATGCAACCGCAGCGAGCCGGATGGAATCTGCAGGTGTCGCTCTCGACACGAACCTCAATCAGATGTTTGCCAATCAGCTCATTGCCAACGGTTATGATCCGCTGGAAGACGCACCGCGGATTATGAGCCCGGTGACACCGGAACAGATGGAGGCGAAGGACCGTATCCTTGGGGAAATGGTCGATCAGGTTGTGGATCAACTGGTCCCCGCCGCGCCCACTGATCCTACAGCAGGCTATTCGGTAGAGACGGATCGCTCTTCATTCGCAACCGCTCCAGCCCGCTCGACGAGATTTAGGGATGGCGAAAGCATGTCGATTTACGATGCCAGCGAAGAACTTGCGGAGAAAAAAGCCTTCAATGAGGAAATGGTGAACGGCGATTTCAACCTGTTCCACGGGGAGTGGAACAAAGAGTGGCAGGAGCGCAAAGCGGAAGTGGGAGGCACCAATAGCGCGCTTGAATCTAACATGGACCAGACCATCGGCGGGGCCATGATGAGGCGCATGGGATCTGCTTTAGGCATCACCGATAATGAAATGACCAAACTGAAGGAGGCACACCCGGAAGCCTGGTCCAGCCCGGGCACCGCACTGGACTACTATGCCAACAATCCCGAAAAGTATCAGGAGGTCATCGGCCGCCCTTTCGGTGAAGGCGCTCCCGAAATGATGGCGCCGGTTTCAACGGGACAAGCGGATACTGCACCGAACGCGGGAAGCCTTGCAGCGCAGCCTGCCACCAAGGAGGCACCAGCGCCAGCGATGACACCGCGTACCTTCACGCCGGAAGAACGGGATCTCGTCGTGCGGACCATGTTGGGAGAAGCGGCAAGCGAGGGCGATGTTGGCCTAGCGGCCGTTGCCCTCGTGATCCGCAACAGGGCAGACGACAAGCGGTTCCCCGATGGGGTAGGCGCGGTAGCTACGCAGGGAAACGGAAAGGGGATACACCAGTTCTCGGTCTGGAATGACGATGGCTCAGGCAACAATCTGCCGTCGAGGTATAATCCGGGCGACAAGCAATATGAACGTGCCGCTTACATCCTCGATGTGGTGATGGGGGGACTTGTTCCAGACTTTACCGAGGGCGCGACCCATTACTATTCCCCGGCCGGGATGCGCCAACTGGTAGAAACCGGCTATCAGAAAAACCTGATCCCAGGCTGGCTCAACAGCGAAACAGCAGGCCGGGATGCTCCAAATGTTCAGATCGGCGGGCATATATTCACCGGACAGGTGAAGCCGAAGGAATGAGAAGGGCGGCTTTGCCGCCCTTCTCATTCTTATCCCCAAATTGAGCGTGAGGTGAGATCTTGGCCCATCGCAGATGGTGATTCCTGTCTTGGCGGCTCTGCAAGCAACGCTTCCAACATGTAACTATTGGGTTTTGTGTACGGCTGTCGGCCTCCGACAAACGCCGCAAAGACAGAAAACGCCGTGAACACCCACCACCCTGAACCGAGAGCAAGTCCAAGCAGGAACGTAATTCCGGCAATGATCACGAAGGCAATACGTGCGCGGCTGATCCAGCGCGGCGACCGGACAGGGGTCTTTCTGACTTCGCCGCGAACCGGCTTGTAAGCAGGGGTCTGCATCGCCTTGGCCTCCAGCAGAAAACGCCCGCACAGGCGATCTGTGCAAGCAGGGGTGTTTTTTGGGCTCCGATCTTACCATGAAAGCATGCTCCGAGATACCCTGTTTGTTCTCACCGCCCCCTCATGTCGGCATGGCTGATCGGGTCGTCTTCTCGGCCGTCTGGAATACTAATTGACCGGCTGATCCTCGCTGCGCGGCGTTGAGAAAAGCAGGTCGATGAGACCTTCGTGGTCCCTGACCTCTGCAACCAGAGCCACCGCGACCTCATTGAATTTTGCCTCTTCAAGCATCCGGTAGGCTTCTCCGAAGTCGGACAAGCTCTGTGCCTCTCCAGTGCTTTCGTTTGCCATATAGCATACGGAACCGTCCGGCATGGTAAGGGCTAGGAACCATGCCTTCGCCTGTTCCCCAGGACCGCACCCAACGAGGCGAGGTTCAGCCGCTAACCCTACAAAATTCGGGAGCTCCGATTGGGTGAAGTGGTCCGCGAGCTGATGTGCAATCTCGGCCATGAGTAACGCCCCGCCTGTCTTGAGAAAAGAAATTGCTGCAAGGGCGGACGCTGTGCCAGAAGGCCGTTGGCTATGCCGGTCTACCCTACATGCCAACTTATGTGGTGCAACACCGATTCAGGTGCTTTCGCCGCCGCACCCCTTCGCGCGTTTGGAAATTTATGAAACCGTTCAGACCTCGCCGGCGTCGACCGCCGCGCCAGCATACCCCTGCTGATCCGGCCAAGCGTGCCTTTGACAGCTCGGGGCCCAACGGGAAGATCCGAGGGACACCGCACCAGCTGATCGAGCGCTACACCCAGATGGGCCGAGACGCCCTGCTCAGAGACGATCCGGTTGTGGCACAGTCATGTTTCCAACACGCGGAACACTATGTGCGACTTCTCGCACCGGCGCAGAGGGCATCCGAGGACAGTCACGATGCCACGGAAGCCGCAGGGGAGGCATAGCTCCATCGCAAGCTCAGCTGACCGCTATGCGGGACAAAGCTGCCGGTTGCAGTTGCCCCAAGATGAAGCTCACCATCGCACCAAGACAGACTCGACGGTCGAACGCATTCCGTAGGCGATGCGGCATGGCGCACGACCAACTCGAAAGATTGGGTTTGGAGGAGCCTTTAACCGCTTTCCCTCAGGCTTCCCGCATCCATTCCAGAAGCGCGTTCAGGGCGGGCGTCATGCGCCGATCTCTCGGGGTGGTCAGCCAGTAGCTGCCCAATGTCACAGCGGTCGTGAAGGGACGCTTCAGGCGACCGGACTGGATTTGCCGTTCGAACATCGGAACGGGCAAGAGCGCTACGCCGAACCCCTCGGCCGCCAGGTCCGCCATAGCGACGGAGCTGTCCAGCATGGGTCCTGTCAGCGGTGGGCAGGGTTCGCCTGCCTGCGCCAGCCAAGTGGGCCATTCGTCGGCTCGGTAACTGCGCAGCAACCGTTGCCCTCTCAGGTCGGCGGGAGTGCGCAGGTTCATTTCCGGGGCGCAGAGGGGCGACATGGGGGCATCCATGACATGATGCGCCTCGATGCCTGGCCAATGGCCCCTGCCGAAGCGGATGGCCGCGTCCAAGCCTTCGCGCGCGATCTCAACGCGGTTGTTGTTGGTAGAGAGGCGCAGCGTGATTCCGGGGTGATCTTTGGCGAATGCCTCCAGTCGCGGGATCAGCCAGCACGCGGCAAAGGTCGTGACGGCGCCGATGTTCAGCACTTCGGACGGTTGGCCGCCGGTGACGCGATCCAGCATCCGGGCGATGTCGTCCAGGCCTCGCTCCATCACCGGAAATAGGGCTTGCCCGGCATCGGTCAGCTTCAGCCCCGACGGCGTGCGATGGAACAGGACCAGTCCCATCGCATCCTCCAACCGCGAGATCTGGTGGCTGACGGCGGCCTGGGTCACGCGCAGCTCGATCGCGGCGCGGGTAAAGCTGCCCTGACGGGCGGCCACCTCGAAGCTGCGCAGGGCGTTTAATGGAATGTCGGGGCGGTCGGGCATGAGCTGAACTTATACCGCGTCTAACCTTTTGTCGTCTTTTTTCTCTCAGTAGGGCCAGATACCAGCCGCCCTCCACAGTAAGAAAGACATCCCATGACTTTTATTCGTCCTGCCCTATTTGCAGCGGCGCTTGCGCTGCCACAGATGGCCCAAGCAGAGACACTGGATCAGGTAATCGACCGGATCGAAAGTGACCTTAGTGCGCGGGTTGGCGTGGCCATTCACGACAGCAATACCGGACGCGAATGGGCGCATCGCGGAGACGAGCTTTTCCAGATGAACAGCACCGTGAAGGCACCGCTTTGCGCTGCCATCCTGGCGCGTGACGATATCCAGCTGACGGAAGTCTTGCCGATCCGTGCGGAGGACATTCTGGAGTATGCGCCCGTCACCGAACAGCGCGTCGGTGGCGAAATGACCGTCGCGGATCTGTGTCTGGCTGCGGTGGATCAAAGCGACAATACCGCGACGAACATCCTGTTCGACCGTCTGGGCGGGCCCGAGCAACTGACGGCATATCTCCGCGACATCGGCGACAATGTGACGCGCTCGGACCGCATCGAGCCGGAGCTGAACACCTTCGCGGCGGGCGATCCGCGCGACACCACCACCCCGATGGCGATGATCGGCTCGCTGCGCACCATCCTTGTCGGCGATGGACTTTCTGCCCAGGATCAAGAGCAACTCGCCGCTTGGATGCGCCCCGGCGGCGTGACCGGCGAGCTGATCCGCCCGGCAGTGCCGGCTGGCTGGGACGTGCTCGACAAGTCGGGCGGTGGTGCCACAACGCGCAACCTTGTCGTCATGCTGACGCCGCCGAGCGAGGCCCCGATCTTCGTCAGTCTTTCGATCTCGGATACGGAAGCGGATTTCGCGACCCGTAACGCCGCCTTGCAAGATCTCGGAGCGGCGGTGATGGGGCAGATCCTCGGCAACTGACGGATCCGAGAGAACTTTCGGCGCCACGGAAGCTAATGAGCGGGGGCAAACGGGCGGCAACAATAGCCGGTTTGTCCCACACTGCTGGCCTTAATTCTCTTAGTGTGCCGCACCCGGTGGCCTTCGGCCGCTTGCGAGAACTCTGCGTCGCAGCTTCCATGATATTCTGACCGGCGGGTATGGGCTTAGGTTGTGTGGAAACTCATGGCGGATGACCTTTCACACTGCTTCGAGGATGCGGATGACCCGCTGTGGGGCGGATTCGGCGGGACGTGGCTCAACGCCCTCTTTCATGCCTTCACCGCTGCCATCAGGCCACGGATGCCGATCAGCGCCACCATCCGCTTGATGTTGTAGGCGAGGACGTTCAGCGCGATTTCCGTCTTCACGTTCCTCAGCCGACGCGTCAGGAAATGGGTTGTGCCCATCCAGGCCTTTATGGTGCCGAACGGGTGCTCGACGGTGCTGCGGCGGACTGTCATCGGTTCTGAAGGGCTGATCAGCCGGGTGGGCGCCGCGTCAATCAGATGCTCATGCGCCCACCGCGTGATCCGGCGTTCCTTGCCAGTCGTGCAACTTGCTTTTACAGGGCAGCCGCCGCATTCACCTGTCCAGTAACGTCGCAACTCAAGCCCGTCTTCCTCGGTCGTGTAGCGGTAGGTCAGTGCCTCCCCGGCGGGGCAGCGATACACATCCGCATTGGCCTCGTAAGCGAAGTCGGCTTTCACATACAGACCCTTGATCCGGTTGCCTGACGTTTCCGGCCTCGGAATGGTGGTGATGATGCCCGCCTCGTGGCAGGTCAGGATCTGCCGCCCGCTGAAGTAGCCCTTGTCAGCCAGCACATGCATCTCGTCGCGGTGAAGCACCTCTTTTGCCGCCTGCGCCATTGGCACCAGAAGGTCGCGGTCATGGACCTGGTTGGTGACATCATGCGCCACGATCAGATGCGTTTCGGCATCGACGGCGGTCTGGACGTTGTAGCCGACCATGCCGCTGTTGCGGGCACTTGTCGCCATGGCGCGGGCATCGGGATCGGTCAGCGATATCTGCCCGTCCGGAGCATCGGCCAAAGCTCGATCCATCGCCTGCAGTTGCTGGATGTGCTGACGAACGCGGCCATAGCGCTTGGCCAGATGCGCGACCTTCTCGGCCCGACCCTCGCCCTCCTCCTGCCGATCGACGCGGACCATCTCGGCGATGTAGCGTTCGACGTCCGCCTCCAGATGGGCGATACGGCTGGCGATCTTGCCCTTGGTGAAGTTGCGGTCGCGGGCGTTCACCGCGCGGAACTTGCTCCCGTCGATGGCAACGCATGCACCCTTCAGCACGCCGATACGCCGACACAGCTCCACGAATTGCGCACAGGTGCGTCGGATGCCGGGGCTATTGTCGCGACGGAAATCGGATATAGTCTTGTGATCGGGAACGAGCCGGCCCATCAGCCACATCAACTCGACATTGCGTCCCGCTTCGCGTTCCAGCCGACGGCTCGAGGGGATCCGGTTCAGGTAGCCGTAGATGAACAGCTTGAGCAGAACGGCGGGATGATAGCCGGGACGACCTGTGCGGGCATGCAAGGCGCGCACGAACCCCAACTCTGCCAGATCGAGCTCATCGACGAAGAAATCGACGACACGGACCAGGTGATCCTCATCGATCCAGTCCTCGAGCCGATCCGGAAACAGCACCGTCTGCCCGCGCGCCACACCCTCGATAAAACCCGACATGCCGATCCCCCAACCGTCATGCCAAAGGTTACCACAAAACAGAGTTTCCACACAGTCTCGGCTCATAACGTCGATCATGCGGCCCGGTCGACCCACCAGTGCTGGACCGGGCCGACCGTGGCGGCCAGATGCGCCTCGCTCGTGTCGAAGTTATCACTGAAACGTGACGCCTTGTCGAATTGTCATCTGTTCGCCGCCCACACGGACGGCGCAACAATGCCGACCACATAATCTGATATGAAATGGGCCGCCTGCCCATCACATTGGCATTGCGGTATTGAGATGTGTTCAGCCATAAATTATTTAAGCTTCCGTATTAGTTGGAAATTTTCTCAAGTCATTACCCGAAGGGCTCTGGAACACAGAGAGGCCGAATTCGGGCAATATCCCATAGAGGTGGTCGAAGATATCGGACTGTATGCTCTCATATGCGACCCAAGATATCGTATTGGTGAAGCAATAGATCTCAATCGGCAGACCTTCAGCTTCAGGCGACAGCTGGCGAACGATCATCGTCATGTCCTGACGGAGCTGCGAGTGAGATTTGAGATAGCTCTCCACATATGCGCGGAAGGTGCCGATATTTGTCAGGCGGCGACGGTTCGAATTTGCTGATTCAGGATCAAGCAAAGCATTCCAGTCGGACAATTCACGGGTTTTACGCTCGATGTAAGATCTGACAGGTTTCATGTGTTGTATTCGAAGCAGTTCATCGTCTGAAAGATACCTGATGGTATTTTGATCGATATGCAGCGAACGTTTGATCCTGCGCCCGCCAGAATCCTGCATCCCCCGCCAATTCTTGAAGGGCTGGGTTACAAGATTCCGAATGGGGATTGTAGTAATAGTCTTGTCCCAGTTTTGGACCTTAACGGTATGGAGCGCGATCTCAATCACATCACCATCAGCGTTCTGGGCCGGCATTTCTACCCAGTCACCGACCTTAACCATGTCGGTGGAGCTGATTTGAACCGAAGCGACCAGAGACAACAGAGTATCCTGAAAGACGAGGATCAGAACTGCGGTCAGCGCGCCAAGCCCAGAGAGCAGGATCAAGGGCGACCGATCAATGATTGCCGCGACCATCAGAATCGCTGCGATACCGTAGACTAAAATTGTCGCAACCTGGACATAGCCCTTTATGGATCTGCCATTACCTGCCGAGCGGCGATTCCAGATGGTGTGGAAAAGACCGAGGGCGGCTGAGATCGCCATCGCAAAAACAAGAATATTAAACGCATTGGCTACGTTTCGAATGATCGTGGCGAGGGCAAGTGGCATCCCGGGCACCTGCATAATGCCTGCGGAAATCACCAGGGCAGGCGCAGCGTTGGCCGTCCTTGCGATAACACCGGAGCGCACAACCTCAGGCCCCTGGATATATTGAAATCCTTCGATAAGGCGGTGAAGGAGCCTCACCAGAACGACCTTCGTGACGATATTCACCACCACTGCAGCAACAACCAGCGCGCTGAGCCAGAACACTGTTTCGATCCAAGGGGTTTCGGCCGCGATGGCCCAGAGCCTGTTCATTTTATTTGCCTCTCGTCTGCCTTTACCGCCTGCGAAGGATTGGCACCGCCATGTGACGTATCAAATCTCGCAGGTAGCATAGAAGTTATCAGATTGTTTTGATTTATGCTGCCGGGTCACGGCATTTTCGGAGGTTTCCTGCAAACCAAATGGATGTCAGGAAAGAGTGCCAGATTCATTTTCAGCCCTATGCCCACAGATAAGATACCCCGGCAATTCAAAATGAATCGCTTACTGCACTAGTTTTCCACTTAGGTGCAGATCTCAGAAAGCTTCATTTACTGCTGCGAGGAATTGCTGTGTGCGTCCTGATCTGGGACTCCCGAAAAGTTCCTGCGGGCTGCCCTGCTCTTCGATCCGCCCATTGTGGAAAAAGCAGATCCGGTCTGAAATGTCACGGGCAAAGCCCATCTGATGTGTTACCATCAGCATGGTAAGATTGTGTTCTGAAACCAGTGCCCGGATTACCTCAGTGACCTCACCCGTCACTTCGGGGTCCAGAGCTGAGGTTACCTCATCAAACAGCATCACCTTGGGACGCATCGCGAGAGCGCGGGCAATCGCGACACGTTGTTTCTGGCCGCCGGAAAGGCGTGCGGGGAACTCGTCACGCTTATCAATCATGCCGACCATAGACAGTAACTCTTCGGCGCGCTCGCAGGCGTCCTGTTTGGACAGGCCAAGAGCATGAATGGGGCCTTCCGTGCAGTTTTGGAGCGCGGTCATGTGTGGAAATAGATTGAAGTGCTGGAAACACATGCCAATTTTAGTGCGCTCGCGTCGCAAGTGATGACGATCCGCGGGAACCAGCAGCGCTCCCTTCGCCATGTGCGTCAAGGGTGATCCGTCAACATAGATCACTCCGTCATCTATTGTTTCGAGCGTCATCAACATGCGCAGGACGGTTGTTTTCCCTGAGCCGGACGGGCCGATGATCGTGACCATCTCACCCTCATCGATGTCTAGGCTGAGACTGTCCAGCACCTTGAGGTCCCCATAGCTCTTCGACACTCCGGAAAAGCGCACCATGGGACGGCTCGGGCCTTTTAGCGCCAGAGGTTTGTCAATCATGTCAACTGTCATTTTATAAGACCCAGTTTCTGTCGTAACGCCATCTCCAGACGACGAATGAGGGCGGCCAGCGGAAGTGAAATGCAAAGGAAAATAATTCCGGCCAAAGTGAATGGCTCAAGAAAGCGATAGCTTTCGGTCCCAATGGCGTTGGCGGTGTGCATCAGTTCGGTGACACCGATTACGGACAGCATCGGAGTATCCTTGAGAATTCCGACCAGATAATTCCCCATCCCGGGTATTGCGTTCGGAAGGGCCTGGGGCAGAATGATGCGTCGATAGGTATGTGCGGTCCCAAGGCTCAGTGATGTCGCCGCCTCCCATTGCCCTCTGTCGACACTGTCAAGGCCACCGCGAAACACTTCGGAGAGGTAGGCGGCATAGTGAAATCCAATCGCCATCATCCCTGCCACCCAGGGAGAGAGACGCAACCCAAACTGGGGAGCGACATAGAAGACAAAGAAGATCTGAAGGATGAGGGGTGTGGATCGAATAAACTCGACGAGTTCTCGTGTAATGACGCTAAGGCCTTTCCATGGGCTACGTTGTGCAAAAACGAAGACCAGGCCAAGGAACACAGCGATACCATATCCTATCAGAGCGGCCAGAAGCGTCAGCCCGGTTGCTTCGATAAGTCGGGGGAGTATCTCCCATGTGAAATTCCATTGCCAGTTCACGGGAGCTGCCTCCCAACCTTGCGGGCCAGAATCTTCTCAATGAACCGCATTAGCGGAGTAATTCCGAAGCGCCCAAGGATATAGTATATTAATAGGGCGGTTCCGAATATCTGTGCAGAAAGATACGTTGATGCATTGATCTGACGCGCTTCGAACATAAGGTCCGTGACGGAAATCATAGCGACAAGAGCTGTCCCCTTGAGCACCTCGATCATGAGATTGCCCCATGCAGGCAGCATGATAATCAAAGCCTGGGGAAGAATGATCCTCCACATTCGGCGGGCCGGCGACAGGCTGATTGCAATAGCGGCCTCCCACTGACCTTTTGGCACAGCCTGGATTGCACCTCGGACAACCTCTGCGCCATAAGCACCTAAGTTCATTCCGACTGCCAGAAACCCTGCGGCAAAGGCTGGAACCGTCACGCCGAACAGCGGCATGACATAAAAAATCCAGAACAACTGCACCAGAAGCGAGGTGCCTCGAAAGATCTCAATATAGAAGGTAGCGATCGCCCTGAGTGGCGCACGGCGCGAGATCCTGAGCAAGCCGAAAGCCAGCGCGATGATGATCGCCAGGATCGCAGCCAGGGCAGTTTGCTGTATGGTTACAAGGGCTCCCGATAGCAGGCGGGGACCGTATTCGGTCAGAAATTCTATGAAGGTCAAGCTCGCTCTTTCCCGGGTCCAGGTACCCAGTCATCGGCCGGAGGAAACGATGCACCGCCGGACGCTCCGGCGGTGCAAAGAACTGTCATACTATTTATCGGTTCTCACAAACCCAGGCGGCTGTCTGCTCTCCAGGCAGGTTCGCCTCGGTGTAGCCATAAGGGGCAACGGCCTGAAGCATCGCGTCAGAACCGAGAAATTCCGCCTGTGCTTCATTGAACTTTTCGACGAAGTCGCTGTCATCCTTACGGAATGCCACCGCCGCCCAATTTATGGTCCAGTCCGGCATTTGCGAAACGTCAGAAACCTCTAAGTCATCACGTCCTTCGGTAAGCGCTATAGCAGAGAAGTGTGTTACGCCGCCCGCGTCAGCGCGCCCGGCAGTCAGCGCCGCCACGATCTCCGAGTTGCCGGGAACCTGCATAATATTTGCATCCGGCACGCCCTCTTTCCGCGCAATCTCGACCGTGTTGTAACCGGATCCGGTTACAAACACCCCCTCTAGTGCAACCAGGTCAGCGTAGGTATTGATGCCTTTCGGGTTTCCTGTGGGCACAAGAAACGCATCACCCGCCTGCAACATTGGCTCCGCGAAAGCCACATTCGCACAGCGACTTCCGGTAATATTGAGGCCGCCGGTAACGATGTCGATCCTGCCCGCGTTCAGTGCCGGGATCAGCCCGCCCCAGTCCATGACCACGACCTCGATGTTTTCGTAACCCATGGCCTTGAGCACGCCGAGCGTGTGGGCATTCACAAAGCCCTCCGGCGAGTTGCCCTCACCTGGGTAGGCAAACGGTGTTTCGTTCGCAAATCCAATACGGATTGGGTCTCCGGCCCCGATGCGGTCTTCGAGTTGCCCCGCCATAGCATGACCAACACCTATGGCAAGAATGGATGCAGCTACCGCAACACGGCGCCCAAGTGGCAAGATCTTCATGAAATTTCCCTTCAGTCATTCATGGCCCCACCGGCGTGCAGGGGAGGGGCGAAGGATGCATATTAATTCGTAGCACGAAGCATAATGATGTCAAGTAAGTCGCAGTTTTATATTAACAATCTGTTTTTAATGGATAATTATTAGAACCTCGGAGATAAAAAGTTGCTCATACGAATAAATATTCGCTGGTTTCATCCTGTAAGTTCTGGCGATAGTGGGCGATGATGGCATCGCAACATGATGGGCAAATCGATGCAGCCGATTACTCGACAGACGTTCAGTTCTATGCGTCGCATCCTCCGTGCGGTCGAGGCCAGGGAACGCAGCCTCAAGGCGACAACTGGTCTCACCTCGTCACAGCTTATGCTTCTCCAGCATTTGGACGGCGCGGAAAGGATGGCGCGGGATCTCGCGAAGGGACTTGGCGTGAACCAGGCGACAGCCACTGTTATGATTCAGAGGCTCGAGGCACGAGGGCTTCTTAGTCGTCGCCCTGGAACTGATCGCCGCCAGACCCTGTTGTCGCTGAGCGACGCAGGAAGAGAAGCACTCGAAGCCGCGCCAGATCCACTGCAAGCAGAGGTCTCATCGAAACTAGAAAGCTTGCCAGAGTGGGAACAGCTCATGATAGGCTCCGCGCTGCTGCGCATCGCAGAGCTGATGGATACAGATGATGATGCCGCGCCGCTGCTCGATTCCGCTCCCGTGCTTAACACCTAGACCCCATTTCTGAGGCTCGACGCCAGCCAATCTGGTCCAGACCTCGAACGGAGAATACCGAGGCCGCCGCACGACCTCTCATATCAACGGTGGCAGCTATCTCTTTTGGCAGCACTAAGCAGTTCCGAGTGCAATGATTACTTGGTCTGCAAGTCTGCGCGCGGCAGACGCCAGGCATTCCCCGCGCCGGCTGACAAAGGCCACTTAGCGGCGCTCGTGCGGGGACGGTGTCTGCTGTGAACCTTGGGCTGGATGCCGGACTCAACCGGCTGATCGCAACGGATCAGGGCAATGAGTTTATCACCGGCATGCGCGAGGACCTGATCCCCGCCTATCAGTTGAAGGCTACCAGAAATGAAGTGCTGATCCTCGATGCTGAAAGCGGCGAGACGCTAAGCCATATCGGTGGCCTCAGTGGGCCGGTCGCGCCCTTCTTCGATCCGGATGGGAGCCGAATTTTCGTGTCCAGCCGCGAAGATGGCACTGTCCGGGTGTATGATGGCGAAAGCTATGCGCCGCTGCAGACCATCGCTCTGCCGGATCACCCGAACAGCTTTACCTATGACGCCGGCCGCAAGGCCCTCTTTGTCACGATAAAAAAATGGCGAAGGGAAAAGGGGTGACGAGAGCGTGGTGAGACTACAGTTCGACTGAGCGCTTTTGGTGAGGCAAGGCTCCCCGGTTTTCACCGGGGAGCGCATAGCAGGATCTGAACTGTGCATCGAAGAGGCCCCGATCCATGCCATGCCTGGGGGCTAGACTGTCGCCTGATTGCCCTTACGATCAGATCAGTTGGAGATTGATCGCGCTGGTCTTGCCGTTGCGCCCCGTTTCCGGCTCATAGGAGATTTTCTGGCCGTCCGACAGATCACGGATGCCTGCGGCCTGAACCGCGGTGATATGGACGAAGATATCCCCGCCGCCTGCATCCGGCTGTATGAAGCCGTAGCCCTTGTCAGAATTGAACCATTTGACAGTTCCGGTAGCCATTTTGTATTCCCTGAATTAACCAATAATAAAGCAGCGACCCGAGAAGTCGCCCACGCGCGGCATATAGAAAGCGAACAATTCGCTGTTTGCAACCGGCGGAATTTCCTGAATCAGCGAGTTCTGGTTGTCATATTTCAACATCAACGCCATGCTGACTGCTGCTGCCCGTCGCGATAGATAGTCCGGGAGCTTCCTGTTAGCCACTTTCCTAAATCGAACATTTCTTCCTGATGGGCGGATGCCGGTCACATGTTAAGCCGCGCTCTTGGGCGGCGTGTGAGAAGCGTCACAGGGAGGACGGTCGCCATAAGCAGCGGCTTGGCTCACTGGGCAACGGACTGGCGGGCAGACGTAAGGATGCGAATTCGGGATCAAGCTTGTTGTGTGCGGCACATCGGTTTAATGCTCATGCCAATGTAAGCGTGAGGCACAAATGTCCGATATCAATCTCGATGACCTGTCCCTGCCGGAGCTGAAGAAGCTCGAGAAGGACATCGCCAAGGTAATCACCGGCTATCAGGACCGGAAGCTGGCCGAAGCACGCTCCGAGCTGGAGGCCGTTGCACGCAGCCATGGCTTCAGCCTTGAGCAGGTGCTTGGTGCCAGCCCCGCCCGCAAAAAGACGCCGGCCGAGGCCAAATACCGGCACCCGGAAAACCCGGAGATCACCTGGAGCGGACGCGGGCGTAAGCCGGGCTGGATCGCGGACGCGCTGGCCTCCGGCAAAGCGCTGGAAGACTTCGCCATCTGAGTGAATCCTGACTGGCCATGTCCGACCGGCATGGCCAATTCTCCCGTGGTGGCACTGCCGCATTGTATGGAAGCTGTGCTGTGGAGAATCTGACGCGCTCTGAGCTGTCCGCTCAGAATGGCAGCTCGGGCCCGATCGGAACAATGCCGCCCGGATTTAACTGCCGGTGGCTTTCATAATAATGGCGCCGGATGTGCTCCATATTCACCGTTTCCTTAACGCCCGGAACGGCAAGAAACTCGCTCAGGAAGCGCGAAATGGCCTCATAATCCAAGATGCGGCGCAGATTGCATTTGAAATGACCATGATAAACGGCATCGAACCGGATGAGTGTGGTGAATAGCCGGATATCCGCCTCTGTCAGGCTGTCACCGGTCAGCCACCTGTTTATCGTGAGGCGGCCCTCGAGCCAGTCCAGCGTCTCGAAGACGGCTTCCGCCGCCTCCACATAGGCGGCCTGGCTGCCAGCAAAGCCGGCGCGGTAAACGCCGTTGTTCAGATCCCGGTAAACGCGATCATTGATTGTGTCGATTTCTCCGCGCAGCGCCACGGGATAGAAGTCTCGTCCGTTCGCTCCGACGGCGTCAAAAGCGCTGTTGAACATGCGGATGATCTCCGCGGATTCATTGGACACAATCGTGTTCCGCGTTTTGTCCCAGAGCACCGGAACGGTCACCTTGCCGGTATAGCGGGGCTCCGCGCGGGTATAGATTTCGTGCAGAAACTTCGTGTCATGGAGCAGATCCCCCGCAACGCAGGGTGCAGGAGCAAAGGTCCAGCCCTGATCCGCCATCAGCCAATTGACCACACTGACACTGATCAGGTCCTCAAGGCCCTTCAGACGGCGCGTGATCAGGGTCCGATGCGCCCAGGGGCAGGCCAGACTTACATAGAGATGGTAGCGCCCGGCCTCCGCCGCAAAGCCCGGTTCTCCGCCGGGGCCGGCTGAGCCGTCCGCCGTGATCCAGCTTCGGAAACCTGAGTCCTGGCGATGGAACTGGCCATCTTTCGCTCGTTTTATAACGTCCCCGCTGGTCCATTTTCCGTTGATCAGCTGGCCCATGATCCTGTCCCGTCTCCGAATTTCGATGAATCCAGTTTATGGAAGTATTCGCCAGCGGATATGGTTCCAATGGTGCTCATCGTCTTCCCTGCATTGTGACAGCCGGATCCACGGTATGAGTCGCATTCTCAACGCAGCATGCGCGACGCAAGTGAGCTGATCCGTCCCGTGCAAAACCGGACATATAACATGTCCCCAAGAGGCCCCAGGCGAGAGGGATTTGAAGCCGCGTCCTCGGGGGACGGTATTTCCAAAGGGTTTTGGGCAAAAGCTCCTCAGGCCACAAACGTCCTATCCTGAGAACTTGCCCTTCAGAGCTTATCAGGAGACCGTGCTATGACTTTTCAGACCTTCCGGCGGATCACATCGGCAGCCTTTATCGCTGTGGTGACATGTATGCCATCCGTCGGCGCCGCTCAGGACCCGGGTTTGCGGGACCTCTCCGTTAAGGCGAAGGAATTTGAGGCGCTGAGCAGTGTCGGTGAGAGCCTGAAGGTGGTCCTCAGGCCGGAAATTGGATTTCCGGAGGAGTATGTCGGTTACTGGGACACCGCGATTGATCAGGCCTTCGCACCGGACCTGCTTGAGGCGGATTATCTGGCCGCGCTGGAGCCCGTCCTCTCAAGTGAAAGCAAGCTGGCGATGGCGGAGTTTCTCGACTCTGACATAGGAAAGGAGATCGCGGCCATTGGCAGTGCGGCGGATGAGGAGGGTGACGAGGCAGCGCGCGTCGCCCGCGGAAAGGCATATCTCGAGGCCGCATCCCCGGAGCGCAAGGCGCAGTTTGACAGGCTCAAGGCAAGTCAGGGCGATGCCAACCGCGCGGATCTGATCATGGACGTCTATTTCCGTGCCATGGTGATCGCAGCGACCCCGATCATCGGCGCGGAAGATGCGCGCGCATGGGAGCTAAGTGCGGGCGATTTGCGCACCGGATATGTTGAAGATTCCTATCTGGCAGCCGTGGCCGGTGCGAGCCAGCTCTCGGAAGAGCACTTTGCGGCGTTGATCGAGGCGGCAGAAACCCCCGAAATAAAGGCATATGCCGAACACTCGAACATGGCCTTTGGCAAAGCGCTGCATGCCGCCGCAGATCGTCTCGAGATCACGTACGAAGAGGCCCGGAACGGTAATTGAGCGGTCGCCGCGCAGCCGAGGGGCAGCGGCGCGCGCTTACTCGGCGTGCCCCGCCCTCCGCGTCAGTAGCCTAACCAGCGCAGGACATCGCCAGCGTCGTAAGCGGCCTTGTCTCCACAATCGGCAAGAAACTCCGCAATATCTTCCTCGCGGAAAATCCCATGCCTTTGCAGCTCCCGCAGCGCCCGGGCCTTGGTGATGATCACGCCTTCGGCGCTTTCCGAATATGTCATCAGCTTCTCTCCCTGACCAGGCGATCTGCAGCCCATTCGGCAGCAGCGGCCCAACTTGGTGCGCCTCGCGTCACCTCCAGCGCCATGAGCCTGCGCGCGGTGGCCGCATCGTTCATGACCATTCTTCTCAGCCTAAGCTCCTGGGGGTGGACGCCCGGCTCAAGAAAGAACCTGCGTCCTGCTCCGCCGAATGATCGGCGCCAGCGCACCGGGCGACCAAAGGCGCGCTGTAACACGCCTTCGGTCAGGACGATCAGACATGAATAGTAGAGAAGCACGGCCGCCCAGATCACGGCGCTGTGCGCTTCGCCAGAAAGGTTGAGGAACAGGAAACGCAGATCACTCTCGACGGCCGCGAATGTCATTGGCCATCGCTCTCATTCGGCACGAAGAGAACCAACTCGCCATTGACCGGCGCTGCATCCAGCAAAACCTTGAACATGAAGTTCTGACCGGGTTTTGCTGCAAAGGCGATGCCGATCGGACGGAACCGGACACGATCATCGACTCCTTTAACCGGGGTGGTGACGCGCAATTCCTCCGGCAAGCCACTGGCATCGAGGGCAGGGCGGCCGTCCTGATCCTTAGGCGCGAAGACCAGCAGCTCACCATTCAAGGGCGTGGCATCGAGCGTGATCTTGAAGGCGAAGTTCTGTCCCTCCCGCGCGCGGTAAGCCGCCCCGATCTGGCGGAACCGCGTCTTGTCATCACGGGTTTTGACCGGCGTGGTTACGGATAAAACCTCTGACATTCGTTTCTTCCTTCTCTCTTTGTGGTGGAGGGGGGCAGAGCAGCGCGACAAGTTCGGCGCGTAGCCCGTCTGCGTCGTAACTCGCGGGGATCTCGATCCATGGGATGCCCGCTGAGACACAAGCCTGCCGCTTGATGCGGTCCCGCGCTTTGGCATTTGCTGCAGTTTTTCGGTTGCTGCCGTAATGACCCCGGCCCTGATACTCGATCACGGCCAGCGGCTTGAACTCGCGGTCTACGATCAGAAAATCTGCCCGCTTGGCATTGATGCGCCAGAAGGCCCGTTTGCTCGGGCTGGACAGAAATTCACCATAGCAGACCTGACAGAGCAGCCTCGGGCGCGAGGGGATCCCGCTCAGGGTCCGCTCGATGATAGTGAACAGACTGCGCTCTGACTTGTTCAGGACGGTGCGAGCCGCATAGGATCGCTCGAACCTGGCCTTGATGATCGCGCAGACCAGAAGGGTCGTGGCGGTGGCGAGACCGGCCACGGTGAGCAAGAACCCATTGTGTCCGATCTCGGGGAACAGCATCACTTGCAGCCCTTGTCGAACTTAACCTTCTCCAGCTGCGCGATGCGCTGCGCGATCAGCATGGAATCGTTCACATCTTTCAACTGCTGTGTGCTGCTTTCCTGCGAGGCGAGGCCGGTCAGAGCCGCCCGACCATAGCTGGTTGCCACACCGACATTGCGAATGGCGTTCACAGAACCTGCATTCGCCAGCGCAGACCCGCCGGCGAGGGTCGCGCCGATGCCGACGATCCCGCCGACAAGCTCCGACTGCCGCTGACGCGCACGCTGTTCGCGCTCGATTTCGCTGTATCGGCCATAGAGATTGGAAAGACGCGATCCAACCTGTGTGCAGCTCAGAGCCATGTCCTCCTTCGATGGTGGCTCCTTTGCAGCGCTGAGACCGTTCAGCGCCGTGGTCGCGCTGATCATATCGGTTGCTGTTCCGCCGCCTCCGGCCACACAACCCGCCAGAGCGAGAGCCATTGCCAAGGGAGCCATTTTCGTGCAAATCATGGGGATTGCATCCTAATATATTGATTTATTTAACATAATCCAGATTACGCGAATCCGGTGTCATGCCAGAACAGGGGCCTACTGCGCCTGTCTTGCGGCAACCCGATCGAAGCTGGCGATCAGCCGATCAGCTTGCATCATTCCTCCGACAAGCTCGTCCTCGAAGACGAATGCAGGTGTTCCGTTGATGCTGAGTGCCTGAGCCAGACGCTTATTGGCTGCGATCGTCGCTCTGATGTCGGCGCCGCGACCGCGTTGCATCAGAGCGTCGAAATCATATCCGGCTGCGCCTGCCAGAGTGGCAAGTGTGGCATCATTCAGCGCTCCCTTTTGCCCCAGCAGCGCGTTGTGGAAAGCAACATAGGCCGCATCGCCATGCTCAGCGCGAACAGCCATCGCCAGCCGCGCTGCATTCTCGGAAGCCTGCCCAAGGATCGGGAACTCTTTCAGGATCAGAGCCACATCATCCCTGCCCTCAAGCGCCGTTGTGACCTCCGCAAGGGCTGCTTTGCAGTAACCACATGAATAATCGAAGAACTCCACAACCCTGATCGGCGCCGATGGATTGCCCTTAGCGGCATCTCCACCCGCAAAGAGCTGCTCCGCATGCTCAGCGATCAAAACGATCTGGGCCTGGCCCTTCTTCGCGGTTTCCTGTTGCTCAAGGATGGTGAACACCTCGAGGACCACTTCAGGGTTATCGAGAAGATAAGCCCTAACTCCCGCCCCAAACTCGGGCGAATAGTCAACGCGGAGATCCTGCTCTCCCACGCCCTCTGCTGCGGCCATTCCGCCAAAAGCCAGCCCCACCGCCAAGACAGCTGCCTTGCCGACGACAGGTCTCAAGCGGGCTGAAGCCCGCGCATTGCTTGCCATTCCACCATTCTCCTCACGGGTCATATGTGGCTGGCTTGGCGGACCGCGCTTGCGCTTCATTTCAAGTTTAACATTCTATTATTGATATAGATATGTTTTGTTGTATTGAAAAGTGATTCAAGGATGCCATGTCATGGCGAAACGTACCAATCACCCCGCTCGCTTCGTCCGCGGCGGCCAGACAACGCAGCATTGGTGGCGAATGGCGGCCCAGGTCGCCCGGACCTCAGCGATCATGGCAATCGGAGCATTTACCCTCAGCTACTGCGTCCTGATCGCGCTGAACTACGAGATCAGGTACATGCGGGAGACGATGGCGACCTGGCTTGCCGAGTACAACATCAGCGCCGGAAACCCTTCAAAGCCAATCATTTATACTGATCATCTGTCGCAACGGCGGACCCGCACCTCACTAGAAATCAGCCGGGATGCGCGCATGGCAGCTCTCGCGCAGCGCTATCGTGACAATGCGGGCCATTTGGCATGGGTCGCTGCTCTGCCGGCAGGCGTTGCTCTCGTGGTCAGCATCGGTGTTTTTGCATGGGCGGGGCGGCGCCTTGGCGAAAACCAGCATGTCCGGGGCAGCCGTCTCATCTCCCAGCCAGAACTGGTAAAATGGTCTGCCCGCAAGTGGCGCAGCTACCGGGCACGGATCAGATCGAATGACAAGAAAGCACTCTATACCATTGCGAACATTCCATTTCCGCCAAATGCCGTAGAGGCGCAGACCGGGATTTTCGGGACGGTCGGGGTCGGCAAGACCAATGCGATCAAGGAACTTCTGACCACGATCCGCGAACGGGGCGGCAGAGCGGTGATCTATGATCGCATGGGGGGGCTTGTTCGCGATTTTTACGATCCGGAAACCGATGTCATCATCAATCCCTTCGATGCGAGGTCCAGGGTCTGGTCGCCGTTCTTCGAGGCCCGCACACCGGAAGCCCTAGCTCAGATCGCGGAGGTGATGATCCCGCAAAAGCCTAACCAGGGCGATCCGTTCTGGAGCCAGACCGCGCGCCTTGTCTTTGAATATGCCGCAAGATCGCTGATCAAAGCGAAGACGCCGACGAACGCCGATCTGCGCAAAGCCATCATGACGATCTCAGCCGATGAACTGGCGCGGCTGCTCGCCGGTACGCCCGGCGCGCATTTCTTCGGCCCTCATGTCGAGAAGACCTCGGCGTCCATCCGCGCCAATATGATTGCGGAACTGCGGTTCCTCGAATTCCTGCGCGATGATGGAGAGCCCTTCTCGATCCGGCAATGGGTCAAGGCCGACCGACCGGGCTTCGTGTTCCTGACCGGCGATGCCGAGCATTCGGCCGCAACGCGCAATGTCATCAGCACCGCAGTCGAGGTGGCCGCCAATGCGTTGATGACCTGTGAGGAACGGCGCGATCCCAGCCTGTGGTTTTTCCTCGACGAAGTTCCGACGCTGAACCGTCTGCCCTTCCTTGTCTCCAAGTTGGCGGAGGTTCGGCAGTTCGGTGGTGCCTTCGTGCTGGGCTACCAGGTCTATGCTCAGCTTGAAGACATTTACGGCGAAAAAGCCGCCCAATCGATTGCGGGCACGCTGAACAACCGGATCGTCTTCAACACGCCTGATGCCCGGACGGCTAAGCTCTTCTCGGACTCACTTGGCTTTGAGGACCTGATCGAGCAGCGCGAGAATCTCAGCTTCGGTGCCCATGAAAGCCGGGACGGTGTGGCCTTCATGAGCCAGCGCGTCGAGCGACCCATCGTCACGCCTTCAGAAATCCAGGCCCTGCCCCAGTTCGAGGCCTTCATTCGCTTTGCCTATGATGCGCCGACAGCGAAGGTCCTGTTCGAGCCGGTGGTGATCACACCGAAGGCGGAAAAGTTTATCCCCTATAATGGCACCGGCTTTGATCTTGACGGTATGGATCCAGTGAAGGCCCCTGCCCCCGGTCCGGCATCACCCTCCCTGCCCGCGCATTTCGCGCCAGACCTGATCCATCAGGTAGAAGAGGAACAGCGCTCAAAGTGGTCCGCATGGCCGCCCGAGCAGCAGATAGACGCCTTCTATCGCTGGAGGAAACAAGGCGAACAGCAAGAGTTCGATGCCCAGACCGGCCAGTTGCAAGCCCCTCTCACAGGGATGCCAGCCGAACTGCTCTGGGATCATTATTACCGCCAGCGGCTGAGCGGCGTGACCAATCCCAGCTACCGCGTCACCCCTAACACGCATGGAATGGTCTCGACGCGTGGAAAGAACGTGCGATCTGAGGGCGCACCGGACGTCCCATCCTATTCGGCAATTCTGGAAGCCCTCGTCGAGGTGAAACCCGCCGAAGAGGAGAGTCCGGATCAGCAGGATGACCCACTTTCCCTCATCATGGACGATCGTGGCGCGCTGCTATGATGTCCCTCAGCAATGTCTCCGCCGGGGCCGCTGCCAGCGGCTACTACAGGGCTGAAGGCTATTACGTCGCTGGCAGCCCGGAAGCACAGGCTGCCGCCTCCTGGTTTGGCGAAGCCGCTGAGCATCTCGCCGATATCGGCATGGAGACGTTTCGCGACCGGGTTGACGATCAACTTTTCTCCGACATGCTGAATGGGCATGCGCCATCACTGGAGCGCGATGCACAGGGGAACTGGAAAGAGGGCCCCGCCCTTGGCCGGTGGGTCGATGGCGAGCGTCAACACCGGCCCGGGCTGGACCTGACCTTCTCTGCCAGCAAGTCCGTCTCGATCATGGCCCTTGTCGCAGGGGATGACCGCATCATCGCCGCCCATGACAAGGCGGTCCGGCTTGCGATGGCTGTTGCAGAAGATCGCTTTGTCTTCACCCGGCGTGAGGTGAGTGGTGAGATCGTTCCGGTCCGCGGCAAGATGATCGCCGGGCTCTTTCGTCACGATACCTCCCGTGCTCTCGACCCGCAGCTTCACACACATGCGGTCATCCAGAACATGGTTCTTGGTGCAGATGGTCGCTGGACGGCCCTGACCAACGAAGCCCTCTACGAGAATAAGATGCTGCTTGGCAGCATCTACCGCAACGGGCTTGCCCGTAGCCTGACCGAGCTCGGTTATGCCGTCGACCGCGTTGGGACGGCAGGTATCGTGGAAATCCGGGGCGTGCCGCAGACTCTGATTGAGGGGTTCTCGAAGCGCCGTCAGGAGATCGAAGCGGCCCTGAAGGATTACGGTGCCGAGCCCACTGCGAAAGATTCCGCCCTGGCCGCGCTGGCAACCCGCAAGAACAAACACAACGGCATTGACCGCACGGAACTTCATACAGCCTGGCTGAAAGAAGCCAGGGATCTTGGTATCTCCAGGAGCGATCTCGAGCAGATCCGCGACACTGCCGCCCTGTCGAAAGCTCTGCAGCTGCCTGGCATGACACGGTCCGGCCCGGTCATCGTGAGTGACGAAGACAGGGCCGGAGCGGTCGTAGACTTCGCCATCCGCCATGTCAGCGAAAGGAATGCCGTCTACTCGGCAGATGATCTGCTGAAGGCAGCGCTGAACCGCAACAGCGAGGTCGGCCATGATCTCCTTGAAGATGCGATCTTGCGCAAGGAGGCCGAGGGTCGGCTGGTGCCGGTCCATCTCCACGAATTGCGCGAAACCGCGCGCACTGTGCCCCGAATTGATGGCATCCAGGGCACACTGAGCGCGCATGGGACTGCGCCCTACAGGCACCAGGAAGGGAAGAAGGACAGCTATTTTGTCACCCTGCAGACGCAGGGCGGGGAGAAGACATTCTGGGGCGTGGGGTTGGCCGGAGCCATGGAGAGGGCCGGGGCCGCGATTGGCGATAGCCTGACACTTAAGGTTGTGACTTCGGATCCCGTCAAAGTGCGCGATGGCGAGGGTTGGAAAGAAGTCAGCCGCAATGCCTGGGTGGCGGAGCGGGTTGATACCCGCGTGACGCCCCAAAGCCGAACTGAGTCTGCGATCCTGTCCCGCTACACCGATGATGCCACGCTCGCGGCAGAAATACGGGTCCAGGAAGAGTTCCGCGCGGGGCGCCGTGAGGGTGGCATCACCCTGCCCGACCGGCTGCGCGAGAACGGCGGCCTGAAGATGACCGGGGTGGCAACGCTGCGCGAGCGTCTGAGCCAGAGCAGCCTTACCGAAGGCCAGCGCGATGCCATCCTCATGGGGCTCTCTTCTTCCGGGCGCTTCGTCGGTGTTCAGGGATATGCCGGTACCGGCAAAACCTACATGGTCGAGCAGCTTCGCAGCTACGCGGAACGTTTCGGCTATACCGTCGAAGGCGCCGCTCCGACCAACCGTGCTGTTGGCGAGCTTGAGAAGGTTCTGCCCGGCTCGCGGACGATCGCGCGCTTCAAACTCGATGCCGATCTCGGACGTGATCCCGCCGACAAGACGAAAACCATTCTGGTCATCGACGAAGCCTCGATGATCGGCACATCGGATATGCGCGACCTGATGACCCGCGCCAACAGTGCGGGTTATGCACGGGTAGTCCTTCTGGGCGACGTCAGGCAGCTTGACGCCGTGGCCGCCGGCACCCCCTTCGCGCAACTACAGCGTGCGGGCATGCCAACAGCGCTGATGGCCGATATCCAACGCCAGCGGGATGGCGCGCTTAAGGATGCAGTCCTGCACTCGATCCGTGGCGAGATCCAGGCCGCCTTCGAGAAGATCGGATCTGTAACGACCCCGGCAAGGGGTGAGAAGTTTACCAACACAGTCGCAAAATCCTGGCTCAGCCTCGGACGCGCCGCACGCGAACAGACGGGTCTGATTGTACTGACAAACGCAGTGCGCGAGGCAGTGAATGCCGAAATCCGCGAAGGTCTTCGGAGCGAGGGCCGGATTGGCGCGACGGATAGGGCCCTCAAGAGCCTTTCTCCACTGTCATTTACCCGAGCGGAGGCTGCGGAGGCCATGAGCTATAGCTCAGGCGATGTGGTGGTACCGATCCGGGATATCAAATCCGCCGGGCTTGTCGCCAGTACGGTCTACCGCGTCACCGATGCCAGCACGCGCAGCAACACGATTACCCTCGAACCCGAGACCGGCGGTCCCGCAGTTCGTGTTCCCCTCGCACCTGGAGGGAAGGCTGCGACCAGCCTCGTCGCCTACGAACAGGTGGAGCGGCAGTTCGCAGCCGGTGACAGGGTTAAGTTTGCCATAACGGACAGCGAGAGCCGCATCGCCAACGGTGCCAGAGGGACGGTCACGGGCGTTGGAAAGCGCCAGATTGCGCTCCGGCTGGATGACGGTTCCAAAAGAGTGCTGCCTCTCGACAGCATGGCTGCGCGCGGGCTGGACCATGCTTACGCCGCGACCGCTCACGATTTCCAGGGCGCCACGGTGGACCGGATCATTGTCGCCATGATGGCGGCGGAACAGCTCAGTACCCGTAAATCCTTCTATGTTGGCCTCTCGCGCGCCAGAGACCACGTGATGCTGGTTACAACCGATGCGGCCAAACTTGCTGATCGGATCGAGAAAGAAACTGGCGAACGGCCCGCAGCCCTTGACGCTTATGAACAGCGACTGCGCGACGAGGCGCAGGAGCGGGCAAAATCGGAATTGCAACGCGAAGCAAGGGGGCACCACCAAGAGCCCGCCACCGGGTTGGACCGCCATACCGCCGCCTCACCCGATCTCCGAACGCCACCACCGTCAGCCCGTCCTCCCGGCGCAACGCCTGACCGCCAACCCGCCAGAGATCCCGGCAACGCCGAAGAAATCATGCGCGAGCAATGGGCAAACCTGAAGCCAACTGACCGCCCTGCCGAGCGCAATGATCGCGAGGCAGCAATCACCATCAAGGAGATCGAACAGATGCAGAAAACCAAAGAAGGGCCCATTCGATGAGACGCGACAATATAGACAACCGCTACCGCTTCGTGCTCGGACAAGTCGCCACGGCACTGACCGCAGAGCAAACCCCACCCGGTGAAATATCCCGCCCGGATCACCTGGAGGCCGGGATTGTTCGGATCCAGAACGAGTTGGCCATTGAGCGAGCAACAAACCGGCGCCTCACCGAGGCTTTCCAAACCCTGGATGCCCGGTTCTTCACGCTCCTGACTGCTCATAATGACGGGATGCGGGGACTGATGATGACGGTCGGCCAGACGGTGCGCGAGTTGAACGTTATCCGGCGCGTGCTCATCATCTCGGGAGCCACCAGTACAGAGCAAGCCGAGCGTCTCTACGACAAGGCCCTTCCCGCGATTATGGAACTCCGCGCCACGATGGCGCTCTGGCGGCAACGCGAGGGGTTGGAAATTCCGGAGTTCTCGCTGGAGGAGGAAGAGCGGATCCTCAGCGAATTGATCCAGAGCCCTGCCACGGACCGAGAGAGAAGCGAGGACCCGTCTCTCAGCCAGGATGAGACGGTATGCGAGCAGCCCAATCGCACGGAAGGATCCACCGACGACCTGTCTTCAGAAAAGGCGCCTGAAAGGGACTTGGAGCGCGAAAATGACTAACATTTGCCGGCCTTTACAGCCGCGTTTTGTCCTGAAGCACCGTGCCATCCTGATCCACGGAGATGCCACGAGATGGGCACAGAAAGATATCGCATTGTTTTTGCTGCATATTATTCGTGTCACGACATCGAAGTCATGTCAGGGCAGATTTTCCGCGTTCTTGTCGCGCACAAAGTCACAACTATCTGAATCTAATGTAAAAAACTGGCGCCAAGGGCGCCATGCAGCATTGCTGCGTCAGGTGTGGAACTTTTGCTGTTTCTGGAGGGTGGGGTGCCATTTTCTGGCATGCCCCGCCATCTTGCTCGCTGGCGTTGGCGGATGCCTCCTGACCGTGCTTCTGGCGACATCAGCGACTGCTGACGGATGGAAATCGGGGTCGTCCTTCGACACGCGGCCCGTTGAACCGCGTGCGGCAGCTGCCGGATCGAGCTTTGCCGGCCTCGTGGTCGCATCGTCGTTCGATGCGCCATCGAACAGGGTTGTGCTGCCGGTGGGAAGAACGGAGTTCCTCCTTCCCACCGGCAGCGATGCGCTGGTCAAGCTCCGTGCCCTGATCCAGCACGCTGAGAGCCGCAGAGCAGGTTACGATGCCTGGCACGAAAGCGCCCGCATCCCGCCTCCAAAGCTGCCAAGTCAGATGACGCTTGCGGAAATTCAAAGCTGGATTGCCGCGACCCCGGGCCAGCATCATGCCATCGGACGCTACCAGATCGTCCCGGATACGCTTGAGCGGTTAATCCACAAGACCGGACTGCCAGCCGACGCACTGTTCGACGCACCCCTTCAGGACACCCTGGCGAATGTCCTGATCATGGACGCCGGATATTCGGCGTTTGCGACAGGGCAGATCACTCCGTCCCGGTTCATGGACAATCTCGCACGGGTCTGGGCCGGGTTCCCGCTGGAATCCGGTCTCTCCGCCTATGACGGCGTGGCAGGCAACAAGGCAACGGTAAGTCGCGCCTTCTATGCGGAGCAGATGGCACTGATCTTCCCGGTGGAGTGGGCGCGCATTGCACTTCCCAATCGCGAAGCGGGGGAAAGCTGATGTGCCAGACCCGCCAGACCCGCCAGACCCGCCAGACCCGCCAGACCCGCCAGACCCGCCAGACCC